>NZ_QTMW01000022.1:0-101366 GCF_003604005.1 Bacteroides sp. OF03-11BH | reverse complement strand
GTAAAGTGCTGACCCGTAAAACGAACGGGCAATTTCTTTTTTGTCATCCTTAATTCCGCAACACTATTATAAAATATTTTTTTTAAGTACCTGAGCAACAAAAAGTTGCTCAGGATTTTGCCATGTCAGAGGATTCACTTAACTTAGTGTTGCAAAAAAATAATCAAACAAAACCTCATCAGGCATGGCAAAAATACAAATAAAATCCGAGAAGCTCACTCCTTTTGGAGGAATATTTTCAATCATGGAGCAATTTGACTCCACATTGTCATCTGTAATCGACTCGACACTCGGTCTAAGGTGTAGCTCGTTCGGTTATCAGTACAGTGAAATCGTCCGTTCCCTCATGAGTATCTACTTCTGTGGTGGCTCATGCATTGAGGATGTCACTACTCATTTGATGAACCATTAAAAAAGACAATTATCGTAAAAAATATTTAACAACAGAAGAGCATAAAGTATTTAGTGATAAGTTATCTGAACTTGCAAATGAATTGTATCTTAAAAATCCCTCGGAACTTACTGAAAGGTTAAATTCGATTTTTGATTATTTGTATTTTGATGAGTGCCAAGATTTTGTCGGCTATGATTATGAAATTATAAAGTTGATACTAACAAGAACAGGTATAACTTGCGTATTTGCAGGAGATCCGCGCCAGCATACATATTCAACACATACATCATCTAAATACAAAAAGTACTCTGGCGACATAGCTTCATTTATCCAAGATTGTGTAAATAAAAAAAATAAGCGCTATGTTACTATAGACGAAACAACTCTTGTAAAATCACATAGATGTCCGAGATGTATATGTGATTTTGCAAGTTTGATTATGCCACAATATCCCGAAATGAAATCAGTAAAAGAAAATTCTCAACAAGAACATTGTCTATTAATTAAGAACTGTGATGTTGGGAACTATGTAGATAGATTTAATCCAGTTGCTCTAATTTGGAATAATAAAGCCTTGAAAAATATCCATCCAAATATTAAGCAGAGATATAACATGGGAGAAGTAAAAGGCTTGGATTTTCCTAATGTTATAGTTTATCCAACAGAAAACATGTTGACATGGATAAATAATACAACTAAACAATTGGCTGATGAAACACGCGCAAAACTATATGTTGCTGTAACAAGAGCTGAAATTACAATTGGGATAATTGTACCAGATGATTTTTGTTTACCTTCTGAATCTATACTTCAATTTTGGAGTAACCCTGATTGAAATGTAATAATTATAATTGATTGCTTTGTTATTTCACGACTATTATATTAAAGACTTATTGATAATAAATATATTTCTTAAATGAATGTGATAACGGCAACCGGACAAATCTGGCGACAGAAATACGCTTCTCCCCGAGAAGGAAGATTTCCGTCGGCCACCGCAGGCCGTGAGGATTTGCAAGGTGCAGCTGTTATCCGTTACTTTCGCGGAACAATAAGCCGGAAGGTCAGGACGGACTGCAAGGACAAAGATATAAAAGGATTGAAAGACAGATATAAAGGGAGGCGATAAAAAGGGAAAAGGAGGATAAAAAAGGCAGATGCCAGCCTACAAAAGCCAGCCGGCCCCGGCAGGACGAAACACAGGAAAACCTGCCCGATCATCACGACCGGACAGGCAAAAGGTTAAATCAATGAATCACGGTCAGGCAGCCCTGACAGTATTTTCTTCTTCGGGAACTTCGGACTGCGGACGCTCGGCTTCCTTGAGTGCCTCGTCAATCCGCTGCTGCAATTCCTTACATCCCTGTTTCAACCGCTCCAGTTCTTCCGCCTTGCTCCACTTCCGGGCGGTGATTTCCTGCAAGGTCGGTATTTCGTGCTGTAGCATGGCTATCTGCTTCTGCTGCTTCTCTATCAAAGACGGCATCCTTTCAAGTGCGGCCTGCGGGTATCGTGCCGATTCGGCAAATCCCAACGGCAGGGCTCCCGACACGCCACAGCGGTATTTCAGTCCGCTTACGCCCTCTACAAAGAAAGCGTTACGGTCGAACGAGCCGGAAAGGGTGTACTCGCTGCGGACAAGCAGATTCAGCCCCATATAGCTGCCAATGGTACGGTAAGCCTCGCCCCTGTATGTCTTGGCTATGCGGTGCAGTTCACGGCCTGTCTCTTCCCGGGTAGCCTGCTGCAGATTGAGCAACAGCGTTTCCCTGTTGCCGCTATAGGATGCGATATACTCCATATCCTGCTCGACCTGCGCCACGATGCGCTCTGCCTTGCCGACAGCTTCCGTGTTGGCCGCAATCTTACGCTCCGCACGGATGCGCTCTTTCTTGAATATGGCCTGTTCTTTCTCCAGCTGCATGATTTTGTTGTCGAGCTTGGCCTTGTTCAAAAGGTCAGTATTTCCTGAAAGGATAGCCACGAACTCGGCAAAGTTCATTCCGCTGTCCTCGTCCATGCAGTCCTCGTCGATGCGGCGCACGGCAATAGTGCCGTTGTTTATCTGGTTGATAAACATCTGCTTGTTTTTGAGCAGGTTGAACTTGTAGGCATCCAAAGTCTTCTCTGTTCCATAGATGATTATGTCCACCACGTTACCGCCCCAGAGTTTCACGGTGTTGCCCTTGCGTACCGCACGACCGTTGCGCTGCTCCATGTCGGCAGGTCTCCACGGTATCTCCAGATGATGCACCGCCACAGCCCGCTGCTGGGCGTTGACCCCAGTACCGAGCATCGACGTAGAGCCGAAGAGGACACGTACCCTGCCGCTGTTCATGTCTTCAAAGAGGCGTTTCCTTGCCCTCTCCGTGGTGGCGCACTGGATAAACTGGATTTCATCAGCCGGGATGCCGAGGCGTACCAGCTTCTCCTTGATGTCGGTATAGATGTTCCACTCGTTCGGCTTGTAAGTGGAAAGGTCACTGAAGACAAACTGCGTACCCTTATTGGCCGCCGAGCGTACATAATAGTCATAGATGGTTCGGGCGCAGATGGAAGCCTTGTTACCTGCATCATCGCTGAACTTCTCACCCAAAAGGCGCATGTCGAGAGCCATCTTGCGTGCCACATTGGTAGCAATGAGCATCTTTGCCTTGTCGAGGTTGTCCGGCTCGATCGTATCAAGCCCGAGGTCTTCCCAGTTTCCACTACCGGCAAAGGAAACGAGGCGTCCGATCATTTCTTCCTGCTCGATTGTCGGCGCATGAGAGAGGAAGCGGACATTTTTCTCCGGCACATCAAGATGTATCATGTCGGCTGTACGGTAGTCGGTGATTTCACGCAGGAACATCGCCAGTTCGGGCACTTTGATATAAGTGCGGAAACGCTCCTTGCGCTTGATTGCCCCTGTCACGTTCAGCTCATAGTCGGCTGTCTTTTTGGTAAATATGGCCGCCCAGGCATCGAAACAGCTAATCTGCTGACGCTTGAGTTCACGTGGGCGCAAATACTTGAACATCACATAAAGCTCTGTCAGCGCATTTACCACCACCGTACCGGACAAAAAAGTCGCCCCAAGGTCACGGCCCGTTCGGTGCTGGATGTCACGGATGGCAAACAGCAGGTTCATCGCCCTTTGCGAGCCTTTTGTATTGCCGATACCTGCTACCCTGTTGTGGCGTGTCTGGAACATGAGGTTCTTGAACATGTGGCATTCATCGACAAAGATGTGGTCTATACCCATTGAATGAAAGTCCACGGTATCATCCTTGCGGTCGTCCAGCTTTTTACGAAGCTCTGACAGCTTCGCCTTCAAATTTTCCTGTCTCACTTCCAGCCCTTTCTGCATCTTGCGGCTACGGTAGCGCATGGTGGACTGTTCCAACACTTCAAGGCTTCGCTCCACATCGTAAAGCTCTTCTGTGAATATCTCTATCATGGTTTCCTCGGACTGCGGTATCTTGGCGAACTGGTCGTGCGTCAGGATGATGCAATCCCAGTTGTTGTTCTTGATTTTGGAAAACACCTCTTTGCGGTTGGCCGGTGTGAAATCTTCCTTGCCCGGGTACAGGACTTTTGCGTTCGGGTATGCCTTGCGGAACGTGTCGGCAATTTCGTGTACATTCGCTTTCAGGCCGATAATCAGAGGCTTCTGTACCAATCCCAGACGCTTCATTTCATAGGCCGAGACGCACATAATCATGGTTTTGCCTGTGCCTACTTCGTGCCAGCAGATGCCGCCGCCGTTCTGCTTAATCATCCAGATTGCGTCTTTCTGCGACGGGTAGAGTTCGTTGTACGGGAACTGCTCAAAGGAAAGCTGCGGAAAGGTCTGTGCCGAACCGTCATAGGCCGGACGGACATAGCAGTTGAAACGCTCGTTGTATGTGCGTACCAGTTCATCCCTGACTTCCAGAGGACGGGCATCGAGCCACTGGTTGAAATTGCTGCGGATTTCCTGTATCTTGGTGGCCGCTTCCTGAATGGCTTCCTCGTCGGGCACACGTACCTTGTCGCCGTTGCGATACACTTCTTTGGTTATCTCCGGCACTGTGTCATGCAAGGCATGGACAAACAGGTCTTCACCGTTGAAATTACGCACGGAATAGGTGTTGTATGCTGCCGGGGAGTAACCTTTCAGACGCACTACATAGGTATCGTTGACATCAAAGTACATCACTTCGGCTTCCACCCCGAAAAGTTCTGCCGCAAAGTCGGCGTAAAGCTGCGGGTCAATCCAACGCTCGCCCATATTGATATCCAACTCTTCATAAGGTATCGGTTCGGGCGTTGCGTTCTCCAGTGCCTTGACGGATATTTCCGTCCATTGCTGCTGCCTTTCCGAAAGGTCGGGAATGCAGGAAACAAATTCCGTGCATTTAGCTATCACGTTGCCTGCAATGAACTTGCCTTTGTGTTCCCATTCATCCGTAACAGGATTGTAGAATATCTCGCCCTGCAACGCTGCGATTACATCTTCATCAGACAGGCCGGTAGAGCGCATGATGTAGTCCATTTCCACCTTGCCGTAGAAATTGAGGCTGCTTGCCAGTGCTTCCGACGGCTGTAAAATACGGTCGGTCGTAATCTTCGTGAAAGCCACAGGCTCACGCATGATGTCGGCCTTGACTATATCGCCGCCAAGCTGCATTTCGATAGTGAACACCTCGACACCGAGGCTGTCAAGCATGATAAACTCCTTGTTGTCGTTCTCATGGAAAAATCCCCATTTGGCTACAAAGGCATCATACAGCGTGTTCAGCCGCTCACGTATGGCCGTCTGTTCGGTCTGCAGATCCCTTTCCCTGACAGAAAGCATGAAATACGCTTCACGGACAGGGAAATAGTCGGCTGCACGCTCCATATTGACCTTTCCCTCGTCCACCGGAACGAAATCCACGGCCACATCGGCATAGTGGCTTGATTTGCGGAACACGACCGTACCAATCTGCCCCTCGAACATTACCAATGTACCGCTTTTCATCCAGTCCTCGAGTTTTTCCGTGTAGGCTCTCCGTCCTCTGTTTACGGAGAGTGCGGTCGTCTCCTGCATCCCGAACAGCGACATCTGCACGGACGCTTCGCCCTGCTGTCCGAAAAGGTTTTTACGGAAATACCGGTCAAAGTCGTATTTCAGAAGTGCGGAAAGGTATTGTGCCATGGCCGCATCAGAGCCGAGCCACTGGTGTTTGCGTACATATTTGCCGTGCTGGTTCATCACAATACGGCTGTCGGTCGCCAGTACGGTCTTCGGCATGGAAAACAGCCTGTTGGCATTTTCGGTCATCGTTCCGTTCATGTCGTACATTTCTTTGCCCACCTGCAAAAACATCTGTTCACGTGCGGAGAGTGCCGCCTTATTGGTATGTTTCTGGAATATGAGCAGGTCGCTGCCCACCTCGATACCGCTTGTCTGCATGAAAAGAGCGTCAGGCAAACGTACTGCGCTGACAAGGTCGGCATGGTTCACCAGATACTCACGTACAAACTTATTTCCTGCCGTGTCGGCCACACCTCTTGAAGTGACAAAGGCAAGCAGACCGCCCTCGGAAAGCAGTTCCATAGCTTTGACAAAAAAATAGTTATGAATGGTCTTTGTGGCCTGTTCGTAGATACCGCCCTTTTTCCACAGGTCGGCATCGAAGACACGGAAGTTGCCGAAAGGAATGTTTGAAGCAATGACATCGAATTTCCGATGCTCCAGCTCCTGTGTGCCTATCGTTTCAAACCCTGCCGTTACGGCGGTTGCGTCCTCATGCAGCAGCGAAAGTACAAGCCCTGTAATGGTGTCTTTCTCAAAAGCATAGCTGCGTGTGCTGGGCATGGCTACAGGCAGGAAACCGCCGATGCCTGCGCTCGGTTCAAGAAAACTTTGCATCTGCAAGCCGTTGGCAGAAAATGTCTTGTGTATCTGTGCCGCCACTGCGTCAATCAGGAATTGCGGCGTATAGAACGCTGTCAATACAGATGACTTGATGCTTTCAACAAGTGAACGGCAAGCTGCCTCGTCACCCCCTGCAAGTGTCCTTAACGCATCCAGCAGACGGTTCAAAAGCCCGGCAACCCCTTTGTCAAGCGGCTTGTCCGTACCCAAGTCCAGTACATCCTTGATACCGCCGAAACCTGAATACTGCGCCAATACCTGTTTTTCCTCTTGCGTGGCTGTCCTGCCCTGCGAGTGGATAGCTACTGCTGTCTCTATGGCCTTGATGTTGGCCGATAATGATGTCAATTTGTTGTAACCCATGATTTAACCTATTTTTTTTATTTCCCTTTTTTCGGCCCGTTTGCGGCCGCAGGGATTATTTTTCTGCCTTGAAAGGTGGCGGTGGACATCCGCCATGGCCGGTAAGGAAAAATACGCTCGACAGCCGGAGAGGAAGATTTTTCCGAGACCCCACGGGCAGAATGCCGGCATTGGCAGGAATGGAAACCGGCGGTTACCTTTGCTGAAAAATCCAATCCCCCGAGGTCGCACGGCGGAGAACGGAAGAGCAGCTACAAGAGGGATGGATAGAAAAGGATTGAAAACAGGCGGATGGAAAAATAGAAAAGGAAGATCTGAGGTAAAAAAGGAACGGTGCATGGCAATGCCGTCGATAAAAAGGGACTTTGCCGTCGGCAGACCGAAGCCGGAACAGACCCTGCCGGGGCCCCCGGTAAGGTCTGTCCGTGGATTATCAGTCAATATCGTAACCAATCATGAACTCGTCATTGATTAGCAGATAGTAATAGCCGTTGCCGCAATTCCGGTACTCCTTGCTGAATCCGGCAGCCATGTCACCATTGTCCCGCGGCTCGCACCAAAGCGTACCGTCATAACCGCAAAAGTCGAAACGAAGCGTCGAGAATTTCTCCTTATTCTTCATGGCCTGGCGGAACCGCTGCATGTCCCAGCTTCCGCAATACTTCTCAATCGTGGAGAGTCGGATGCACTTTCCGTCAATAGCCGTTCCCGTGGTGATACGGTTTTCGTACAGGGACTTCTCAAGGTCTGCTGCTGCAATCTTGCGGAGCCAGTCGTTGGTATGCGTGGCAAGGCGTGCGAGCTTCTGGTATTTGAGAATCATTTTCCTGTCCATATCCTTTTCGTCTTCCTTTTCCTGTGACGGATAATAGATTTTTTCGATATGGCTCCAATCTGAAAAAATGTAGCCATGCTTGCGTTTGCCTTTCGCAATAATACCGACGACGTTCTCTCTGCCTCGGTTGATAAACAATTTCCTGCGCTCCCCGTAAATTCTGACATACAAGACCGGTGGGTTCTGTTCGTTACGGAGATATTCTTCTGCCGGATGCATTGTTGCTGCTGTTGTGTCCATACCTGTATTTTTTTTAGTTGTTAATTTCCCTTGGTTCGAGCCGCTTCGGACTCTCATGCCGGGATTGGAATTTTCGAGCAATCAAGACTGGAAAAGCGGACGACAAAAGCAGGTAAAGCGGCTGCGGATTTTATGGAATACCCAAATCTCCGATTTGCGGAAGGCTGCCGTCAAATCCGTACCCGATTGGCATAGCGGTATCTGCGATTCGGACCGGCCAGTAGATTCGCGAAGAAAATCAATGCCGGTGATGAGTACCGTATGTGAGGCGTAACAGGAAATGAATCGGAACATGTGACGGTACAAAAGGGAACCGCCCTGCCGGGAAAAAAGGGAAAATGCGGTAACTCATGAATATAAAAGTGATACGGAGCTAAAAAAAACAGACGGATATGCTGTCTGCATATCCGTCCTGACTGCTGTTCAGGGTTCGGGAAGTGTTCCTGTCCTGACTTTCTTTCCATCGCAATAGAATTCGATTGTACCCGGTCTGAATCCCATTTCGCCGAAGGCTATGTTTCTGACATAGTCTCGGTACTCCTTTCCGGAAAAGTTCTTTCCACTCAGATTATTGAAAAACATACGGATGCTGTATCCGTCTTCGCTTGACAGTATTGTCCTGCCGTCCTGTCTGATTTCTTCTTTCATTTCTTTCCGTTTTAATTGTTTGAAAATCTGTTTTTTATTTCCCTCTTTTTGAACTGAGGGCTGGATATTCAACTTTTTGAGGCATAAGGAGGATGAAGCAGCTGGTATCATAAGCCAAATCCGGATAGAAAACCGATTGTGCAGCAGTCTGTTTTCGTCATCCGAATGGAATGCGGTTTGGCATTGATACGTTTCGTCCTATATTCGCCGACGAAAAGAGAACGGAAGCCCCATAGGAAAAAGGATAAGTATCCACTAATTAAAATCAGAAATAAAATGTTTTATACTCAATAATCATATACTGCTCATTAAAGTATATACTGTCCTCACGTAAAAGATAACCTATTGCGATAAGTACCATGTCATGAGGATAATGAATTGTTTTCATTATATCATTAATACTTATCCTGTTTTCTTTATATAGAAGCCTTTTTATTTCAGCTGTTATTGTTTCAATTGAATCTGATTTCATAAGCCACCAATAGAATTTAAGTATTTAGATTTTGCAATATGGTAATTGGTTTTTGCAGATATAACCTCAAAATATGCTTTCTGCCAACTGGCTTGTGCTTCCAGAAAATTAGCCAATGTTTCCATACCTGTTTCAAAGCTTTTGCTGCTTTCCTGCAAATTCTCCTCTGCATAACTGAAAGCATTTTCAGTAAGTTCGACCTCCAGTTCAGCTTCATTCAGAATATTATAGTTTCTTGTAACTTCCAATTGCATCTTTTCAATCATTTCATCCCGCATGACCTCTGCTTTCTGCAATTCAATTTTTGCAGATTTTATTTTTCTGTGTCCTTCTCCCCAATGGAAAAGAGGAATCTTTACAGCCAACATTACAGAAAATATGTCATCTTTCAGAAACTTATGTCCGTTCATTCTAACTCCATCTATATAATTATATCCGGCTACAAGTCCTATTCTTGGCAAATAATCACTTCTTACAGACTTTATCTGCTCTCTCTTCAGATTGATATTTTCAGACAACAACTTATATTCAGAACGGTTTTCTATTATGAATTCATCATTTCGGAATACTGCCGGTTCAAATTCTATGGTTCCTGAGATTTCAATATCATCACTCAGAGGAATTCCCATTATATGACATAAAGCCATTTTCGACAGTCTGATTGCATTTTCGCTTCTTTTCATGGAAAGATTGGCTTCGTTCAGTTTCACCTGTACTTTGAGCAATTCATTTCTGGGTGACATACCAGTTTTATTCATCTTTTCAATATTATTAAAGAGCTCTTCCACAAGGTTCTTGTATTTGATTGAAACCTCATATAGTTCCTTGGCCTTAATTACATTCCAGTATGCTTCTTCCGTTTCTATACGGATTTCGGAATCGTTCTTTTTCCGGTTCAGTACAGCCATATTTGTGCCAATTTCCGACATATTCCTTGCCGCAATAATTTTGCCACCCATATAAACTGGCTGTTCAAGCTGTACACCTGCAAAATAAGTATTGCTTATATCAAGGGCCGCAGATAAAGAAGGGGCAAGTTCCATCGAAAAATCCTTATTGGCATAAAGATAGCCTCCCGATGCGGACAGTTTCGGAAGAAAACCTGCTACCACATTCTTTTCTTGAAGTTCTGCCTGCTTTATCGAAAAATCTGACAGTTTCATCTTTTTATTGTTCTCTACCGCAATCCTGCAACAGTCATCAAGAGTGAATACTCTTTGAGCATAACTGAACGATGATAGCAGGATTATAAATATGCCTGATAAAAGTCTTTTCATTTTAATCACATTTAATATTGAAGAATAAAGCATAGAATACAGGAATAATCATTAATGTAATGATTGTACCAACAAGAAGGCCTCCCATAATGGCTACAGCCATAGGACCAAACATAGCATCTGAAATCAGAGGTATCATACCAAGGATAGTAGTTCCTGAAGCCATCATTACCGGTCTTAATCTGGATGAAGAGGCTGACAACAGGGCTTCAACAGGCTCAACGCCAGTCTTGATCTGAGCAGCTATCTCATCTATAAGTACAACTCCATTTTTTATCATCATACCTATCAATCCCAAAGCTCCTACAACAGCAACAAAACTGAAAGGCTTTCCACTGACGAAAATGCCCATTACAATACCTATGTATGCAAGCGGAAGACACAGAAAAATAATTAACGGTTTCTTGAAATCCCTGAATAGAAATACCAAAACCGCAAACATGAATATGACCGCTATGGGCAGACTTCTGAAAAGATACTTGTTAGAATCTGTACTTGCCTTATACTCACCCAGCCATTTCATGGAATAGCCGTCAGGGAAGTCAATTCGTTCATTAATTTTCTTTTCAAGAGCAAGGCGTGTATCTTCAGCGGTAAATCCGTAGGCATTATTACACTGGACTATGACAGCACGCTGTCCGTTATAACGGTAGGCGACTGGATCTTTCCATTCAAAGCTGATACTGTCCGATATTTCTTTAACAGGCCTTCCGGATGTCAACCTGTCTATCAACAACTGTTTCCGTTCAGGGTCCATAAGCATTCGCTGGATACTTTCCTCTTCTGTCACAGCAGTAATATTAGGCAGCATAGAATTGACAGTAACATCTTCGAGACTGTTATATCCTATGTTCTTCAGGTAAATATTTTTTAATATACTGCCATCATATAAAGAACCTACAGGAATACCCTCTGTTACTGAGAGCAATGACAATCCAATATCTGTTTTTCCAAGTCCTGCTCTTCGGGCATTATGCTGGTTGAAGTTAATGTCCATGTTGATGACTGGATCATCCCAATTATCTGTAATAAGCATTGCAGAAGGTTCCTCCCGCATAATATCCTGAATTTTGTTTCTCAATTCCTTCAGAACTCCCGGATCTGGGCCGGAGACCAGAATTTCTATAGGAAATTCCATATACATAGTGTTATATTTCTTTAGCCGGATAAAGGCATCAGGATAATGACGGTTCATATATTCCTGTAAATCCTGCATACAGTTGTCTATGTCCTTATGGCTTTTGAAATCGATAATCAATTCTCCGTATCGAAGACTTGGATCAGCTACTGAACGTACAAGGTTGTATCTCGCCGGCGTGCCTCCGAGAGATGTGGTTACGTGCGTTATGGCCGGATTTGTCTTGAGATACCTCTCTATTTCTTCCAGATCTTTTTCAACCTTCTCGATACGTGTTCCCTCCGGCATCTTATATTCCATATAAATCTGGTTGTATGTCAGATCCGGGAAAAATGTCTGTGGTAAAAAACTGAAACAGCAAACACTGACAATTAACAGCAGTACAATTCCGATAATAGTCCCGGCTTTATGATGCAGCAGGAAAGTAAGCATACCGCGAAATTTTCTGTATAATGGTGTATTGAAAATATTTGTATTGTCATCTGCCGTCTTAATCTTCAAATAATGTTCTGAATGAATCGGGACATGTACCAGTGCCAGAATCCAGCTGAGAAGCAGAGATACGGCCAATACGATAAATAAGTCGCGGGCATATTCTCCGGCCATATCCGGGGACAGCGAAACCGGCATAAAAGCTATGATAGCAATAAGGGTAGCTCCCAAAAGCGGACGTGCCGTGATATTAGCCGTGTGAACAAGTGACTGAGGCTTTTTCATACCACGCGCACTGTCAACCAAAATACCATCCACAACCACTATTGCGTTATCCACAAGCATACCCATGGCAACTATAAATGCCCCTAAAGACACTCTCTGAAGAGTTCCATCAAAGAAATATAGGACTACAAAAGATCCCAAAACTGTAATTACCAGTCCTGTTCCTATGATGACACCACTTCTGAATCCCATGGTAAGCATAAGAATAACTATAACGATAAGTACTGATTCTATAAGATTTACAATAAATGTATCAATGGCATCACTTACACGCTCAGGCTGGTAAAAAACCTTGTTGAACTTGAACCCTGACGGAAGTCCGTTTTCCAGCTCTTCAATCTTTTCGGTTACAGTATTTCCGATTTTTAGAATATCATAGCCTGATTCCATGGCTATTGCAATACCATAAGCCCTTTTACCGTCATATTTCATTTTGTTACGCTGCGGTTTCTCATAGTCCTCCTCGATATCAGCTATATTTCCAAGAGTGAACGTATTACCGTCATGACCTTTCAGAACCAGATTTCTAATATCTTCCAGATCTCGAAAGTTTCCGGGTACCATAACCTTCATACGCTCATCGCCACTATTAAAGAAGCCACTATATACTGTCCTGTTCTGATCTTGCAGTGTCATCAGTATTTCAATTGGAGAAATTCCCAGACGGGCCATTTCTTTACTATCTATATTGATATTTATACAAGGTGTTGCAGTTCCATATATCTGGACATTTCTTATACCTTCTATGTTAATAAGTTCACGCTGAATGAAATTTGTGTATCGTATCATATCACTGTCTGAAAAACCATCAGCCGTTAACGTATAGAACATTCCATAGACAGCACTGAAGTCATCAAGTACCATTGGTACTGAGGCACCGGTAGGCAATTGGGTATGAACATCGACAATCTTTTTTCTCAATATATCCCATTTTTGTTCCAATTCGCCATTGGGTACAGTTGTTTTCAGAACTACCTTTATAAGAGACAGGTCGTTCAGTGATTTTGATTCAATATAGTCTATATCTCCCATCTGACGTATTGCCTTTTCCAGCTTGTCAGACACTTCAAGTTCAACCTGATGCGCAGTTGCACCAGGATACACAGTCATGACCAAAGCCTGTTTGACCGTTATTTCCGGATCTTCCATTTTGCTCATGGAGTAGAAAGACCATAGACCGCCGATAACGAGGAAAGCTATAAACAGCTTGATCAGGGCCTTGTTTTCCAAGGCATATTCCGCCATACTTTTCATAGCATTCCTCCTATATTGGTTGATGACACTTCTTTCATTTCTTCCACGGTCTGCCCTTCAGACAAACTATGGATTCCGGTTATGGCTATTCTGTCGTGAGGTTCCAACCCTCTTACAAATGCCGTTTCTCTTTCTATCCGTATTAATTTAACGGGTGTACAAGCAGCCTTCCCATTATTGATCTTCCATACGCATGTGTTCCCTTTATCCTGAAATAAAGCCGATGCAGGCAATGATAATGATGGGGTTGTGCTTGAATATGCTAATCTTATATCTACATTCATACCGACTGACAGGACTTTGGAAAATTCTGATGGTATGTCAAAGGAAACATTGTATAGTTGTCCGTTTGATGCATTGCGGTTTTGGGCTTTTAATGTTATTGCGGTAGATAGATTACCGCACACAAGTTCTGCATATATAAGATTTTTCAATCTGTTATAATCTTTTAATGCCATACTTATGTCCGCCTTGTACCCACCTTCCTGTTTCAGAAGCAAAACGGGCATTCCGGCAGAAACTATCTCTCCGCTGTTTTTGAAAATATCTGATATAAAGCAGTCAAATGGAGCTTTTATTTCCGTGTATCTCAAAGCATCTTCAGCAGCATTGAACTTGGCCTCTGCCACTTTGTTTGCAGCAATGACTTTCTCATAATCGTTTGGAGAGACTGTGTTATTCTCAAACAAGGCTTGTATGCGTTTCGTCTCTTTTTCCGATTGTTCGAATACAGCTTTTGCAGCATTATACTGGACTTCAAAATCATGCTTGTCCAATGTTGCTATAATACTGCCTTTACGGAAACTCATTCCTTCATTTTCAGGTAAGAATGCAATCTGGCCATTGACCTTAAAAGCTATGGTCACTTCTTTCTCCGAATTTATAACTCCAGAGTATTTGACATACTCAACGCTGTCTTTATTTCCTACTGTTAATGTTTTAACCAGTACAGAAGAGCTTTCTTTTCTTCCTGAATCTGTTTTACAGGAGGCTGATGCAAGAATAATAATTCCCGCACTCAAATACATAAATAATCTTTTCATTGTCTTAAACTTTAGCTTTTGCAAATTTCATCAAACCCAATGAGAAACACGTTTCCATTTACACATGCGGAATGTTCTAAAACCCTTTTTTACTATGTGGTTTAGAATAGTAGTTGCTGGATAAGGGAATATTATATTCGTTTTTCCATCAAAAATGTTCTATTAGTAAGAAATTCTTTGATGGAAATATGGATACAATTATATTTGTAATAAAAAAAATATGAACCAATTTAAGAACCTGGATATAAGAATAGCAAAGAATCTTATAGGCGATATAGATTATGTAGATAACGATTTTATTGTACTAGATGATCTCTCTAAATTCAATATTCCCAATGATTCACCCATCAGACTTGGTGCATTTACAATAAGTTTGTGTCTTAACGGACATATAACTACTGATATCAACATGATAAGGTACGACGTACAGCCGGGAGATATGGTAATAACACTTCCTAAAGATATAATAGAACACAAGGATGTTTCGTCTGATATCAGAGGAATTTTCTTTATTGTTTCACAGCGTTTTATTGAAGAAGCTTTTCCGAAAATAGGAGAAATACTTCCAATTTTTCTTTATATCCAAAAATACCCTAAAATTGAATTGACAGCAAATCAATGTTTCAATATACAGCAGTTTTATGATTTCTTTATCCAAAGACTTAAAGACCAGTCAGTATATAGGGATAAAATGATAAGTTCTATACTGCAGGCTCTGATTTATTATATCGCCGGATTATTGATAAACTCTGATAAACGGGAAAAAAAGGAGAGAAAAGAAGAATTACTGAGTAAATTTATTCAGTTGATAATAAAACACTACAAGGAAAACAGGACACTGGATTTCTATGCAGAAAAACTGTTTATTTCAACAAAATATATGTCAGATATTATAAAGAAGACCAGCGGACTGACGGCTCATGACTGGATAGACAGATATACCATTCTGGAAGCTAAGATTTTGTTACGGTCAACCAATAAGACAATACAGGAAATATCCAATGAGCTGAATTTCCCTAATCATTCGTTCTTTTCAAAATACTTTAAGCATCACATGGGTATGACTCCTAAGGCTTATAGACAATCATAAGCTCAAAATACTTTGAAATGAAAATTATATCTGGGAGAAATCAAGCATATTGTTTCTGAGTACCGTAACGGCAGGAAAGTAAATTCGTGTTATTCCCGTAAAATTTAAGGCCAATATCTTCAGATTTGTGGAAAAATCATACTTACCCAAATGGTTTGCGGTACTACCGACCGCTTCACGTAGTCGAATGATTCTGTTTCCACTATCCTAATAACGATGTCATATGGTAATTATGCACTTAGAAAAACACCATTCAATCATATAATAGCGAAATACCATCTGCAAATTATCGGCACTATCTCGGATTAGTGCCGATAATTTGTCAATAACAACCTTATAAATGACAGTGAAATTTGTTTTATTAATGTATAATAAACCAAAAAAACAGATAAATCAAAGCAAAAATACACATATATCAGTTACAAATTATCGGCACTATTTCATATTAGTGCCGATAATTTGTTATATTTGCGACATAAAACGAATATGATATGAGTAACGAAACAACATCAGCCATACTGAGTTTTGCCGAAAAACATCATGACTTTAATATAGAAGATTTGTCTGAGAGTCTCTGCAAGAGCATGGACATCAACAGATCTTCCCTGCTGTGGCATTTGTTCAAACTCGTAAATAGCAACGTGCTTATCAGAACAGGCCGAGGAATGTATGCCAAAGTGACGAAACCGATATTCTCGCCCCAACCAGCAGACGATATAATAGAGGTATTCAATCTGTTGCAGTCCAATTTCCCGTTTGCCAAGTTTTGTATCTACCAAGGTGAAATCATTTCCCCCCTGCAACACCATCTTTCATCCAACCGCATAATTTATGTGGAAACCGAGAGGGATTCGGCCGAAACCATTTTTGATTTTCTAAAAGGCGAAGGCCGACCGGTTTTTCTGCGTCCCGGTAAAGATATAGTATATCGCTACGTGGATATGGACAGCAGGACCATCTTCGTGAAGAACCTTGTTTCAGAAGCTCCGTTGCAGGAAGTATCCGGCATTCCAATGCCCACGTTGGAAAAACTTATGGTAGATATTCTGAGAGATTCTGATTTCTTCTACCTGCAAGGGAGTGAAAGCGAACACATCATAGAGAATGCCTTCAGAATGTATTCCGTTAACCGCAGCCGTCTGTTCAGATATTCCAACAGAAGAAAAGTCAAAGATGAATTATTGTCCATCCTGAATAACTTGAATTTACAATGATAAAAAAAGAGTGCTTTACGAAAGAATGGATTGACCATGTGTCCACTGAACTGCATTACAATGACAAGAACCTGATTGAAAAAGTCATCCGTGCGTTGTCTTTGCTTGAGATGCTGGTCAAAGCAGGATGTCCTCTGATTTTCAAGGGAGGCACATCATTAATGCTGATAATCGGCAAGTCTGTCCACCGTCTGTCCATAGACATTGATGTAATCTGTCCTCCAGGAACAAACATAGAAGATTATCTGAAAGAATTCGTCGATTTCGGATTCATCGATCTGGAGCTTGTAGAACGCAAACAGAGGAATGATGCAAATATTCCCAAGAGCCACTCCAAGTTCTTCTATAAAATAGCATACCGGAATGATACGGAAGCCCAGTCGTATATCCTGTTGGATGTACTGTATGAAGACATCCATTATTGCCGGACCCAGCTGGTAGCCATAGACAGTCCCTTTATATCTCTTGACGGCGATCCGTTAATGGTAACTGTTCCGTCGGCAGATGATATTCTCGGCGACAAATTGACGGCTTTTGCCCCAAACACAACCGGAATACCTTACTATAAAAACGACAAGTCCTGCTCTATGGAGATAGCCAAGCAACTGTTTGATATTGGCAGACTGTTTGAAAATGTCACCGACTTGCAGATAACCTCGACTGCATTCCATCGGATTGCACAAGTAGAATTGTCATACCGATCTTTGGGTACCGATGTAGGACAAGTTTTCAACGACATCCGACAGACCGCACTCTGTATATCTACACGCGGTAAAGCCGGAGAAGGAGATTTCGGTTTGATACAGGACGGTATTATACGGGTAAAATCATTCATGTACAAACAGCGTTATACGATTGAGAATGCCATTGTCGATTCTGCGAGGGCGGCCTATCTGGCCACACTGATTGAAAAAGGGATTTCACAAATTGAACCTTATTCAAATAATCCTGCTGACGTAAAAGATATGGTAATCAGACCTTCATTAAGCAACAAACTAAATAAGTTGAAAGCCAATTCACCGGAAGCGTTTTACTATTGGGCAAAAACAAGTGAGATTTTAGGTGGGTGAAAGTAAATAAATAATTCCATATCCTTTCCAGATGAATTGTAACAATTCTGTAGAATAAAAGCATGGTGGGTGAAAGGTTTGTATTCGTGTCACTGATCATCCTTACAGTAGGACTGCTGCATGTCATCGCTTTCTGGCGGCGGAAAGCCGGGGAAGCGGCGTATGCAGCCGCACGAAGCACAGGCCGGGAAGACGAAAGGGAACGCTATTGCCGTATGGCGGTGATGGCCGGACATCGAGACGCCTGCCGTATGTTCTGCTGCATGTATCCCGACCGGTTCGACGACAGGCATCCGCTCAAACCGTTCAAGTTCCGTGGAATCCGGATTGCATTTTACGGCTATTACTATCCGTCCCGGTACAATGATTTTCTCAATGAAGCACAACGGACATTCTGCCGTTCCATCTACCGGTTCAAGCAGGGAGAGATACACGGCATCGAGTTTTTCAAGGCATGTATGACCGCCATACAGGCGGACGGCAAGCCTTATCATATCATGTTCATGCCGTGCAGCAACTGGATAAAGTATGAACAGCGGTTCAAGCGGCTGAACTGGTATATGGGCAAGCACAGGCCGGATCTGACATCAGGACTGTACGATACGGTGATCTGCGATGCCCGGGAAAGCCTACATGAAGCGGACGGAGCGGACAGCCGTGTCCTTGAGCGGAATTACGAGATTACCGGTGATATAAAGGGAAAAGAAATCATTATCATTGACGATGTGCTGACGACCGGACAGAGTGTGTCCGACTACAAGGAGGAAATAGAAAGGCACGGCGGCAAGGTGGTGGCCGCCATTTTCTATGGAAAGACGTTTTCCATGCCGCCGATGTCCGTCGTCCGGATGTCGGTATGGGGCGACAGTATCAGCCATGCAATCAAAGGGAGAAAAAAGTCATAGTTCGGCCAGTGCCGAAACACATTCCTGCTGTACTCTCCTGACATGTTCAAAAAGGATTGCGGGATCGACACTCTTGCCATTGAGGCGGCAGGTGATATGCAGGTGTTCTCCCGTGCTGCGTCCTGTAGAGCCGGTAATACCGACCGCATCACGCGGCCGGACGGCTGTTCCCCTGGCTACGAGAATCTTTGAAAGGTGGCAATAGCTGATCATGCAGTTCCCGTGCTGCAGCGTAACATACTTGCCGGAAGTCTTGTCCTGCCCGACCTTTACGACAGTTCCCGCCATCATCGCCAGCACCTTGTCGCCACGTGCCTGCAAATCGATTCCCCCATGAAATTTACGCTTGCCGGTAAAGGGGTCTTTCCTGTAACCGTATGGAGAAGTTACCTTGATTCTCGGTAACGGATAACTGACACTCAGGTAACGCTCAACCACCATCTGCCTTTGCACATCGCCGCGAGCTCCGGATTTGCCGGTGTTTTCCGATACACCTTTCCCGGAACCCGTATTGTCTGAAGCTGTTTCCTTGTCCTTGGTGGCCGCCTGCACACTTTCCTCCCGATAGTAATCGGAAGCGGAGGAAACTGTATTGAATTGTGCCATTGCCGGTATCAGACTGAGCGAAATGCCTGATATAATCATCCATAAAATTTTTCTCATGCTGCAAAATTAGCATGGTCTGTCTATGTTCGACATGAACGGCCATACATTCTGCTATTAGTTTGCATATTTTATCGCAATTAGTACGATTATTCAAAGAAAATCGTACTAATGTTATAAAAATGGTATATTATAATCATTTATATATCTGTGTTTTTGTTTGAATTTACAAGGTCATACTATATTTGCCGAACATAATTTTACAAACTTGATATAGTATGAAAAAGGCGCATTTTGAATTTGAAGAGATTCCCTTTTCGACGCTTGCCCGATTCGGGCTCACGCAGGAGATGATCGAGGATCTGCCGATGCACGTCCTTGATGATATTTACAACGGACGCCATTCGCCCGTTCTTCCCGTGCGTGTCACCGACGAGCACGGAGAAACGGTGGAAAGCCGTACCCGATTCGCTCTTATCCGCATGGAAGGTGGCCAGACGGACGTGGTCTTCTATCCGGCATTGAAATCTTCGCCGCTGGAACGCTTTGACGAAACGCAGCAGAAACAGTTGCTTGAGGGCAAGGCCATCATCGCGGATGTGGAAACCGCTGACGGCAGGCACAACAAGGCTTTCGTCCAGATTGACACGGGGACGAAGCAGGTCATGTATGTTCCCACGCCCATCATCGGGCGCAATCTGCAGGTGCTGGCCGAGGAGCTGCATCTCGGTGCAACAGAGGTGAACGGAATGCAGCACGGAGATCCGCTGACGCTGGTCGTGGACGATGAGCCCGTCACGGTAGGTATTGACCTTCATTCCAAGACCGGTATCCGTTTCTGTTCCGGCGACGAGCAGCGATGGAGGGAACAGTCCAAGCGTGAATGGGACAAATACACGTTCGGCTGTTACGGTTGCTGGGTCATGGATGATGACGGAAACCTCGACTATGTTCCGGAAGAGGAATATACCGAAGAGTTGTGGAACGAACAGAAAAAAGCCGGGGAACGCAACCGCTCGGCAGCTATTCACAAATAAAAACCGATTGATATGGCACAGCACCAGTATTATCCCGAAGAGGTATTGATAGAGAAAATGCAGAGCGGCGAATACGGCTGGCTCGACTATGTGAACCATTTTTCCGCGGAGTGGCAGGAGGAATATGCCCGTTACTGTGAGGAACGCAACCTCGTTATCGGGAATGATTCTGCCGCCGAATTTGTCCGCTACAAGGACGAACAGCTGGAAGCGGCGATGGAGGAAGGAAACGCATAGCGGATAACAATCATAACATCAGACTATGGCAATACGAACCAATACAAACCCCAGAGCGATGGACTTGCAGCCTGAAATGCGCGACATACTGATGCGCAACGGGCTTCAAGCCCATATCGCATTTGACGGTGGCGGCTACAAGCTGATCGTACAGGGACACGATTCGCCGCTGCTGACCTATCCGATTACCGAGAAACAACTGTTGGCGCTTACGGACTGGGGAACGAACACCGCCAACAAGAAAGCCTACAATGTGCTCACGAGCATCCTTGCAAAGGATTTCTATCTGCCCAAGAACTTTGTCCATGCCCGCAATGCTAACGGACGTGTGGCGATGGGTCTGCACGGCTACCGTATCGGAATGGGTGAATACGGGCGTACAGGCCGTTGGGGGCTGTTTCCTCCCATACTCGGATGGACACCGCGCCAGCAGGGCGGTTTTCATCTGCGCAGGGTCGGCGGACAGCTCTTTTTCCCCGGAGCGCCCATTGTCCCCGAACGTCCTGACGGACGCATGAAGCCCGGCGAGCTGCAGTCCGGAGGCTACGGCTTTTATTACAAGGGAGGACAGCCGGAACAACCCGTACAACCCCGTGATGTCCTGCAGGACTTGCAGGCTGCCATTACACCGATGGTCAGCCGTCCCCGCAGCCAGGAACCTGCCCGCCCGTACAGGGAGCTTGTCGCTTCGCCAGTCTATTTCTCGAACGAAAAATGGTCGGAGTGCCTTGCTTCGCACGGGCTTATTGTCGATGCGGAGAACAGAACCCTGACCGTGCAGTCCGAGAATGTCAACGCGGACATGGTCTATGACCTGACGGAAGAGGAAATCAAAACGCTTACATCGAATTCTCTTGAAGAGCATTCCATTGAGCAACGTCTGGAGCTCCTGAACGGGGTCATTGCCGGAGATTTCGCGGATAAAGTGACCTTGGATGATCTGAACAGTGACAAGCATATCGCCATCGGCCTCCATCCTGAAGTGCACGAGGAACTGGCCGCAAGGCATTACCAGGAATACGCACAGGCGAACGGGCAGACGGAAGACTATGGCAACAGCCTGCAGCTGTCGGATGAGATCGGCGGGCATGGAACCGAGATAAGCCGGATTGCCGTGGAACCCGGACCGGAAGAAGGAAAGTACAGGATGACCGCCGTCATCGACGGGCAGACCTACAGCCACGAGATTACCCAGAAGGAATACGACAAGTTTCTCGCCACGGACGATTACCATCGGACGAAACTTTTCGCGAAGATCTTCAGCGAGGCAGACCTGCGCCCCCGTCCGGAAACAAGCAAAGGACTGGGCATAAAGATTCTTGCGGCCCTTTCAGCAGGTGCCGTGGTGGTTTCCGAGGTCGTGCATAATCTCAGATGCCATCACGGGCCGGAGTGTTATGAGGAACATTACCTTGGGCCGCGTCCTTATTTCAAACCCGGTGTTGACACTCCGAGGGATGTTGCCATCCGGAATTTCGAGGCACAGATGAACCGGGAAATCGGTGATATGAGAATGGGGAGGTAAACTTATGAGGAACGGAGACCTTACATACGATGATTTTCTACAGAGACTGAACATTCAGGACATACTCATTGACGCGGGCTATCATCTGAACAAGCGTGACGGTCTGCGTTATCCGTCGTATGTGCGGATGGACAGCGAAGGCCGTCGTATCCGTGGCGACAAGTTCATCGTGATGCCGAACGGCAAGTGCTGTTTCAAGGCACAGGAACAGAAAGTCTATAACATCATATCCTTCATCAAGGAATACCCGCAGTTTTTTGCGGAATACCGGGCAGGAGTATCTCCGGACCGGCTTGTCAATCTCGTGTGCAACCGGTTGCTGAACCATCCCATCGAGGAACGCAGTACACGGATTATCCAGCCGAAACGGGACGTGAAACCGTTCGACATAACGGATTACGAGATTCACAGGTTCAACCCTCAGGACAGGGATACGCAGAAGAAGTTCTATCCTTTCTTCAAACACCGTGGAATCGACCTCTACACGCAGTATGCCTTCCACCGTGATTTCTACCTGGCGACAAAAGTCCGTGAAGACGGGACCCGATACACGAACCTTGCCTTTCCGATGTCTTTGCCCAAAGACCCGGGGACGGTTGTCGGCCTTGAGGAACGAGGCCGCCCGCGTCCGGACGGCAGCGGCAGTTACAAGGGCAAGGCTGAGGGCAGCAATTCGAGCGAGGGGCTGTGGATAGCCAACCTTAAGGGTGACCTGGATTCCGTCGGCGGAGTGGCATGGTTTGAAAGTGCCTATGACGCGATGGCCTTCTATCAGCTCAACCGGGAACAGATCAAGAGCAACCCGGACCTATCCAGGAAGAGCGTGTATGTATCTACCGGCGGTACCCCTACAGAGGGTCAGATCAAGGGTATGCTTGCCGCCACACCGGAGGCACACCATTACCTCTGTTTCGACAATGATGCCGCCGGACGGCTGTTCGTGGAAAAGTTCAAGGCAATAGCCGGACAGATGAACATTTCCCCGGAAAATATCAGAGAATTTCCCATTCTGCCTTGCTACAAGGACTGGAACGATGCGTTGCTTGGCAAGACCAATCCCGAGTACCTCAAAGAGACCGAGGGGCTGGTCAATCCGATTGAAGTACGGCATTCAGGACAGGACGAGGAAGAACGGCAGACCAGTTATCACAGATAAAACGAAAACATCATGCAGACAGACCGTTTATTCCGCACTCATGTGTTTGTGCCCCACACCGGACAGTTCGTCATCAACGAGCTGCCCTTTCTTGTGTTATGCTGTGCAGGATGGGTCTTTGGCGGAATTGACGGCTTGCCGTTCACGACTCTGTCCATGTGGGTCGCCCTTCTGCTTTCCCTGTTCCTGGTGTACAGGTTCATCTATCTACGACGCATACGCTATCGCATCGGGTCCGAACAGCTCGTGTGCGAGCATGGCATCATCTGGCGTAAGACAGATTATATGGAATTATACCGTATCGTGGACTTCACGGAAAATCAAAGCCTGCTGCAGCAGCTTTGCGGGCTGAAGACGGTGAGCATTTTCTCGATGGACCGGAATACCCCCAGGCTTGATCTGACCGGTATCCGGCGCAGGGATGACATAGTAACACTTGTCCGCGAACGGGTGGAATACAACAAAAGAAAAAAGGGAATATATGAGATCACGAATCATTAACTGGAGTCTGGCCCTCGTTGCCGTCCTGCTTCTGCCGCAGGTGTCCAAAGCCCAGATAGCGGCTTCCAATCCGCTGGAGTGGATTGCTCTGGCGGAGGGCAACGAGCTGATAAACGGCCAGATTGAAAAACAGATCAAGGGACAGACGCAGACGGCACTCCTGCAGAACAGCATCGCCGCCGAATTCAACCGCATCCATGAATGGCAGAAACAGTACAACGGCTACCTGAAGACGGTGAACGGATACGCTTCGTCACTGAAAGCCTGTACGCATCTCTATAACGACGGGGTCCGGATCTTCCTGACTCTGGGTAAACTGGGCAAAGCGATAAAGGACAACCCGCAGGGTATCGTTGCCAGTATGGGCATGAACAACCTTTATATCGAGACGGCCACGGAACTGGTCTCCGTATATACACTGCTGAACGATGCCGTTGCCAAAGGCGGTGAAGAGAATATGCTGACCGGTGCGGAGCGCGGCACTACGCTATGGGCGCTGAATGACAGGCTGTCGGCTTTCAGCCGGAAGCTGCATCTGCTCTACCTGAGCATCCGGTACTATACTTTCAATGATGTATGGAGAAATGTGACGGCAGGTATGCTTGACCGCAACAACGGTGAAGTGGCCCGCATGGCCATGTCACGCTGGCGCCGGGCAGCCTCCCTGACACGATAAAGAATGACGCGATGAAACGGACGATTTTGATAGTTATGCTGCTGACGGGCATCTGTATCGGCAAGATACAGGCACAGAACGATCCGGTTCTGGCCGGAATGATACTGCTCTACACGGACAAGGCGCAGAAAGAGCTGAAAAACCAGGAGAAGGTGATGATGCTGCAGACTACCGGACATATATGGACGAAAGAGGAAGTACAGGCTACGGCCGACCTGCAAAGGGAGTTCAACAAGTATCTGGATTCTTTCCGGTCCATCGTCTGCTACGCCGCACAGATTTATGGCTTTTATCACGAAATCTCAAGGCTGACAGACAATATGGAAGATTTTACCAGGCAGGTTAGCCGGAGCACGACCAACGCATTGGCAGTAGCCCTTTCCACGGAGCGCAACAGGATTTACCGGGAGCTGATGCTTGGCAGTGTGGAAATAGTAAATGACATACGAATGGCCTGTCTTGCGGAAAACAAGATGACGGAAAGGGAACGCATGGAGATAGTCTTCGGGATCAGGCCGAAGCTCAAGCTGATGAACACCAAGCTGCAACGGCTGACCAAGGCCGTGAAATATACGACTATGAGTGACATCTGGTATGAAATCGACGAAGGCGCACGCCCTGTTGCGGACAAACGCGACATTGTGGAAGCCGCCAAACGAAGATGGAAGCAGATCGGAAGAAATGTAAGACCTTAAAAAGAACGAGATATGGGAGTATGGAGTACAATATTGAAGTATGGCGGCAAGGCGGCCAAAGGTACCGGCAAGGCTGTTTTGGCAACCGGGAAAAACGTGGGTGAAGCGGCACTTCATCCGTCGCAGACGTTACGGGGCGCCGGACAAGCCGTCAAGACTGCCGCCGTCGGAGGTGCGATCGGTTATGTCGGCTGGGAAAAGCTGACGACAGACAAGAGCGTGGTGCGCATCGTGAGCGATGCGGTCATCGGAGAACCGGCCACGGATGCCTTGGCAGATACCGCCGAGGATGTACGGGGACTGACGGACAAGGCCGGAGAAGCCGTCGGCACGTTAAGCGGAGCTGTGGCGGGAATAGATTCCAAACTTGACGGGGTATCCAATTTCCTGCGGCAGGCTTCGAGTGGCGGAGGCATGAACATGCTCGGCAATTTTGTCCGTAACCTCGGCCATGGCAACGTATCTGGATTGAGTATCGCGGGCCTTATAGCCGCCGCTTTTCTCATTTTCGGACGTTTCGGGTGGTTGGGCAAGATCGCCGGGGCTTTCCTCGGCATGATGCTCATCGGTAACAATGCCGGCGTCTTCCGTGACACGAACACGGAGAGCGTGGCAAGGACACAGGCTTCCCCCGGCCAGAGCGAGGAACAGACCTATAACGGAGGAATGAGAAGATAACATTATGAACCAATACAGAACGAAATGAAATATACAGAAGAAATGATACTTCACTCCGAGAGCGGCTACTGTATGCCTTTCGAGGAGCCCCAGGGCAAGGAGGTGGAAATGACTCTCGGTTACGGCGAACAGACCGACCCGGGAACGGGCAAGCCGTTTTTCCACCATGGCATTGACTTCAACGCCCGATATTACAGGCTGTCTGCCGTCGCGAGCGGAATCGTGTCAGGGGTCGGCAATGATCCGGTACACGGGATATGCCAGACTATCCGGTACGGGGAATATGAGGTGACATACGGACACCTGTCAAATGTCTTTGCGCAGTTCGGGCAACGCGTGAAAGCCGGTCAGACTGTGGCCTTGAGCGGTGACAGGCTGCACATCGAAGCCCGGTTCAAGGGAGAGGAACTGAACCCGCTGGAGTTCCTGACCATGCTTTACGGCAACATCCGTGCGCTTCGTCAGGCGGGAGGACATGAAACGGCGGCATTCCCGGATCTGGAAATGACCGTGAAGACCGATTACGACAAGGACAAACGGGAAATAGAGGAACTGATGCTGCGTTTCCTGCCGTACTACATGGAGGATCTGCAACGCGGAGCCTACGTGTTGCCCGAGCACACGGAGCAGTCCCTGCGCCACATCTTCACCATGGGGGCGATGAGAGAATATTTCTACGAGAACATGCCGAGCATGGCCAATCCTCTCGGACTGGGACATAAATCCATCCCGCTGGTCAGCAAGGTACAGAACCTGCTCATCGCTGATTTCCTGCATTACCTGGCCCTGCGTCACAACGTGTACCTCTCCACCATGAGCGGAGACATAAAAAAAAACTCCATGACGAAGCCGTAAGCTACAGCGGCATCATAGATCCGCTGGCTGAACTCGACATCGACATCCAGAGCTTCGACATACCGCGTATCGTGTCGGTATATCCGGACCGGGCCGGTGTCCGCTGGTGGACAAAGGCATGGTTCAACAACCGGGAGGAAGGTGAAGCCTCCGTGGAGATAGAGCGTGAACAGGCGATACGCTTCATCCATGACAACATCGAGAAAGACGCATGGCTGGAGGAGTTCTTCCCCAAACAGATGGAAGTGTACCACAATGCGATTGAACAGACAAAAGAACAACTGTTGAAACAGATAAATATGATATAGGATACTTATGGACGGAACTATAAAACAAAGCAGACGATTCGCGGAACTGGAACGTCTTTCGGATGACTATTTCCGTTACCACCTTGCTTCCGTCATGGATGAGACAAGAGATTATCTTGCCCGGAAACAAGGTGAGGAAATGAAGGAATATTCCACCTCCCTTGGCGGGGTTCTCAGCATGATGGCTTCTTCAGCCCAACCTTTGAACGACCCGTACCAGCTGCTCAAAGTTACCGGCGAATGGAACTCCAAGACAACGGAAGATTATGTAGAGATGTGCAAGGAGAAAATCGCCGCTTCGGAAGACATACAGCACGACCTTGCGTATATGGCCGGGCAATGGCGTGATGCAGTCGTGAAGGAAATCGGCCGCGAACGGTACGACGAACTGTCGGAACAGCTTGGCGGCGATCTCGCCTATGCCTACATGGACTATCGTCTGGAACAGCAGATGATAGACAAACTGGTGAAAGACCGTATGCCCAAGTCTTCGGCTGATTATATCATCCGCAAGGCCGCGGAATCAAGCCTGTTCGGCCTGCCGCAGATGTTGAGCCGTTCCCCGCTTGCCGAGGAGATCGAGAAGCGTGGCGAGGCCGCTTACCGGCCGAGCAAGGTCGAGCAGGGTGCGGGATGGCTGTTGGGTGCCTCGGCGGATACCGTCATGCTGGGCGGTGCCGGTTCGTGGGCGGCATTCGCCAGATTCATCGGCGTGGATGCTGCCGTCTCCGCCACCATGGCACATTTGGAGCCGGAAGACCCCAAGTCGATTTCAGTCGAACAATGTATCAGCCAGGGTGTATTCGGCAGCGAACACAATGTGTTTGAAGATTTCCGGCGTGAAGCAGCCACCATGACCGCAGACAAGGACAGTTTCACAGCGACCGCCAATGAGCAGCTGAAGAAACAGATACCGGTCTGCAATTTCAACTTTACGGACTGGATGAAGAAGCAGCAACCGTTCCCGTTCCTGAAAGGCTTGCAGGACAAGCTGAAACAGGAACGGCCGGAACGCTACAAGGATGTGCCGCTGGTCGTCGCACCGGGGCAGGAAGAAGCCTACCTGAAAAGTCTGGAGGAAAAGAAACAAACGGATGCGGAAGAGCCGGAACAGGTACATCAGGAAACGGTACAACCGGAAAAAGAGCCGGAGGTCATGCAGGAAACAGGGGTACATCCCGTGAATGACCTGTCTGAAACGCCGGCATCCAACGGCAACACGGGCGGATGGGAAGATCTGCTCGGCACCCTTGGACTGAGCGGCATGGGAGACATTGCCGGCAATCTCGGTTATGTGATGGCGATGCTGCCGGATATTCTGCTGGGAGTATTTACAGGCAAGACACAGTCCCTGAACATCAAGGACAACCTGCTGCCTATAGCCAGCATAGTGGCCGGTATGTTTGTGCGGAATCCGCTGCTGAAGATGCTCCTTATCGGTCTCGGCGGGGCGAACCTGCTGAACAAGGCCGGGCATGAAGTGCTGCGTGAACGGTCAGAAGGCGAAATGAACACGGCCAATAGAGGCGCAGCCCAATACCGCCATTATCCTGACGAACCGCTCAATCCTCGCATCACGAATCCCGTACTTCAAGGCAACATGCTTGTCGCGACAATTGACCGTGTACCCTGTACTATCCAATTATCGCAGACCGTGACTGACGCTTACCGGGCCGGAGCCTTACCGCTCAACACGCTGGCAAACGCCGTACTCGCCAGAAGCGAACAGCTCCGTCAAAGGGCCTCGGACAATTACGACAACGGACAACAGGAGACTATCGTGCGTACACGAGGTATCCAGTAGCATATAACCCCAAAACATATACTGTATGAAAGAAAAATCCAAAATAGAGAAAAATGCAGAGGAAAGGCAAATCAGTCTGCTTTCCACTGCTTTGGGAGAGGCTTCGAAGGCCAATGGTTACTGGCTCAACGCTTCTGGAAAGAGGTATCCGAGGCTGTACCCGCACGGCGTGTCGGCCAGCCCGTTCAATGCACTGTTCATGGCATTGCATTCCGATCGGAACGGATGCAATACGAACCTGTTCACCTTGTTCAGTGATGCCAAGGCCCGCGGCACGTCGGTACGTGAGCATGAACAGGGTGTGCCGTTCCTGTACTATAACTGGAACAAATATGTCCACAGGAACAATCCTGAAGAGTTCATCAACCGGGGAACCTACCTCACATTGGACGATGAGCAGAAGAAACAATATAAGGGAGTACATAACAGAGAGATACGCACTCTGTTCAATATAGACCAGACGACATTTCCCCATGTGGACGAAGAGGCTTACAGGGCCGTTCTGCAACAGGATGGGAATGCCATGGAACGAGGATATTCGGAGGCAGACACACGGCGTATGCATATCCGGTTCAATGATTTCTTGCTGAAAATGCGTGACAACCTTGTGCCGGTCCGTTACGATGGCAGCGGAATGCCCCATTATGAAACGGACAAAGATGCCGTCTATATGCCCCGCCAAAAGAACTTTGACCATTACAACGATTATGTGCAGGAAACCCTGCGCCAGATAGTGAGTGCAACCGGACATCAGCAGCGGCTTGCCCGCGAGGGAATGGTGATGAAAAACGGTATGCCGCCTTCTGACGATGCCGTCAAACAGGAACGGCTGGTCGTGGAAATAGCATCGGGAATCAAGATGCTGGAGCTGGGACTGCCTGCCCGCTTGTCCGACGAAAGTCTCAGTTTGGTGGAATATTGGGACCGGGAACTCAAAGAGAACCCGAATATGATAGATGCCCTCGAGAGTGACGTGAACAATGCTCTCGAAGTTATCCGTAAAGCGGAACGTGGAGAGAAAATCGAATATGCCACCTTGCGGAACAGGAAACAGACATCTGACATGCAGGACCAGCTGCCCAAGCATTATTTCGTGGCCGATGAGTTACGGAAACGTCCGGACAAGGACAAGAAAACCATTGTCCTTGTCATAGATCCCGTATCAAAGTCGGCTGATGTGATCCTTCCCGCCGGGGCATCACCGGAGGTGGACAACGAGATTCCCGGCATGAACAAAGCCCGTATCGGACGTGCTTTACGTCGGGAAGGCATCGAGACTGTGCGTTTCTTCAATCCGGACGGAGCCTTGGGCTACAGACCTGATGACAAGTATTTTGCCGAGAAGCAGGTCTCTCTGGCACGGTTGAACAACTGGGCCCTGGAAGTGCTTTCGACCCTGAACGTGAGCCCTGCAGTAAAACGGGCCAACGAAGTAGGATTTGACAAGATCCAGATGATTCAGGACGACAAGAACCGATGGGCTCTCTATATAAAGCCGGAGCATCAGAGAGGTTATAGCATATACCCCGACAAGGAAGACATAAACCGCTTCTTTTCCACACTCAAGCAGTCCATGGATAACATAGACAAGGTCCGCATGGAACTGGCTCATAAATATTACGCGCTTGCTGAAATCAAGCCCGACCTGAAAGTCGATCTGTTCAACAGCGGGACACAGGACGTGGACCTGAACCGGATACAGCGTGTGTCCGTGTTCAAAACCAAGCAGGACGGTGTACTGTGTGCCGTAACGATTGACGGGCAGAAACTGCAGCCGCGCAGTGTATCACCGCAACAATGGCAGCGCATGTGGGTGGCGGAAGACCGTGACAGCTACAAACGGCACCTGGCTGCCTCGCTGTTTGCCGATATACTGCAAAAGGGACAGTCGCAGGAGGAACACGCCGGGGAAAAGCAGGAGAAGGAAACCGAGATACGGCAGGGAGAAGCTGTCAGCCGACAGAATGGAGAAGAGCGTACCGTTGAATCCGTCAGTCCGCAGAGAGAGGCTTGGGACAAGATAAAGGCCAAACACCCGGACGCTATCCAGTTTGTAAGAACCGGTGACAACTATACGGCTTATAACGAGGATGCCGTCAAGGTAACGGAAACGCTTGCCTTGAAAATGGAGAAGCACGAGGCTGACATGAAAAAAGGCTTTACGGCTTCCGTGACATTCCCAGTCAGCCAACTCGATACTTTCCTTCAGAAACTTGCGAGAAGCGGTGCAAGAGTGGTGATACGGGATGCAGAAGGACTCGCGGATGCCCGGAACAGAACAACGGGCATAACAGAAAGGACAGCCGGAAACGGCCAGACACGGACTCTCTTTGATACGGCACAGGAGAAACAGTCCGAACGCAGGATTGAGCCGGAGGAAAATGAACAGCGTTCAAGCATGAGGAGGTAATGATATGGCAGGAAAAAATAAAGAATATGCAGACAAGTATGCGGAGTACGCCATGGAGCAGATGCGCCGGTATGGCATCCCCGCTTCGGTAACACTTGCACAAGGAATCCTTGAGAGTTCCAACGGACAGAGTGAACTGGCCCGCAAGGAAAACAATCATTTCGGCATCAAGGCCACACAGTCATGGATTGCGGAAGGCGGCCGGTACAGCCTGTATTCGGATGACAAGCCGAACGAGAAATTCTGCAGCTATGATAACGTAGGAGACTCCTATGAACACCATTCGAGGTTCCTTAAGGAGAACAGCCGCTACGCGGAATGTTTCAATCTCCGTCCCGATGACTACAAAGGATGGACGGAAGGTATAGCCAAAGCCGGTTACGCGACCGGGGGCAACTATGCCGGGACTCTGCAGAAGATCATCGAGCAGAACGGCCTGGACAAATACGACCGTCAGGTCATGCAGGAAATGGCCGCGCAGGGCAAGCAGTTCGGTCTGGAAAGCAATCCTCTCCAGGAGAAAGAAAAGGCAGAAGCCTATTCATTTCCGGTGGAACGCAAGGAATTTCTCTTTGTCACTTCCGCTTTCGGAATGCGTCAGGACCCGATGGACAAAGAAAAGCAGCAGATGCACAAGGGGCTTGACATACGATGCAAAGGCGATGCGGTGCTGGCCACGGAAAACGGCGGAAAGGTCGTTTCGGTAAACGGCAATGCCAACTCTGCCGGAGGCAAGAGTGTAACCGTCGAATACAGCCGCCCGGATGGAAGCAAGGTGCAGTGTACCTATATGCACCTTGGCGATATCGCAGTCAAGGCGGGAGACAGTGTCAAGGCAGGACAACGCCTTGGAACCTCGGGCAACACGGGGACACGGACCACGGGAGAGCACCTGCATTTCGGGGTGGTGAACATCCATTCGGACGGGACGCGCCGTGACATCGACCCGGCTGCATATCTGGCCGAGATTGCGCAGAAAGGCAATATCAAGCAGCAGGTGCTGTACAACGGCAATGACCTGCTCGCGAAATACCGTAGTACGGAAGAACCGAAAATCGAGAAACCTCTTTCTACCGAAGACTGGATGAAAAAGCTGCTGTCCTCGGAGGACAGTGGCGTCGGCTTGTCCGGATGCAATGACCCTGTCATGGAGATGGCCATGACGGCCTTTACCTCACTGATGGTGCTGGCCGTTCAGATTGACAGCAAGAACGAGGAAGAGCAGAAAGCCGCCGTTTCGGGGGCCATGGATAGCGGAAAGATCGACTTGAAACCACTGCTGCCTGACATGAAAAGCTGTAGTCTGACCATGAAAGAGAACGGGAAAGCCGTCCTTCAGGCGGATAACGGCGAACAGCATATATCGCGCGAGTTGAGTTCCGCAGAATTGAGCCGGCTGTCGGCCGTGCTGAACAACAGTAGCCTTACGGATGAAGCCAAGCGGATGCGCGTGACGGGATTGCTGAATACTGCCATCCTTTCGGAAATGGCTTCACAGAATTTCGAACAGGGCATGTCCGAGCAGCGAGGACAAACGGAAAATCTGAAAAGATGAAGCATGGCGATATGATAAAATGCGTGATGATACAGCTATGCAAGTATCTGGCAGGATTATCCTACCTGGCTTTGTATGTCCTGTCCTGCTACAAGCTGTTTGGCTTGACGGCAACATTCCTTATCGTGGGAGTGCAGCTGCTCGTTGCCGGATGGCTTGTCTGGGCGATGATCCGTGCGCCCGATTAGAATATGCTCTCAGACCTTCAACATCAATATAACCAGCATTTGCCGGATGATATGTACCATTCTAAAAACAAAACGAGTTATGATTAAATGTAATGTTACTGTATGCGGTATTATCAACCGCGATGCTACTACACGCACAAACAAGGAGGGAAAACCGTTTTTTACGTTCCCTCTCCAGATAATGGTTCCTGCAACTGACGGTCAGGAAAAGCCTGTCGAGATCGATGTGAGCAAAGATGGCGGTCAGGAGGAAGCCTCCTGCTACAGGAAAGGCTCACGTGTCGAGATTGACGGTACGATGTACCTGAAGCACAGGGGCGACAGGACCTATTTCAACCTTTTCGCAAACGAGATCCGCGATGTGGCTGCCGATGCGGCCAATACTCTCAAAGGAGAGATGGTTTTCTGTGGAAAGGTCGGAAAGAACATCGAGGAAAAGAAGGACAAGAAAGACCAGTCCTACACGATGTTCTCGGCATTCAGCACGGAGAAAGTCGCTGACGGCTTTGAGTACCAATGGGTACGTTTCTTCTGCTTCAACAGGCAGCGTGAAGAATGGCTCCAGCCTGGTGTGAAGATCGATGCCAAGGGCGAGATGGGCCTGACTGTCCATAACGGTAAGCCTAATGTATCCTGCCGTGTAGAGGAACTTACACAATGTGTCGCAGATTCGTCTAACTCCAATCAGTAACGGTTATGGCAGGCTACAGGAGACAAAATACAGATGGGCCGAACAGCGAAGACAAGGCTCTCGACCTCTTTGCGGAAATGATGATTGAAAAGCTGGAGACTATCAGCAAGGACTGGAAGAAGCCCTGGTTCACCGAGGGCAGCCTTCAGTGGCCACGCAATCTGTCCGGACGCGAATACAACGGTATGAATGCGCTTATGCTCATGCTGCACTGCGAAAAGGAAGGATACACTATTCCGAGATTCTGCACATTTGATTGCGTGCAGAGACTGAACAAACCGGGCAAGAACGGCGAGGAACTGCCGAGGGTATCGGTACTGAAAGGCGAGAAATCGTTTCCCGTCATGCTGACCACATTTACCTGCATCCACAAGGAGACCAAGGAGAAGATCAAGTATGACGATTACAAAAACTTGTCCGAGGACGAAAAGAAAGAGTATAACGTGTATCCCAAGATGCAGGTATTCCGCGTGTTCAACGTCGCCCAGACGAATCTGAAAGAGGCTCGTCCTGAACTGTGGGAGAAGCTGGAAAAGGAAAACGGCCGTCCATTCGTCCATGAAGGTGAAATGTTCAGCTTCGAACCGGTGGAGAGGATGATACGCGACAATCTATGGATATGTCCCATCAACGTGAAACATCAGGATGATGCCTTTTATTCGATTAGCAAGAATGAAATCACCGTACCGGAGAAGGTGCAGTTCAAGGACGGGGAAGCATTCTACGGAACACTGTTCCATGAGATGGGACATTCGACTGGAGCGGAAGGTGTGCTAAACCGTTTCCAACCGACCTCTTTCGGTTCAAAGGAGTATAGCGATGAAGAACTTGTGGCCGAATTGTGCGGTGCATTGATCTCCCAACGCTACGGAATGGCCAAACATATAAAAGAGGACAGTTGTCCGTATCTGAAATCGTGGCTGGATAACCTGAAGGAGTCACCCCAGTACATTAAGACCGTACTTATGGACGTGAAGAAGGCATCATCCATGATCACGCAGAAAATAGACCAGATAGCCAGGGATATAGAAAGGGAAAAGACCGAAAATCAGGAACGGACGGAAACCCCGAAGGAAAAGGTATATTATGCTTCTGTAGCCTATCTGCAAATGGCGGACGATACCAACCGACTTGACGCACTGAAAGACAAAGGGGACTACAACGGGCTGCTCACTCTTGCGAAAGAGTATTACGACGGGAACGGAATGGATGAACAGTACACCTATGCCTCTCCTTTGCAGAACCGTGGCGATGACCTGCTGATTGAAGACCAGCATTTCGCTGTCGTGTATAACGGTAGTGTAGGAGGAACTTATGACGTGATGCTGAAATACACCGAACAGGAAGTACGAGACCATATCCGAAGATATGGAGTTGACAGGGCCAGCGAGGATGTGAAGGCATTGGCGAGGGAGATGGCTGCAGAACAGTTTGCGGAAATGACGCGGCACAAGATGCCGGTCTTCGAAATGCCGAACGGTGACGTGCTGCATGTCAATTACAACAGGGACAGGGACTCGCTGGATGTGGGGACGATGACCAACGCGGGCATGACCGTGAAGCATCATTACCCTTATGACCACAACATGACACTGGATGCCAATCTCCAGGGCGTGAATGAGCAACTGAACGACCTGGAAGAATACAGGGAGGAACAGCAGGAGGCCGAATATAGCGGTGGAATGCGACGATGAATGAAAAGGATTTGGGGCTGGTGTGAATGCCAGCCCCTTTGCTATACAATAATCATTTTCAGGTTACGACATACGTAACAGTGCAGGTTAATTTAGATGATATAATTCTATTGCTCATCACTACTTCTTGAGTTCCAGTATATATATTTGTTTTTCCGAATTGTCATTAAACTCACACTCTGTAAAATCACCGAATTTATGGACAACATTAAATCCCGCTTGATGAAGATATGAATTTAACTCTTGTGGAAAGAACAGTCTCATGTCCATATTCTGGACTGAGTGAAATGCACCGTCAATAAAATACTGCCACTTTATACGATTGATTTGAGATGCACTTTCGTAATGCATACTTTGTCTTATCAATACACTTCTTCCATCATTTGTAGTATATTCAGCCATAACATGTTGTTCCCGTTCGTTTTCGACAATATATTGGATATTGGGATTGAAGCAGTCCAATAAAAACAAACCGTTATCTTTCAGGTGTTTTTTTACAGTGTTCAACGCCTCAAACAAATCTTCATTTTTATACAGATGATGAATAGAATTGAAAGGAATAAAAATAAGATCGAATTTCTCTCCCAAGTTTAGTTCTCTTATATCCGCTTCAATGAAATCTATTTTTAATCCGGCTTGAAGCGCTTTTTCCTTTGCCCGTTCAAGCATGGATGAAGTATAATCAACGCCCTTAATGTCATAGCCATCCTTTGCTATTGGAATCGTAAGTCTTCCCGTTCCACAGCAAAGTTCAAGTATTTTGGCCTCTTTATTTTTGGGTAACCATTTTTTGTAAAACTCTAAATCGGACAGAAATTTATTCAGTCCATCATAAATATCTGCATCATAGATAAAATCTCCGACTTTATAATCTGTATTCATATTCCTTGATTTCTTTATTGATTGCAGGTGCATTATAATGCTTATCTGCAAACAGATTTTTCAATGTTGTTTTTTGCTCGTAGCAAGAGTGTTTTGCAAATTAAATTGTGGAACGGTTTGATTATGGCAAAATAACATTTTCCAAAACGATTATGGAATCTGACTTTTGTACTTACAGATATGCGTTGACTGTCACATTCCACACGCCCAGTCATAAAAGCAATTTCCAAATCAAGATGCTTGTCATTTTTGCTTATAGTTGCCAAATTCTCAGTCTCAATATGCACCAAATCCGATAAATCTTTTCCTCTTTTTAGTCCAAAAGGCTTCATAATGGCATTACGAATTTTCATCAATAGGGTTATCCACTTTGGTGCAGAAAAGAACAGCCCAGACAACTCTGCAGCATTTATAAATCTTGCAGTATGGACTATATCACTAAACTCATCTGTATAATTGTAACTCTTATTGTTTCTCATAATTCATTATCTCAACAGTTTACATTTTTGATTTTCACCGTTTAATTACAAAGTTCGCTATAATTTATGATATTGCGTCCTTTTTGAGGGACAATTAACAAGATAAGCAATATAGAAAAGCCAAGAAAAAGCTATAAGAGGAATACAACGATTGAGAAAAGGATTTGGGGCTGGTGTGATGCCAGCCCCTTGTCATTGTTCGCTATGTTGGAAATATTCTTTCCAGTTTTCTTCATCTATTGTCAATTTCCCCATTTCCCAATCATATTCCACTTCCGGCATGTTGGAGTAAGGGAAATGCACGGTGTAGCCGATTTGGCCATAGGAACAGTGCAATGGTGTAACGCAAATCTCCTGACCGAAATAAGTCTGAGGCGTACAGTATCTCCGCCAGTTAAAACGTCCGGCAGCTATATTACGGCAAAGCAATTTAAGAACCGCTGTGCTTTTCCTGCCTTGAAAATCTTTTCTGCAAGTCTTCATGTTACTATTTTACTTATTTACTATTCTACTATTTTACTACTTTACTAAAATACTAATGTGCTACTTTGTAGTATATTTCAGGGGCACTTGACACATTGTAAATATAACTGCCACAACGCACAAGCAGGGCGTCCCGTCCATAATAGGCTTTTTTCATTCCACTGATGCTTCCTGACTTGTGAAAATTGGGAAAACTGCTGATGCCAACTTTTTTTGCATCCTGACTATGGAGTGTTTTTGTCTTCATTGTAATACTTTCGATTGCTGTACTTCATTAAATGAGTTGGGTGAAACCACCCGCATGGTAGCGGGTGGCTATACGACATATACCGTCAGAAGTGATAATCAATGACGCCTCCGACATAGAGCAAAGTGCCGGGTTCAAGAGAGCTGACAAACAGCATGAACTCAAAGGATGGCTCGGCAAATGACTGGCATCCGTCTCCATTCAGATAAAAATGATAGCCGGTATCCAGCGGATTATCTATTGCCTGCTTGAGGTAATATGTAGAACTCCACTCAAACATATTTTCGACAGTAATGGCGTCCGCTTTCTTCCGGATTTCTGCAACATACTTCTCTTTCCATTGTTCCATGCCATCACCTGTATAACGTATCGTGTCTTCCGATACAAGTTCGAACATTCCTTTCGGCAGGATGGAATTGACTAAATTGGTTATCTCTTCCTTGCGCTCTTCATCGCTGATGTCGGCACAATAATCGTAAAAACTGTTGTCGCCCTGATTGAGGGTGTCTTCGTTCAGATAGTTTTCCTTGTCTATCTGCGTTGTTGAAATTTGAAAAACTCTGCTGTGCATAATTCTGAATTTTAAGTTGTTGTTTTTATTTCCCTTTTCTTGAAGCCTTTCGGCCTTCTTGTCAGGGAATGATTTTTATGCAGGACAGACAGCGAGCATAGGACGAACAAGACAAGTAAACAGTGGACAGGATAAAGCGGAATACCCAAATCTATGATTTGCGGAAGGCTGCCGTGAATATCCGGGAACCGTTAGCATAGCGGTACTTGGCGACCGTCCGTCGCTGTACCTTCGCATATAAAATCTCTCCGACAAGAAAGTGCCGGCAGGTAGGAAATCATATATTTCTTACAAGAGGAATAACCTGGCCGAATATAAAGGGTATGCACCTCCAGCGCAGTTTTGTAAAACAGGCTGTCTATAAAAGCATAGAAAAGACTCCCGAACAAATAATGCTCGGGAATCATTTGCTGATGTCGGATTGAATTAGTTTACTATTTGAAATTCATGCAGGTAGCAGAAGGCATCTTCGCTCTTGCTTTGCCAGCGTTCGTCAAGTGCCTTGACATCCTCTGCTGACTTTATCGGCTCTCCGCATTTTTCTTCAAGCCAAGCGAACGCATCTTCTTGGGTCTCGAAATATTCACTGAGATACTCTTCCTCTGGGGAACATGCGTCCAAGAAGAACCTGTCACTGAAATATGTACCAAATTCATCGTTTGTTTCATATACTTCCATGCCTGGCTCTTCCGCCTGAAAGTAATAGCGAAGATTGGGGAACGCTTCCCTCACAAGGTCAAATGTCTCACTGCATGGGGCCCACGCTGTTTCTGTTGAAAACTTCAATACATCACCGTCCATTTCAAGTCCGTTCCAAGAGCCACGGCAACGTACATCGTTCCAATCCTTACCCAAAGCATCCACGAGACATCCCAGCCAAGTAGTCCCAAATCCGTTTTCTACTGAAGGTGTCTTACGTTCTTCCAGTCCTTTCATCAACTCATACAGTTGCTTCACTTCTTTTGCGTCGCCATCTATCACATACGCAGTACTGCACCAATTCGGCATAATCGTAATAATTTAATTGTTGAACATTGTTTTTGTTTTCCCTCTTATCGAAGCTCTTCCGGCTTCTTGTAGGGGAATGATTTTTATGCAGGACAGACAGCGAGCATAGGACGAACAAGACAAGTAAACAGTGACAGGATAAAGCGGAATACCCAAATCTTCGATTTGTGGAAGGCTGCCGTGAAGATCCGGGAGCCGTTAGCACAGCGGTACTTGGCGACCGTCCGTCGCTGTACCTTTGCATATGAAATCTCTCCGGCAAGGAAAGCCGGTGATGAGAGAGAATATCAATTTATTGAATATAGAAAAGGCAATATATATGACAATATGCCGTTAAATTATAATTGAATACTGTTACAACTGTAGAAATATTTATATATTCGCATATAAACACATATAAACAGAATATTATGAAATATTTTATTGCTCTTATCTTTACATTTTTTTCTATATATACCGTTTCAGCACAGGATAGCCAGCGGTGTATGGAAATAGTTAACATTGCTGTTGACGCTGTCAACAATCACTCGGTTGAAAATCTGCATGAACATCTTGCACCGGATTTCGTCTGTGCAGGTCAGAGCGGTCCAATCGCTATCCAAGTTTTAGCGCAAATAATAACACAAATAGACGAACATATCTCTAATATAAATAAAATAGACGAACGGCAAGCAGATGCGACTTTGACTTTAGTATATGACTTCAATTACAGCAAACGACTGGGGCATAAAGAAGCAACCTTTATCTTTAATAGTGACAATCAGATAAAACAGATGGATCTGCTACCCGTACAAGTTAAAAAGGTAGATATGAAAAAAGATTTTGAAACTCCATCCGATGATGTTATTACAGTACCAATGGAAATATCTGACGGACTTATTTTTGTTAAGGCAGAATTGAATGGTATTGAACGTGATTTTATCTTAGATAGTGGTGCGCCGAGTCTTTACCTGAACAGTAAATATTTTTCCAACACTAATGATACAGTAAACTCAATAAGCAGTGCACAAGGCGTAAGTTCTGGAATTTCGGGTCAAGATGTTTTTCGTGTCAACACTTTCAATTTTCATGGGATTCGTGCTGAAAATACAGACTTTGTAATGTCAGACATTTCTCACTTGTCAAAAGATCGAGAAATATATGGATTAATTGGTTATCAAGTGCTAAAGGACTACGATTGGCTATTCGATTATGAAGGGAAAACATTGACATTAATCAAGAGTGATAAAACAGAAAATTATATAAAGGAAATGAGATATAAGACCTATGAGGTTCCGATGCAGATGACCTCTGAAAAGTCGCACATTCCTTTTATCGAGACAAAGATTGGTGATATTACTCTCATGATGGGTATTGATTGTGGTGCTGCCGTTAACCTGATTGATGACTCAATGTTTAGTAAACTGGAAAAACGAATGTCAAATATTTCCACTACGGAATTGAATGGAGCATCAAAAGAATCAACTACAGTAAAAAACGGTGATATAAAATCTTTGAATATTGGCAAAAAACGCTTTAAGCACCTGCCAACAGTATTTAGTGATATCAGTCATCTAAACGCTCGTTGGACAAACAAGATTGATGGACTTTTGGGTTATGAAATTCTATCACGACAAAAACTTATAATGAGCATCAACAACAAGAAACTTATTTTTATCGAATAATTTTTATATCATTATCATACATCAAGACATTCCGCTATTATCTTTGTTGCAATAATATATAATTAAAAGTACAAAGTAATGGAAAATTCATTTGCTCAGATCAGCGAATTGTTCGCTCAGTTTTCAGAGAATGCCAAACTTCAGATTGAAAAAGGCAATAAGGCAGCAGGAATGCGTGCCCGTAAAGCGTCACTTGAACTTGAAAAGCTTCTGAAACAGTTCAGAAAAGAATCACTGGAAGCCTCCAAATGATTCCTTTCGGAATACGTACATACCAGGTATCAAGTAAAAAGCCTCTGCGCTTCACAGCGGAGAGGCTTTTGGTTAATAATAGATTCTCTATGGCTAAAACAGTTCAACTTTCGTGTGTCTGTTGGCTTCGGTCGGCAGATGGTCGGCAATTCCACCTCTGCTGATTTTTGTGATCCTTTCTGCAGGAATGCCGCGCTGTTTCAGTTCCGAAACGATAAAGTCCGCTCTTGACTGGCTCAATGAATCATTGATGCCGGATGTCCCTGTAGAACTGTCCGCAGCCCCGGTAACTCTTACATGCAAGTCATATTTCTTTGCGACCCTTGCCAATTCATCCAGATTGAGTTTCTGTGAAACATCTGTCAGGCGGGCCGTGTTAAGAGTGAAAAAGAAATATACAGGAGCTCCGATACAGCTATCCGAGACATGATTCACAACCATGGGATTGTGCCCTTCAGCCGTTATGAATTTATTCGATACCAGGGAATCCGGATTCTGTTTGTCCTTGTTGTTATTGTTGTTATGAATGAATGCCGTATCGAGAGGGGATATTCCGTCCCAATGTCTGTGTTTCAGTCTTGCACGCAATGAGTTCAACCCACTATAATTGTTTACAGGATATCCTTGTTGTCCATTCTTCTCATCTTCCAGCAAGTGCCCGTAGGTATCAAGCAGACCTTCGATTTCCAGAATCTTCTTCAGTTCAGCAAGCGTTCGTTTGTCGCGGTCATGTTGTCCGGCATAGCGGCTGTTCTTCTCGGACAAGGCACGGGAATAATCGATGAGCTGTTCATTCCTGTGGATGTAATGCGTGACATCAGCAGCTCGTTTCCAACCTATTTTCCCGAGATGGAAGGTGAATCCGGCTGTCAGTGATACCATATGATCACCCAGGCGGTTCGTTCGGCCATAGCCATCAAATTTTTGTGAGGTTGTTGTCCCCGAGAACTCCAGTACTGCACTTACCCGTTTTGAAATCCGATATTGTCCCTGAATACCGTATGAGAAGGCGAAAGGAGAAGTCTTGTCGGAGGAATTGTGTATCAGTCCGACTCCGACAAATGGGGCAAGTCCCCAGCGTGTCTGCTCCTGTCCGGAATACCGATAACCAAGCAGGTTCCATAGCAGGTCTGCATGGACGCTATGGTAATTTTTCGTGGATAACCCGGCATCTTTGAATTGCAAACCGCTGTAATGTATGCGGGCGCCAACGGCAGGAGTAAACCATTTTCCGACGGCAAGGTTGTACGAGGGTTTCACACGTCCGAACAGATCTTCGCAGCCAAGAGGCGTTCCGAGAAAAGCGGTTGCACCTCCGGTGACACTGACAAACCAATTGCCACTCCCGGTCCTTGGCACTACCACACCGTCAAGATAGACCGGTTGGAGGGGTTGGAACAGTTCTGTGGCATCATGGAAGAACTCATGTTGTACAGTATCTCTTTCTGTATATCGTGAATTTGCCTGTACCTGCACGGAGCAGAGAACGGCAAAGATAAGAATGATTTGTTTTGTCATATTCAAATGATTTTTATTTGTTATAACTTTGATTGTAATACATTTCTGCCATTTATCGTTTGGCTTTTTTGCCACTGGAAGGACGCATCATGCGACTTGCCATCTTCATGCACCGGAGAGCCCAGGCACGGTTGTCCTCGTCTTCATCACGTCCCCACTTGAGGTCATTTCCGCCACCTCCGCCGCCATGTGTTTCGGCAAATGTTGTGGCATCATCGACCATTCCAAGAAACAGCATTGTCGCACAGCGCATGACTTCCGTCCCCCGTTCCGCCACGGAACACAGGAGCGTGTCATCGAACTGTTGCCGTTCGGAAGGCTTCATCTGTGCCGACATTTCCCGCCACTCATTGACCATATTCTCCAACATGGCATCCTTGAGCAGACTGTCCACTTTGGAATGGACATCACGCGAGTATTTGTATGCTTCTTCCTTCAGTTCTTCTGTCCGCTCCTGAATGGCATCCATATTTTCCTTGAGCTCGGAAAGTTGTCGGTCAGCGGTCTGTAGCTTCTCCTGTTTGTCTGCCAATTTATTCTGGATAGCGGCCAGCTCATTTTCGAGCTTTTCTTTCTCGGCAGATAAAGTCTGTGCATCACCTTTCCGGGCTTCCATATCATTTTTGAGTGCCGACAATTGGGCTTCTTTTTCGGCCTGCTCCTTTTTCAAGTTTTCCACCATTGAAGTCAAGCCCTTGACCCTGCGCTCTGCCATCCGGATGTCCGAATGGAGAGAGGAAAGGACTTGCTGATGGCGGCTGATATTCTCTTCTATTGTAGAGCATTCCTCTGACAGCATACGACGGTATTCTTCTGTACTGCGATGCTTCTTTCCCGTTTCGGAAACACTTGAGCCTCTGGACATGCCCCATTTGCTATTGACTTCTGCATAAAAGTCCGTATGAAGCTGTTTCATGCGCTCGCTGAATTCATATTTGTCCTTACCGGCAAATATCTCCTTGTACGCAAACTTCCCATCTTTGATTGGCAGCAAAGTACAATGCACATGTGGATTCAACTCATCCAGATGTACAATGAATGCGGCAATATTCTGTTCACCATATCTGCCGCAGACAAATGAATAGACATCCTTTGCCCAACGTTCAATCTCACTCTTCCTTTTTATGTGTCTATTGTCCGCACCTTTTTCAAAATCGACTTCCTGCTTGCCAAATGCGAGTTCCTGCATCCGTGTGCGAGAGCCCCCAAAAATGATATTTACGACTGTACGGAATCTCGGTTCTTCCAAACCTTCATTGGGATCCTTTATGCCTCGTTTATGCAACAGTTCAGCCATTCGCTCAGGAATGCTCCGGCCTTTGTCGATAGGACGGATCTTACCTCCTGATACGACTTCAAAATTCAGGTGTTCACGTGTCGGGTCATAATTACCAAGGTCAGTTGCCCTTTTCCAACCTTTCTCTGTCCAATTGCGCATATGTTCATTACTCTGAGCCACTGTTATCCCTTTGGATACATGTACGTCAAGTACCTGTTTTGCATTTGCCATATTGTTTCCGTGTTGTTTTGTACAATCCATCATGTCCCAGCTTGCTGCTTGTTCGGACATGCCTCCCTGCGACGTTAGTCGGCAGGGGTATTAGGCTACCCACTCCCTCTGTTTCGTGGCATGTGGGCAAGCCCACTTGCCTCATAAAACTGGAAGGATGTCAGGACTGAGATAGGGATGGATTGTTCCTGGTTATACAATTCATTTTCGTTTCCCGGTTCAGTCCGACAATGTCTGGGCTTTTGCCGCAAGCGATAAAAAGGGAATACGGAACGATTTAAGGAGTTCTTTGTTCCTGTCCATATCAACACCTGCGCCGGATGTTTCGGGATTAAATACAAGCTCCGCAAGCTCTTTGGCGGTCTCGATAAACGCGCCCCATTCACCGCCGAGGTCAAGGGTGAAGAACTGCGACAGTTGTGAACTGTTATCGAATCTTGACTTACGCAACACACGCTGGAGAGCGGCATTGGCAATACACTCTAATATTGTTTCCCTTAGTTTTTCTTCCTGTCTGACGACTTCTGCCGATACCGTATCGGTGCCGTTGCCGGAAGCCTGAGAATTATCTTTACCGGCAATGGCGGCTAATGCCTGGCAAAGAGCCTGACCACATGAATGACCGGCATCCTCCGATGTCTTTTTGCCGATGACCCATTCGGACAATATACTGCCGATTCGTGTGGCAAAGTCCGGCTCTTCCTGTTCAGTTCCGGCTATTGCATTTTTTCCAGACTGCACGGTCATGGTGATGATGACGCTTTTATTAAGTTTTGTGCGTTCAAGTAGCCCGAAAGATTCCAGAGCATCCAGAAAGGTTCGGACAGTGGCACGATGCCAATGCCAGAATTCCGCAAGATCGGAGATTGTCACATGACATTGGTTGGGAAGAAGTTTTCGCTCCACTTTTCTTACAAATGGAGAAACAAAACCTGCCATTGATCTGTCCAGCAGGTCCCAATACGCTTCCGTCTTCGTTTTACGGTCTCCGGCTTTCTCCTTCAGGAAATCGAACACCTTGACATCTGCCAATATAAAGGTCGTATTCTCTTGACTATTTTCCATTTTACTTTGTTTTAATGATTATTACAGTGCGGAGTTTCTGAAATGCTGCCTTTGTCCGCTTCAAAGACACCATCGCGTGATGATTATCGTGTTTCTTTTCGGATATCGTTTCAGGATGCGTTGTCGTTCCTTCAGCCTTTTCTTCATCATCGCATTCGGCTGTGACCGGAGCAGAGGGATAGAACAGGGCTGCCAAAAGAATATAGTACGCAGTTACGGTAGTAGTGTACAGATACGGTTCAAAGCAGCTGACCAATGTTATAGCACTGATGCCGGCAAACAGACCCATGGAATCATGCAAACGGCTCAGACACCTGTCCGCCAGCTTGAACGAGAACATAGCGGCACAGATAACGGTTGATACCAGGATGCCGAATTCACCAGCATGTCCACTTGCATAGACATAGTGGAAAAGCAGTAGCAGGAACAGAATCACCCGTGTATAAAGTTTGCGGGCTCTGATGTTTTGTTTCATGGAAGCGTGAAACTTTGCCATAAACCGGTATGGCTTTTTGTACAATATCAATGACAGTACAAGAGGGGTCACGCAAAAGATGAGTTGCAATATTTTCAGTAACATAAGTAATATGGTTTTTCGGGTACGTGTATAGGTGTTGCTCTGAGTTCCAAGTGGACAATATCATAAGTTGCCAAGCGGATAATGGTTTCGGCATCCACGGCCGTGAGGTTCATTGCAGCTTTTTTGATTCGCTGCTTGAATGACCGGTCCTGTTTGCGATAGATAGCCAAAGCTTTGTTCAGTTCATGTTCAGGGATGGCCCATGTGGTACCTTCGAGGTATGTTCCGTTTGTCTTGAACGCCCGCAGGACCAAAGTTCGGGAGACAAGGTAGTCCGTCCTGTCACTTCTTGAGATGATATGTTCTTTATAGAGGTTGTCGTCTGCGACCTCTATCCATGTTCGGTGGGCATTGATCCAATAGACCATCTGCCTGTATAATGTATTTCTCATGATGATGTTGTTTTTATAAAAAGTCAATAAGTATGTCCTCCTTGTTCTTCTGGTATTTCAGCTTTCCGCTTTTAGAATGGAGTTGCAAGTCAAGGCAGAGATCCCCGTACATTTGTTCAAGTGAATCATATATGGTTACAAGGACGGTATGGACCTTGCCATCGGAATCAGTCTTTGCGTTCACCTTGAACATTTGGCCGAAAGATGGATTGGAGTAAGCGCATGTACTATGGCCGAACGGTTCGTCTTGCATAGGAATGTGATGATAAAGCACAATCAGTTCCATATCATCCTCCAGCATATCCATCACTTCTTCCAGGTCATAAGGATCATGCAATGGAAAAGTCAGCAGGACATAGTCCCCGTAAAACTGCGGCTCCTCCATAGTGGTTACATCGAGCAGCTGTGGCAACTGAAGGGGGACAAACGTCATAAAGTCTTTCAGAAAGTGTCGTAGCATATTCATTTGATTTTATGTTTATAGCGTGTGAATGTAAATCTCCATAAGCATTCCGGGTAATTCATCCAGGCGGTTGTCTCCCGAGTTCAAGATTCGGCACAAAGTCTCAAATATGGCCGGAGTCTGTACGGCAAACCGTTCAAGCTGTTCCTGGTCTTTGGAAGAAAGCATCGACAGGTGGAAACTGTCCATAGAAACGTATGGGCGCATAAGCATCCAGATATATGCGTAGGCTTGTGCTTTTGTTTGGACCTTTTGATTATGAATGTCATTGATGCAGGTTCCGGTATTAAGTATCAGTCTGCGATTGGTTCGCATGGCCAGGTAAACGAGGGCATCCTGGTGAGGTATCTCTTTACGTTCGGCGGCAAACAAAATCTGCAAACAGCATTTTTCCGTATCACGCGTTATATCGGAAATGTCTTCATCACCAATGCTGCACAGATATGGCAAGAACGCCCGAAAAATAGCATCCTCTTTTCCGATGAACTCTGTCATGTCATCTGTCCCGTGTATGCCATTTCGGAGAGTGTTGGCCAGCAAAGTACGATAATCCGAAATGATTTGCTTCCTGTCTCCCTTATGGATTGGGCGTTTATCTAATGACTCAAAGAATGGACGGATCTTTTCCACGGTCCGGATTAATCCATTGTCTTTGTCATTAGATGAAAGTTTTCTTTTCAATAGGAATAACTCCTGATAGGAACGTGGCCTTGACAAAGCCAGACGCGAGAACTCCAGGCGTAGGGAATCATGTATGCCTTCGCATGTTTTACGAATGTCTTGACCATGAGTCCCAACCGTGTCCTGCCGGACATGGTTAAAAACGGAATCTCTTATGGCTTGCCATTGGCAAAGGTTTTCTGACAGCTCTTCAAATGAAATAGATTTCATCTTCCTTACTTCGAGCAGATAATTTCTGTATGTACCGGCAGGATCGCTTTCGGACTGTTCAGTCAATCCGCCATTACATGATGTGAACATGCATACCGTGATTGAAGCGGCAGCTATCATGTGTAAAAAACTTGATGCTTTAAGGTTCGTTTTTTGAATTTTCATACTATATGTTTTCGTACTATTTCACGCAAAACTATATATAATTTTCTATACTTAATACCATTGGAACTGTATTTTGTGCATTTTTCAATATCGTACTTAATAGTATGATTATCAATGAAAACAAGTGAAAGGAAAAAGGACGAAAAAATAAATAGTTCGATTTTTATAATGGTTTGATTTGGCCACTCAAATAAAACTTGTATATTTGCACTTGTTATCATTTGTATTGGATATTGACATGGCAAAAGTTGGTTATATATTTAAGGCAAATTCGTATGATGAATATGATGCGGACAAGGAATGGATGTGCCAGTACGGTTGTGTACAAGTGATAGAGGAATCAGTCCAGCACGAGACGCTCAGACCTCGCTGGAAACAGCTCATGACAAATCTTGAGAGAGGGGACGAACTGGTTGTCTCGAAATTCAGTAACGCCGTGCGCGGTTTGAGGGAGTTGGCCGCATTGATAGAGTTATGCCGGATCAAAGTGGTCCGCATTATTTCCATCCATGACAAGATTGACTCCCGTGGTGAATTGTTTCCGGACACGACGGCGGCGGAGGTGCTGACCATGTTCGGATCTCTTCCGGAAGAAGTGGCTGTATTACGCAAGTCATCTGACCGGGTGATACGCCTGCAACAGAGTATCAGTGTACCGGTGAAGACGAGCAAAATGTTGAGCAAGACCGAGCGGGATAAAATAGCTGTGGACATGTACAACAACGGGTATTCAGTCAATGAAATCATGGCGCATTGCAATGTCAAGAGCAAAAGTACTGTGTACCAAATTTTAGGCAAGTACAATGTGGCACTCAGCAGGAAACCTGGCCGCGTACCTGGAAATCGGAAATAGGAAGTCAAGGCAACCGATGCCATATTAGTGAAGGATTTGCCTGTCAGTTTAAGTATATTTAGGGAAGCCTCTGACCCTTATTGGAAATTTGTAACGCTAAATATAAAAAAGGATATGGGAGAAATTATAGTCGTAGTATTGGTACTTTATGTCTTTTGCAAAATCGTGAAGGGCATATTCGGCGGATTCAGCAAAAGCAGCTTCCGTCATGATAAATAATCATTGCTGCCAACTTTCACGCAAGGGAACAGTAAAAAAGGAAAACTAAAAGAGGAAAACTGCGTCATGAATAGCGTCCTCGTTATATCAATATAAGCCCCCCAAAGGTTTTGCTTGACTTTTAGGGGGCTTGGTGTCATTTATTCATTTCCTTTTTGTATTCCAAAATCTTGTCCATTGTCAGCCACTGCGGCTTTTCTCCTTCCTTGAAGCTGTCGTGCAACTTTATCATTAAATCGATTTGCCGTTCTTCATCACCTGCCCACAGGCGTTTGGGGTCTCTGCCTCCGTAATCCAAATAATACTCACAATCTGACTGCATCCTGGCTAACAGCATATATCTGAACCGTGCGTCTCGTTGCAATATATCATCAGCCGTTGTCCTTCCTGCTGTGCTTGGCTTGTTATTCGTGTTCATACTCAATTTACATTAACTTGTTATACAATCAGTCCGTTACGTCATAATAATAGCTTAACTCTTCGTCCTTCAGATTCTCAACCGCATACTGGTCTGCCTGTCTCCAGAGTGCATCATACAACGCCGCCACATTCGGTTTCGTTTTATAGTGCTGCCATATCTTGTGATTCAATACCAACACCAATTCCGTAAGGTACTTGCAGTTGCCTTTCCACTCTTCAAAGGCACGGTTGAAAGTGTCCTGAATAGCCGATAACCCGAAAATGTCGGCCGCTGAAAAATCTTCCCAAAAAGTAGTCTGTACGTTATACCCGTTCTCTGCCATAAATGCTCTGAATGTCATATCATTAAAATTTTTAGTTGTTTTTATTTCCCTCTGATACATCCTGTATCGGAAGGTTGATTATTTTTCTGCCCACAAGATTGGCGGTCTGTCAGGCAAGGAGGATGCGAAAAATACTCTTTCCGACATGTCGGAAAGGAAGATTTTTCAGCAGCAAGCATAAGCGTTCCTTGACAGGACAAACAACCGGCAATCAAACTTTGCAGAATAAATAACCGGGCTTTCGAAATAGGCGTGTAGGGAATTTCAGGCATTGCAATAAAAGGGGAAAACGTGAAATACAAAAGGCTATATTACGGAAGGCTTCGAGCATAACAAAAGCGGCCCGAAAGCCGCTTTGTCAGGAAAACAGGGATTACTTCTTGCCCTTTTTCGCTTCTTTTGCCGGTTTCGAAGGAACTTCTTCCTCCTTCTCGACAGCCGGATAGAATTTGACTGCAACCGTCACGATGCGGTTGTGCTGCACTCCATCTTTGTCAGTCCATTCTTCAGGCTTGAAGTAGCCTTCCACGGTCAGCAGCGTACCTTTGGTAAGCTGGTCAAACGACCCGGAATTTTCATTCTTGCGCCACGCTTCAATGTTCATGAAAGCGGATATGCGCTTGGTTTCTTCGCCGATCTTCTCCTGGCGGGCAACAGCCAGAGGGAAACGTGCGACACTTGTGTTGGTGAATTGATAAACCTCGGCGTCTTTTGCGACATAACCGGTTACTGCGAAATTGTTCTCGTACTTTTTCATTTCGATTGCTTTTTGAAGTTAATAAATCAGTTTTACGGTGCATAAAAAGTAGGTGCAGTAAAGGGATGCACCAAGGATAACGTATAAATACTCTTTATTTTGGGGTTCTCCCAAACCGGAGGCTTGATAAAGGAAGATTTGTACTGTTACGCCATTGGTCAAGACCATGGGTCGCGCCCGGCTGCATACTAACTTTGCAACGAAAAACGATATGGCGACTTCAATAGAAAGCAGTCACGAAAAAGAAGAGGAAAAACAATTGGCAACTGGTTAAAGGAATAATAAAGACGGACGGTGCTGTCAATGGGCACGAATTGGTTTCAACTCTCGGCTGGCATAGGAAGAAGAGCTTCTGGCGGTAAACAGCACAATGTCTCATGATTTGAAGCGGCAAGGATGATATGCCGTACAGGCAGTAAGCGTATAAGCTGCGGCGTGGGAAAGGCCGTAAGACGAAGAATTGGCAAAGGGGTGCTGGCGTATCGGTGTTGCAGCCTTTATCCGGCAAGAGAAATGAGGGAAAAGAAGGCAAAATGGAAAAAGGGCTGAAGCCCGATTGGGAGACAAAGCGGAACGGGCGCGTTATGCGAGTTTCAGCTTCTATTTTATAAAGGGATATGGCGCAGCCAAAAGAGAATATAAATGGATAATCCTGCAAAAATCATTGTCCGGCCAATGGCCATCTGTGTCTCAATGAAGTTTTGGATATAAAAGGTTATTGCGGTAAATGAAGTTACGGGCTGGAACTGAATATTCAACTCCAGTCCGTATAGTACAGAGGCTCCATGTCAGAATTGGATCATCATGATGCGGTGTGGAAAGATTTTGTTTTTGTTGCTCGGTTTTCGTTGGCATATCCAAAGATGGTGTGCCCCATAGCCGAACGTGAAATACTCGTCAAGCCGGGTCTCTTTCTTTAGACTCTCCATGCTTGTGCGAAGTTCGTTTTCGTCTTTTGAAAAAAGAAGCGTGTTAATGATTCTGAAATATAGATTTGTCACTTCGCTGCAGTAAGGGCAAAAAGGGTGTTCAATCGTTACGTTCATAATTGTCTTCGTTTAGTGCATTAGTCATGATAGATTCTCCTTCCTGGTTGAAAATCTCAATAGTCGAGTAACCATCGTTTTCTTCGGGAAACAAAAGCTCGGAAGTATCACGCAAAGCCTCACTTCTTCCATGAGAAAGACGGCTGTCAATGATATTCGAAACATCTTTGCAACGCCAGGACCGGACGATTGCCTCTGCTTCCTCATAACTGTTGGCTTCCACAGTGAAATAGTCTCTTTCCCAACTTGTGACTTTACAGTCTTGATAAAATTCAAATTTTCCCATAAGCCATGTATTCTAACGTACTACTTCAACTATATCCTCAATCCTGCCATACAGTATTGAGCGTAATGCGGTTTTGTCTATGGCATAATATTCTTGGATATGCCCGTATTGTTTGACGAAATACCGCTTGAGAACATCGGAAAAATCAAAATGATAACCGCTCAAGGCAATCCCCCGTTTGAAATAGGTGCTTTCGCTCACGTTGCGAGTAATCCAATTCTTGTCTTCTCTATTGAGTTTGCCGCCATTATTCAGATGTTCCCGCAACTTATACACTCGGCTGCCTTGTAATGTTGCCAGCTCCGGAACATCCCATTGAACGAATTTTGTTGCTATCTGTGCCATATTGCTTAATCATGAATAATAATCTCATCTCGGAATACTGAAATCTCTTTGCCGCTTTCAAGGCGGACAACTATGGTAGTGCCATAGTCGTCCACAATTACACCTTCCGTGTAGCCTTTATAAGCCGTGGATAAAGTACAGGATAAACCTATAATATCGCTTTCGTTATCAAATGTTCTGTTGCTCATCACTATTATATTTTTATTTCCCACTTGCCTTGAGAGAAGATTCTAAAACTCACATATTCATTTTCAAATTCATAAGTTAGAATTTTAATATAGACTTTATCTTTTGCTTCCAGTGAGTCAACCAATTGGTCCATTTCTTTTTCTGGATATTCCCACCGGGAAGGAAATTCTGCATCAACAGAATTGCCATACTTGTTTGCATAACAACTGAAATTGTCATCCAAGAAAGCCTCTATCTTATTGAGGTCATTTTGGTTTTCCGTACTTGCGTAGAAAATGTTTGTCGCATAATTTGCCATATAATTCTATTTTAAGTTTTCTTTTTTTCCCTCATGTAGCATTTACTACTTCAGGCTTGATTAATTATGTCGCTTCATAAGGTGTCATGGCTCTTTATGCAAGGTTTCACGACCAAATACTACCGCTAAGGTGGAGATTTTGTTGTGAACCTCAAGGATACCTTGCATACAAGAAAGACATGACAAATACCTTTGCGGCACAATTCATCAAATAGCCCGAAGTCGAATGCTTATAGGGACAAATATTTACTCGTAACTTATAAAGGAATATATTGCAGCGAAAAGAGAAAGGACGGAGTCAAAGGGAGTCCACTTTCTGCTGTCTAAAAAGGGAGTGGCAGAGTGAGCAAAAACAGTTTAGTTTAGTCCATTAGCCTATATATATGCTAAACTAAAGTAAACTAAAAATAGACAAATATTTGATTGCTTGGATGATTATTTTTAACTTTGCACATATTGATACCGATCATTGAAAACAATACTTTTCTCTTTTCGCTGCGAATTCTTGGATATATGAAAAAACATATATTGAATCAGGATGAGAAAGCATAGTAATAGCTTGGATTGGTGCTTTGATTGCAAGCAAGTGAAAGGAATGAAAAGTAATGCAAACAAAAAAACGAGGATTTACCTAAAAAACCATTTTTGTTCCTGATTTGTTTCTTGTTTCAGAAACAAAATTTATAAACTACTCATCTACAAATGGTTAAATAGTTATATATTAAATTTACCAGATTTACAAAAGAAATATCTGTCCTTTTGGCGTTTGCATCGAAAGCGTTTTTAACTAATTCTAATATAGCGATATTATCATTGTTGATTAAATCTTTACCGATGATATTTTTTAATTGGACATTTGTTATAAAATGTAAATTCATAATCTGTTATTTATGATTTTATCTAAAATGCAACCAGCTTGTTCACCGAATAGTGGTGGAATAGCATTGCCGATCTGAGTATAGCGTGGAGTCTCTTTTGTTCGTAACTTTCCTCCTGTTGTATATTTCCCTTTAAAAATAAAGTCGTCAGGAAATGATTGAATACGTGCATATTCACGTACTGTCAAAATACGTGGTTCGCAATAGTGGATATAATCATCTGGCAAAGTAGTTATTGTTGGAGCCTTTTGATTTCCATCAAGTGGTATGATGGTGTGTTTATTAATATGAAAATGCCGTTTAATTTCATTGTCAATATTAGAACAACGACGTTTTTTCGTCAAGTCTAACAATAATTGAAATCGTTGTATGATGTTATTGTTGTGGTTAGCGAAGCGATGACTGTCAGGGTGAGGTCCTTTTATATTCACATTACTTCGCATGAACTTTTGGTATGCAGTAAGTGGTATAGAATTGTATTTTCCAAAACGAAAGTGTGTATATTCGTTGTCTATTACTATACCTTTACTCATTAATAAATCAGATATAGCTTCACTAAGTGTAGTTCCTGTTCTTAACCCTTTTGCTTTAAGGAAATCAAAACGGGCATTTTGTAATTGAGTGAAAAATAGTTCTGCTTTACATTTAGCACTAGCTCCAAAGAAACTTTCAGATAAACCTACTAAAATAAAACGAGTTCGCTTTTGTGGTACACCATAATCGCCAAAATTTACTAATTGTGAAGCTGTTCGATACCCCAACTTTTCCAATTCCTCTACTACTAAGTGAGAATAAGCAATTCCTTTCTCTTTATTCTTCTTAAACTCTTGGGTAAATCCTTTGACATTTTCAAAAAATAACATTTTGGGATGAACCAACTCTATGAACTTTATATAAGAGTGTACTAAATGATTCCTAACATCGTCTTCTTTACGTCTTCCTGCCATTGAAAATCCTTGACATGGTGGCCCCCCAGCAACCAAATCTATCTTATTTCGAAGATTTGAAAGTTGAAATGAATAGTTCTCCAATAAAGTGTCAATTTCCCAGTTTTTTATGGGCAACCATTTAGGCCATTGAAAATGTGGATCGGTTTTATTATCTATGAGGTTATATTTCAAAGTTTCAAATGCGTCAGTACATTTTTCAACAGCAAAGAGTCCTCTCCATCCTGCCTTATGCAGTCCTAAAGAAAGACCACCACATCCTGAAAATAAGTCTATCACTACTGGATGTATAGAGTTGCCCATATATTTACAATTTTATAATAAGATAAATAATATATATCTATGCAAAGTTAATAATTTTATTTCTAAAGATGAGTAGTTCCTGTTAAAAGAATTTATAAAATGACACTATTATAACTTTTTATTGTATTAGATTCTTGAAATAGTTATTATATCGCCTTATTACCCTATAGTATATATGAAAATAGACATTACTTGTTTAATGTAGTATTGCTTTATATCATGTGCTTTTGTCAACTGTTCAGTCGGTTCTAGCTGGACAGTTCCGTGATTAGTGTTTGGGGGTATGATGTGGCTTATTATATATGGTAAGTAATATTTATTCTTCTTTCATTTTCTTTCTCCACCTCTGAAACCCTCTCATCAAACTTTCCTCTTCCACCGACTCCGCCATATCATACTTTACCACAAACTCATGCATCGACTTTATATACATCACCCCATTTTTGAACTTATTTTCCAACAGAAACGAATAAAGCTCCGCTTTCATTTCCACCTCAATTTCCTTTTCAATAATAAAGATACTGTCCTGACCGAAATAATTATAAACTTCCGGATTCTTCCCTTGCCTTGGGCTGGGAAGAACAAAACAGATATTTCCTGTCTCTTTCCAGGAGACGCCTTGCGGATGAGGAACAGATAATTGATGTAAGAAGTGATAAATGGGAGTGAGGTGGGAGAGGTGGATTGGAATGGGGAGCCTTGACGGTGGATTGTTATGGGATAGAAGTTCTAAACTTTGTCCGTACCGGACATACATATACCTCGCCAGATATGGCTTGATGGCAAACGTGACTGTAACCATGGGATTTGAATTTTGAATTGTTGAAATTTGTTGTATACTGATTGCCGCTTCGTGCGGCAGATTCCGTCGTGTTTGTTGGAAAAAATCCCATGGGTTACGGGGACGGAATTCTAATTCGGTAAGAAGTTGAAATTCAAATGGTTACAAATGCCGGTTTTTCCTTTAAAACCAACGGGCCGTTCCTTTAAAAGGAACGACCCGTTGCACACCGAGGAAGGATCTCTTCCTTTTAAAGGAACGGACGGCTCCCTAAAATCCATAGTGCAAAGCTATGCCTAATATTCTAATTTTTCAAAAGGAATAATAGCGGAAATATTTATATTATGTAATGAAATATCATAAATAGTATACATCTCTAATTTATGCGTATGCATATTGGAAATATGTAATAAAAATATACTGATTACTAGAACGTGTATTTTAACTATATTTATCATATAACTATTCTTAAAGTGGAAAAACTTTTTATTCCGTTTCTTGTTTCTTGCGTAACAGGCGGAAAAATAGTTCTGATAAGTAAGGTGAACTTCGTACTTTTACGTCTCAAACAAAAAAAGCAAGATATGATAACATCAGTGAAACTTATGCTGAATAAGAGCAGGATATTGAATAATGGCAGTTACCCTTTAGTATTTCAGGTGATCCACAATCGGAGAAAAAAATTACTGTATACAGGTTACCGGATGAAAGAAGAGGTGTTTGACGAGTTGGAAGGGAAGATTATGAATGGCGTAGGTTCTACTTTTACGGCTACAGAGGTCGTGAAAATGAACCGCGAGCTGCGGAAGATGCGGAATCGGATTGATACACGGATCAGGCAGCTTGAGCGGACAAGGGAAGAATTTACAGTGGAGGATATTCTGGCTCAAAGTGCTTTTGGTACAGGAAAACCACAGTTTTATTTATTGCGATATATCAATGCGCAGATTGAGCGTAAGCAGGAACTGAAGAAAGTGGGAATGGCTGCGGCCTACAAGAGCACCCGCTCGTCGTTGGCAAAATTTATAAGCCGCCCCGATGTCCGGATGTCGGAGGTCGATTCGGCGTTCGTCAGGAGATACGAGGATTTCCTGTATAGTAACGGCTCTTCCGGAAATACGGTAAGCTATTATCTGCGCAACTTGCGTTCCCTGTACAACCAGGCGGTAGCGGACGGTTATCATCCTCGTGGCGAATATCCGTTTGCGAAGGCACAGACCCGCCCGGCGAAAACGGTGAAGCGTGCTTTGTCACGGACGGATATGCAGAATTTGGCGGATTTGAATCTGGAGAATGAACCGGAACTGGAATTTACCCGCGATCTGTACCTGTTCAGCTTTTATGCGCAGGGAATGGCTTTTGTCGATATTGTCCTTTTGAAGGAGGCTGATATTTGCAATGGTGTGCTGACCTATTCTCGTCATAAGTCGAAACAGTTGATTCGCATAGCGGTGACTCCGCAGATGCAGGGCTTGATTGATAAATACAAGACAGAAAATGAGTATCTCTTTCCGATCATCAGCGGTGAATATGCTTCGGGATACCAACAATACCGTCTGGCGTTAGGGCGTATCAACCGCCATTTGAAGAAAATCGCTGTTGTAGCTGATATAAAAGTTCCGTTGACGACGTACACCGCACGACATACTTGGGCTACTCTTGCCCGTGACTATGGAGCTCCAATTTCTGTGATTAGTGCCGGACTTGGTCACACGTCGGAAGAAATGACACGTGTCTATTTGAAAGATTTCGATGTATCCATGCTTAATCAGGTGAACAGCATGGTTACAAATTTATCCAAGTGAAATGAAAATTTGTAATATAATCCGTTGAAAATTAGAAGATATAATATTTTTATTTATCTTTGCGGTATTGTAATCTATTCCGTAATAGAGATTATATTAAAATCTCTTTGTTGTTTTGAACTATTTCACGCTGCAAAGTAAGCTTATTTTTTTATAATATAAATTGTCATAAAGTACATTTTTTTATTCATTTTGTACACGTCGCGTGGTTATCCTCATAAATAAGGCTGTTTTCGGTCTGGCAGCGTTCCATTAACTGTTTGGCGGTGCATCCGAAATATAGTTTGCAGTGACGGTTAAAGTTACTCTGCGAATCAAATCCCAATTCTTCAACGGCGTCTTTTATACATACTCCCGGTTCGGTCATTTTTTCGAGTATCCTCTGGTTCTTTTGTTTCAGCATCCATTGTTTGGCAGTCATTCCGAACACCTCGTTGAATTTGGAAAAGAAGCGGCTTCTTCCCAGGTTTGATAGTGAAATGAGCTGTTCTATATTATCTACTTTGGTATGGTTGCGCATGACAAAATCCTTGAAGTCCATTTCTTTTCCGATGATAGGATGAAGCAGGGTTGCAATCTCCCGCTTTTCATAAAATCCGCGCAGGAGAAAGAAGAATTCCCGTTGCATCAGGGTGTGCAGGTGTGCACAACTCATCCCGTTCTTGATACAGTGGGTCAGCACTTCGAGGAACGGTGTCAGCGGGTAGTGTATTCTAATCGGTGAGAAGTCATATTCAATGTTGTCGCAAAGGTCTGATAAAGATTGCAATATGAGCTTGTCACAGTTTCCTTCGGGCATATCGAAAAACATGGAGAGCAGGTTTGAACCGGTTTCCGCAATTCCTTTCAGCTGGGAAGAACGGGGGATGAGTATCATCTCTCCGGCATGAAACGACCTGTTGTGGAACTGGTTGCAAGTTATGGTGAAATCACCTTTCAGGAAGAATAGAAGATAATTCTTACTTGTAGTGTCTTCCTCAAATTCTGTGTTCTTATCGAACTCAAGATACTTGAATCCGGTTTCAATCGTTGTCATGTAGTTTTGGCATGACAGGTGTTCTTCGATGTACAGCAATTCGCTTTTCATAAGTTTTGTTTCCATGGCAATAACTGTTTTGATTGTTTGGTCTGTTACCTATCTGTTTGTTTCACAATTGTTTCAGTATCTGTATTTTTAATGAATTATATATCAGAATATTATTTTCTGTTTTGTTTGCTATGATTCATTTTATCATGATACTGAAACGTTATATGGGTGCTTTATGTGATATAAATCATTGGTAATAAGGCTTTTATTGTTTGTATTCTTTTGTTTCATCTCTATTACGGAATAGAGATGAAACAAAAGCAATAATAAATAATAAGACGACATGAAGAAATATCTATGTTTAATCGGAGTCTTGGGAATACTACTTTGTAATACGGACAACTCTTACGCCCAAAAGGTTGCAGTAAAGACTAATTTGCTTTATGACGCTACTACTACAATGAACTTGGGGCTGGAAATAGGTTTGGGCAAGAAATGGTCTCTCGATTTATCCGGAAATTATAACCCCTGGAAGTTTGATGATGAAACGCGTCTGCGTCACTGGGGTGTACAGCCGGAACTTCGCTACTGGCTTTGTGAGAAATTCAACGGTCATTTTCTGGGTCTGCACGGACACTACGCCAAATACAATGTGGGCGGAATGTCATTTTTGAGTGATAACATGGAACGTCACCGTTATCAGGGACATTTGTGGGGCGGCGGAATATCCTACGGTTATCAGTGGCTGCTCGGCAACCGCTGGAGTATGGAGGCTGTACTTGGAGTCGGATATGCGCGGTTGGATCATTCCAAATATCCTTGTGCCACATGTGGAACCATTCAGAAAAGTGAGAAGAAAAACTACTTCGGCCCAACAAAAGCTGCCGTGAGTATCATATACATTATAAAATAGGCTAATGATGAAAAGAATCTGTATATACGTGACCTTGGGACTGCTAGGCGCAGTTTCCGCCCATGCCCAGGAGATAAATATCGGACAAGCCGTTGCCCGGAAAATAAGCGATGACAAAGTGGAAGTCTCATTTAATATGGATTGCAGCACGCTGCAGCTTCCTTCACGCCGACAGATGATAATCACTCCTTTGATAATCAGCCGGTCGGAAAACGATACGCTCGCCCTGCCTTCAGTCTGCATTGCAGGCAGAAACCGTTATCGCATGAACAAGCGGAAAGAAAGTCTGTATGGCAAAGAACCGGCTGCGGGAGAGGGACAGGAAATGATTCGTTTTAACAGGAAACGGGATATGTTGTTAGAATATAACGAAACAGTTCCGGCACAGGAGTGGATGTCCGGAGCACGTGTCGAGATATTCCGTGAATTACAGGGATGCGCAGGTTGCGGAGAAGCACTGGGTAATGATCCCGTTGCGGAGCTTCCTTTATTCAAAGAGGTAGTGGAACGCCCGAATCTGGAAATAATGGTGGCACAGGCAGAGGAGAAACGCCGTTCTTTCACCCGCAGTGCATATCTTAATTTTAAAGTGAACCAGTCGGCATTGCTTGCCGATTATATGAATAATCCTGCCGAACTGGCTAAAATCCATTCGTCCATTGATTCTATCCGTGAAGATGATAACTATCGTATTGCCCGGATTAAGATAGTGGGCTACTCATCGCCGGAAGGCAATTATGACGCCAATGCCCGCCTTTCCGAACAACGTGCGAAAGCGTTGGTACAAAACCTGAAACATGCCTATAAGGTGGACGACAGTATGATAGAATGCCGTTCGGTACCGGAAAACTGGGAGGGACTAGCTGCATGGTTGTGCGAATACCGTCCTTCCTATATGCAGAAAGTACTCGATATTATCGGGCAGACTCCCGAACCGGATGCGCGCGATGCGAAGATAAAAGCTATCGATGGCGGAAAAATATATAATGCCTTATTGCAAGAGGTATATCCGAAGCTGCGCTTAGTGGAATATACAGTCAGCTATACAGTGGTTCCGTTCTCTGTAGAGCAGGGACGGGAAATCATCAGAACACGTCCCGATAAGATGAACCATAACGAAATGTATCAGGTCGCAGTCAGCTACGGCAAAGGTTCGGACGAATACAACAGGATTATCCGGATGATTGCTGACCGTTTTCCGAGTGACAGGATAGCTAACAATAACGCCGCTATCGTGGCTTGGGAAATGGGAGATTACGACGCGATGCGGGTGTACCTGAAACGTTTGGAAGGTATAAAAGCTGAATAATATAATCTGAAACTTATACTTAGTAATTAACATTTTAGTATTCATTAAATTTTAAATCAATGAAATTGGACAAATCTTTTTTAACGCTGTTTGTCGGACTGGCGATGGCAGCATGTAGTAATGATGAAGAGATGACAACCGGCGGACAAGACCAGCTGCCGGTAGACGGCAGAGAGGCTTATATGTCCGTAGTTGTAGATATGCCTAAAAGTACGGGAACACGCGCTCCGGGAGAAAACCACGGAACAGCGGACGAACAGAATGTACACGAAGTACTCCTTGCGTTGTTTGATGCATCGGACGTTTGTTTGGAGACAAAGACATTGACTCCGGCCGAGTATATTTTGAATGCAGGCGGTAATCCTGCAACAGGGACAGGAACAGCATTCAAGGTTCCTTCTACTACCGCCAAAGTACTGGCAGTAGTCAATCCGAGTGACAAATTCAAGGCTGCCTGTGTGGCTTCCGCTTCCTGGTCTGTCATCAACGGTGCGGTAGAGCAGACACTTGACGAAGTGATTGGAGCAACAAAGGACAACTTTATGATGATTAATGCCGGCGACAATGCAAATCCGGCTAACGGAGCATTGGTGACAGCTAATGTAAAGGTGGTTGATGGAACGTCTATTGCTGATGCTACTGCCGCGATTGCCGCTGCCGAAGCTGACCGTTCACTTATTCATGTAGACCGTGTCGTAGCCAAAGTTTCTTTAGGAACAAATCCGGACGGCGTCAAGCTTCCTGCAGGAGTGACTTGTACATTCGGCAACTGGGCATTGAATGTTACCAACAAGAGCATGTTCCCGTATGCTGAAATCGTAATGCCTGCCGGAGGTTCTACCAATGCGGATTATAGAATTGACTCGAACTACGAACTGGCAGGATTCAATGTGTCACAGTTCAACTATCTGAAAGTTGCTGACGACGGAACTTTGCCTGCTGATTTTTCAGCTATGACGGATAGCAAATACTGTCTTGAGAACACAATGGCTGCCGACGCACAAACCCAGGCACAGACTACAGCTGCCGTAGCAAGTGCGGTTTACACTCCTAATTCATTTACAGTGGGTAAAAGCTGGTTCCGCCTTTTGGGTGTCACTTATCAGACATTGGCTGATTTGCAGACTGTATATAATATTGCAAAAGATGCAACAACAGCCGGCACAGCAAATGCGGCACAAACACAACTCATCACTCTTTGTGACCAGTTCTATGCACGTATGTCCGCTGCCGCTATTAAACAAAGCAAAACTGTCGGTGCTGATTTTGCCGCTATTACTCTCGCCGAACTGGACGTTATTGCGAACGGTGGTGAATACTCCAAGCCTGATGCAAATGCCGGTGAAACCGTAGGTGTAGAATACTTCCAGAAAGGTGTATGCTACTATAACATCCTGATTCGTCATGACGATGCAATCACCGCTACAATGGCACTTGGCAAATATGGTGTCGTACGTAACAACTGGTACACATTGGCTATCAACAGTGTGAAGCAACCGGGTACTCCTTGGATTCCTGATACCACAGATCCTACTGACCCTGAAAAACCAGGTGAGAATGATGATGACGCTGAAGCATATCTCTCTGTAAGTATTACGATAAATCCATGGACTACCTGGAGTCAGGGAGTGGATTTGTAGTGATAACTATATTGGGCTAAAATAACAATTAAAATAATAAGAAGGCGTTATGATACGGCGCAGCTTGTCTTGTGACGCCTTCTTTTTTCCTCTTTTCGTTTTTGTTCAGCCGGCGGAGGCTTATTTCCGTGAATCAAGACCTTGATATAAAAAACTGATAAAAACAGGTCTTACCATACAGGCAAGTTTCGCGACTTGTCAACTAAAGCAGATTATTCCGAGAAAGGCAAAAGTCGCTTTTCCACACTATATATGAAACTAGAAAAATAAATAGACCCATAGATTATGAGAAAGATAATGAATACAAAAGGTGCTGTCCGACGGATGAATTATGGAAGTTGCCTGTTGTTATTGCTTGTACTCTTTTCCTGCACATCCATTGATGAGACACTACCGGAATGTCAGTTGTATGTTCGTTTCCGGTATGACTATAACATGGAGTTTTCCGACGCTTTTGCGGCTCAAGTGAATCGTGTCGACGTGTTTGTATTTGACAAGGAAGGTACGTTTATCATGAAGAAGAGCGAGCAGGGAGAAACTTTGGGCAGCGGTAGCTACCGTATGCCGTTGCCGCTTCCGGTCGGTGAATACCGGATAGCCGCTTGGGCGGGAGTGAGCGATGACTTTGAAATGCCGGAACTGGTTGCCGGGAAATCAACATTGGAAGACTTGAGGGTAAGAATGAAACGGAAAGAGTCATTGGTGCACAATAAAGCTCTGAACCCGCTTTGGTATGGCGAGGTGAAGACTGTCGACTTTACCGGCAGACAGGAACAGACGGAAATGGTCTCTCTGATAAAGGATACCAATAAATTCCGCTTTATCTTGCAAAAGTCCGGTCCGGGAGAAGAACTGGATATGAGTGATTGCCTGTTCGAAATCCATGCGGACAACGGATATTATGACTGGAATAATGACTTGCTGGATGACGACGTGATTAGTTATCAGCCCTATCATTTGGAAAAAGTGGAAGATGTGGGCATTGTGGCGGAAATGAATACCATGCGCCTGCTCGAACATAAAAAAGTATATCTGACGCTTACACGCAAGTCGGACGGCAAGGAACTGATGAAGGTTGACCTGATACCTTACCTGTTGCTTACAAAAATGGAAGGGCACAATATTCCGGCACAGGAATATCTCGACCGGCAGAGCGAGTATGCGATAGTCTTTTTCTATAATCCGGAATTATTGAATTTCCTTTCCACGAAGATTGTGATTAACGGCTGGACTATCTGGTTGAAAGGTGAAGATCTCTAATAAATGCGAACTATAACAGCAAATGGATATGAGGTATACAAAATATAAATGGATGATGTGGCTTGTGCTGCTTTGTTTCTCATGTGTGAATGATGAACAACGTGCAGTTCTGTCGGATGAACCAGGAAAGGTGCGAATGAATATGAGTATCAGTACACGTGCTACATATGATCCTGAAGTATTGAACGAAAATGAAACGCGTATCAACCGGTTACGTCTTTACGTTTTTGATGGTTCTACTTTAGATAAGATGTATTATTGGTCGGATTTGAATATAAATGATGGTGTATACGTTACTCCGATATTTCTAGTAAAGGCTGCTACTGGTAAAACGTTTTATGCCATTGTAAATGAGCCAACGGATATGGATTCCCGTGCTTTATTGGAAGCAGTGGATCATCCGGGTGATTTGGCTGAAATACAATATAGGAGACGTGATATAATGGATTATTGGAATCCTAATATAATGGGCTACTATAATGATTATTGTTTGCCGATGTATGGAGAACTGACAGGAGTGGACGCATTGGAAGGGACGACACAAACAATCAATCTGCAAGTAGACCGGGCTGTTGCGAGGGTAGATGTTTATATGAGGAGGGAAATTGGACAGGATGAAAACTACTGGGAAAACAGGCTTTATATTGAAGAGTTAGGAGTGGATCGTATATCAGATATTGGATTTATATCGCCTGTCCGAGTGCCGGATAACCGTTACGATAATATCTATTTTATGGACAGAAAAGAAATCAGAGAAGAAGTATATTCTGATGATAAAGGAGAATTATTATATTCTTTTTATGTTCCGGAAATGGAGTGTATATATGATAAATTATCCTTAGATTTCCATTATAGATATGAAACGGGATATGATGATTATGCTCGGGTCGAGTTGGGTGGATATAACAATTATCCACAGGGCGAAATTCTAGAAAAAATAGAACGTAACCATGTATATAAACTTTTTTGCCGCTTTACTCAAAAGATAGCTAAGTTTGAACTAAATCTGACAGTGTGTCCATGGGAGTATCTTCCGCCACAAGCAGAAGAGGTGAAGGGAGAAGTTAAGATGACGAATTGTTATATGGTAGCTCCGGGCGGAAGGGTGGATATTCCTACTGAAAACGTATATAAGATATGGGCTCAACAAGCAGAGTTTGGCAATATTCCAATTCCGGATGGAGACGTAACGGCAGAACTCGTATGGCAAGATGAACAAGGAGTTATTGCGGACGAAGGAGTAACGGTAGTCAATGCTTCGGAGCGCGAGAGGGCTTATTTGCAGGTAAGGACGGCAAAAGAGGGAAATGCGGTTGTTGCGATGAAAGTAAACGGCGAGATTTATTGGAGTTGGCATATTTGGTGTACAGATTATGAACCAAATGTAACAGAAGGACAGAAGTTTTTTAATAATTTGGTTTGGATGGATAGAAATCTGGGAGCTATGACTAATGAATATACAATTGACGGTGGAGTAAAAGGTCTATTTTATCAATGGGGGCGTAAAGATCCTTTTCCTGCATCAGAAGGTTGGACGGATCAAGAAAAAATGTTATATACCCTGACGGGTACTACAAATTTGAGTTATAAGGAAGTTGATACGTCTGAAAATTTAGTTGAAGCTATTCGCCAGCCCGCTCGTTTTCTTATTGCTATTACTTCACCTGGTGATTGGTATACAAATTCTATGTCGTTGTTAAATCGAACTTTGTGGCTACCAAATACAAAAACGATTTTTGATCCTTGTCCTGTAGGATGGCGTGTGCCCGGTAATCAGCCATGGACAGGATTATTGCAAGGGGGGCTATTTTATTCATATGGATTGGTTCATCCAGATGCTGGCTATTTTCCGTGTACAGGGTATCGTAGACCACAAACTGGTAGAGTTGATAGTTTAGGTAATATAGTTGAGTGGTCTGCGGTTGCCGGCTCAACCTCAACTAATGAATGTTATGGACTTTTATTGAACTTGAACACGATAAGGCAGGACTGGACGACTTATTGGCGCGCAGACGGACGTTCTGTACGTTGCGTTAAAGAATAAACTAAGAATAACAGAATAAATATATAGTATGAAAAAGTACATTGTATATCTAATATTATGCTTTGTAAGCTGTTTAATATTCTCATGTACTTCTGTGTATGAGAATGGAGACACCTCATGCATACCGGAAGGAATGGAGAGGCTTACTTTTAAAGTCATAGTGCCTTCTTCTAAAGTTGTAGGTTCTAATACACGCAGCACTGCTTTAGAAAAAGAAAATGAGATAAAAGACTTGTTTGTAAAAATAGGAAATTATGATAGTGACCATTATAGAAATTTCTATTCTACGCAGAATGGAACAATACATTTTGATTCCTATGCTTATAAGGATAGTATATATAGGGCAAGTATTGAAGTGCCTGTTGGTACATTTAGAGATGGAGATAATATTTATGTGTGGGCAAATCAAGAATATCCGATTGATGTTACTTCAGAGGAGGAATTGACAACTCCGTTATATATGTCCGGGATAGGGACAATAAGAGATGGGTGGGGCGGTGGTCGTTTTTTTGAGGTTGATGTACATTTACTTCGTGGAGTCGCTAAGTTACGAACCGTGGTTCGTACTACAAAACGTTCCGTTCTAGGGTCATGGAATATTAATATAAATCGGGTAGAGACTCAAATACTTCATATGCCATCGTGTATTCGTCCATTTGCACCTTTTGAGACTCATCGTAATCCTGCTGCAAATGATTGGTGGAATGACGTATATCACAGATATATAGATTGTACCTTAAATTATCTTGGTTGGTGGATTTCTTGGGAAAATTCTCATTTATTATCATCCGTTGAGTTACCGATAGATGACGGGGTAAATGTTGATAAGGTAACGGAGACGTCTTATGACCGCTATATTTATGAGAACTGGTTAGAGAATGAATCAGACTATGATGAAAATATGAATGTTACAGCTTTGAAAGTCAGGATTCCTTTGTGGAATAATGAAACAGGAGAAAATCGCACAATTAAACGCGTTATTCCCATTAAAACAAATGATAGTTATCGAATATTGAGGAATCATATTTATACAGTGGACGTAAGGGTGCTAAGTGTGGATGATGTAGAAATTGATATGGATTTGTTGGACTGGAGAGAAGAGATAAATATTAATGGCGATGTCCCGGGTGAAGGCTTTACGGTAAGTAAGGGGGAAGTAGCCTTATTGCCGAATATAACTGATCCGACTTCTGTTTTTACAGTTTCAACTTCAGGCAGGCCTGACAAAACTATAAGTATTTCTATTGTAAAGGCTGACAAACAGACTGAAATAACACAAGATAAAGAAGGGGTGGTATTATGGGATTATACTAATGGAAGCCTGCAAAGAACAAATAATGATAATCATATTTCTATAAGTAGTAGTGCTGTGTCAGCTGACGAACTTGGAATAAAACTAGCTATTACAACGAAGGATAAATCAGGTTTCGAAGGTGGCTTTTTCAAGGTCTCATGTGGAAATTCTGTACGCTATTTACCTATTGTGGAGCCTGCTCCTACCGTAGCATTAGATATCAATGAAAGTTATGCCAACTGTTATATTGCAGAAAAAGTAGGAACTTATTCGTTCAATGGGGCTATTATGGGAAATGGGGCAGAAGGAATTATTCATGATCCTTCTCATGAGAATCCCGATTATTCTTTTGAAAAAGCTGATGGAACACAAATGGTTAAAGCGGAAGGAGCAGGAATCGCTCCTAAATCGGCAAAGTTGCTTTGGCAAGATGCAGAAGGATTAATTACACAAGTTGCCTTCAATAATGATAGGGTTGAATTCATAACTTCGGGTAGTCAGGGATTTGGAAATGCTGTAATTGCCGTGTATGATAATGTAGATCCTAATGCAAATGATGCAAAGGTGCTTTGGAGTTGGCATATTTGGTGTGCTCCTCGTCCTTCAGATAGATATATTCATTCAGAGACCGGAGGTACGATTTACACGTTTATGGATCGGAATATAGGGGCTGTTTCGGATGCTGTAGGTGATAATTCTTATGGTCTGTATTACCAATGGGGACGTAAAGACCCGTTTGAGAAGCCAGGTAAACCTCTCTTTGACGTTTTGGGGATGAAGGTTTCTGCTTTGCATGAATTAAAACGAGTTTCATTAAGTGAAGGTATTCTAAATCCCATGTCTTTCTTTAGTAAAGGGACTGATATAAGAACTGCCTGGTCATTTTTCAGTCCGTATAGATGGGAAGGTAGAGATATAACAGCAGGTAAATCTATATACGATCCCTGCCCCTATGGATATAGGGTGCCTATTAATATTGTTTTTTATAATTTGAGAAAGGACTATTATTTAACTGAAAATTGCCGTATGGAAGATACGGGAGTTTATTTTTCAGTAATACAGCCTGGTAGAGAATTGTTTTTCCCAATGACGGGTGTAATTGATTTCGATTATAGTTTTGTATATGATAATGGGCTACAATATTGGACTGCTTCTCCAATGACAACAACAAGTATGACTTTTGGGTGGTATAATGGAAAGTGGATTGATTTTTACGATAATGACATGGGAACAGCACGTGGATTACCAATACGTTGTGTGCGGGAAGATTGATTATTGGGAATGATAAATACGTATAAGATATGGAAAAATGTATATATATAGTTTTGTTCTTATTAGGCAGTTTGGTATTAGGAAGTTGCGAAGATGATTGTTCTGCTGTTGCGGAAGGAGATAATCAAAAAAATGTAATACAACTGTCTATTGTGGGCATGCAGGATGTCCAGGTGCGTGGGATAGCTTCTGAATGGCAGAATGAAATCTCATTTTACACTTTATTTGTATATAGGGGTGATAATTTAAAGAGTACTCCTGTATATTATCAAGATGGAAATTCCAGGGCAATATTGGGAAATTCAACAGCTTCCCCATTATTGAAATTTACAGATGATTTTACTCCGCAAACGAATGATCGTGTTTACGTATTACTAAATGCTAGTGTCGGTAATTCTTCTATTTCGGAAGAAGATTTGCAGAAAGCTAAAGTCAGTCCTATTCAGGGCTTGTCTGACTCCGGTAATTTTTATATGTGCTTTAGTGGCTCATTGGTATGGAAGGAGAATGCATCCAATCTTTGTGTTATGGATCGTCGAATGGCTGCCGTTAGAGTAAATTTGTCTTCTGGTATAAATAAGACAATAAACAAGATTGTCTGCTATAATGAACCTCGTTATATATCTTTGTTTAATGGTGATGATATATATACGGAAGTTGGGGAACTGTCTTATGCTTATACTTTATCTTCGTTAGGTATAAGTTCGGCAGAAACGTTAATATCAGAATACAGATGCTCTGATCATACTGCCATGTCAGGAGGTAAAACACTTCAGGAAACTGTTTTTAGTCCTCAACGGATGGGAGTGATAATTATTGTAGAAGATAATGTTACCAATAAAGAAGAATATTATCGGCTCGATTTTTATGATAAAGTTGCTGGTAAGTACATAGATGTCAAACATGGATGCCGATATACTTTCAATATTTCTAGCGTGCGTTCTGATGGTTATTCTTATGTAGAGGATGCGGTAAATATGCCGGGTAGTAATTTGGAATATACAGTTTCTGTAGATAATTCATGGACAGGAGTATATGAATATAACGGGCAGTATCAAATGAATTTTAGTAGGGGAGCAGTTGAACTTTTATCTGAAATTTCAGATCCGGTCTCATTGGTAAATGTCGATTTATATAACAATGATTCAGATGAGGCACTTTTGGATAAATTGATCTTTCGTAGTATAAGGGCTGTTCAACCAGACAAAGAAACGACTATGCCTACATCTAATTTGCAGTTATGGCGTTATGATGAGAAAATAGAGAATGTAATTAAAGTAGATAATAATTATGCATATAACGACAATCGTTCGCAACGTATTGATTGGCTTAGTGGAGATATTTATTCGTGGAAGTTTTATTGTACAACAGGGAAGGGATTTGATGGTGGCTATTTAGAAGTGAAAATGGGAAATATGACTAGATATATTCCAATATCAGAGATAGGGACTTCGAATGTATTGGACGAGGAAGGGACTTCCAATTGTTATATTGTATCTCCCTATGCAGGAAAATACTCGTTTGACGCTACTGTTATGGGAGTCGGTGCGAGAGGTATTATTGATGTGGGAACTTTTAGGGATGCCGATGATAATCTGTTGACACAGGCAGGTGGTGCGGAGATTCATCCTAAATCTGCAAAACTAATTTGGCAGGATATGGAAGGGTTGATAACGCAGGTTGCATTTAATTCGACAACAAACCGAGTTGAATTTGTAAAAGGAACAGGAAGTGGCAATGCCTTGATTGCTGTATATGATGATAACGATCCTAATGCAGAAAATGCGAAATGTCTTTGGAGTTGGCATATTTGGTGTACAGAACAACCGGAAGAACAAAAATATGTGATACCTACGAATGACCGGACTTATAGTGGAAAGCAGTATTATGTACTCGATCGTAATTTGGGAGCTACATCTGTCCAAACTAATTCGATTAAATCGGTTGGCTTACATTATCAATGGGGACGTAAAGATCCTATGATTGGCAAAGTGTCATTAACAGAGGGAAAGGATGCTCTGGTTTATAATGTACGTGATAAACAAATAGAGTTGGAAAATGTGGTGATGAATCCGAATGTTTCAGGGCTTCAGTATGCTATTCAGAATCCGGAGAAGTTTATAGAATGTATACTACACGGTAGTATGGAGGATCGTTACAATGATACATGGATACCTTATTCAGAAGAACTTTATAACTTGTGGGGAGTCCCTGTCCAGGATTATAAAGTTGAGGCTGTAAAAACAATTTATGATCCCTGCCCGCTGGGGTATATGGTTCCGCAAACAGACTTTGCCGCTTCTTTTTATAAATCCGGTGTAGGTTCTGAATTAGATAATTTGTATTACGATTCTTCCATGTCTTATGAAAATAATATGGGATATTGTTTTTATTATGATGCTGAACGTCGTAAAAAGGCTTATTATCCTGCTACAAGTGCAAAAGTCGCAAAAAACACCTTTTATTTTCTTACTGATGGGTATTATTGGACTTCCCGTCCACAAAAATGGGCTACTCCCAGTAACGATGGTTCAATGGCGTGGGCTGAATGTCTTATGTTTACATCGTCAGAAATTGAACTTTCTGCATATACGGGTTCTTGGGATGCAGCCCAATCAGTGCGGTGTGTGCGTGAATGACGTTGTCGTGTAAATTATAAATTATGAAAATATGAACAAATCAGAACTAATCAAAGAAGTAGCCCTTAAAGGTCAGTTGAGCTTTAACGAAGCTACGAATGCAGTAGATGCAATCATGGAAACCATTGCGGAAACAATGCATAAAGGAGAGAGTGTCACTTTAGTCGGTTTCGGCAGTTTTGTCGTTCAGGAACGGAAAGCACGCAACGGGCATAATTCTGCCACAGGCGGCTCAATGCTGATTCCGGCCAAACGACAAGTGAAATTCCGCCCCGGAAGTAAAATGAGATTAGAGTAAAGAAACAGGTTAAACTAAATGTTGAACATAAAAATTGAAACATGAAAAAGAAAATTATTACAGTTGCATTGGTATTATCATCAGTCTGTGCCATGGCACAGCAAAAGGAAAATCGTGACACGGACGGAAATATTCTCCGTGGCCCGTATGAAACGAATAGTTTCTGGAGTAACTGGTATATCGGTGTAGGCGGTGGAATCAATATCTATGAAGGCGAATTTGATAACAAGACATCGGTGGGCAACCGTATCGCTCCTGCACTGGATGTGTCGTTGGGCAAGTGGATTACTCCTTCTTACGGAGTCCGTCTGCAATATTTGGGTCTGAAAGCCAAGGGGCTGACGGACGCAAGCGGAATGTATGCCAAAGGGGCGCATCGCGGTTATTACAAGGAAGAGTTTAATGTATCCAATCTCCATGCGGACTTTATGTGGAACTGGTCGAACGGTTTCCTCGGATTCAATGAGAAACGTGTGTGGAATGTGATTCCGTTTGTAGGTTTCGGTTGGGCACGTTCGTGGGGAAACAGTACGCATGACAATGAAATTGCCGCCAACATCGGTATCTTGAATACGTTCCGCCTGGGCAAGCGTCTGGACCTGACTCTGGAAGGACGGCAAATGCTAGTGAAAGAGTGTTTTGACGGAACTGTAAGTGGCAGCAAAGGTGAAGGTATGAGTTCGGTGACACTGGGTCTAAGCGTGAAGTTGGGCAAGACCCGTTTCAATCGTGTCGAGAAAGTGGCTCCTGCAGATTATTCATCTTATAATGAACGTATCAACGCGCTTCGCGCCAAAAATCATGATTTGAGCACCGAAGCACAGCGCCTTGCCGCCGAACTGGAAGCTGCCAGAAGTCGGAAACCGGAAGTGGTGAATGAATCGAAAGTGACTGCTTCGCCGGTAGCCCTGTTCTTCAATATCGGCAAAGCTACCCTGGACAAGAAGGAACTTACCAATCTTGAGTTTTATGTGAACAACGCCATCAAGGCGGATAAGAACAAGACTTTCACGCTGATTGGTTCGGCAGACAGCGCTACGGGCAGCAAGGAACTGAACCAGCGTTTGAGTGAACAACGTATGGAATATGTGTACAATTTATTAGTCGAAAAGTATAAAATTTCCCCTGAACGTCTCGTGAAGAAAGCGGAGGGCGATACGAACAACCGTTTTAGTGAACCTGAATTGAACCGTGCCGTAATCGTCGAATAATAGTTTTATTTCATTTCAAGGTATTTCAGGCAACATTGCGGGGCTGTCTCGTTTTCTTCTACGTCGGGACTGAAAGTGCTTTGTCGTTACAAGGTGGGCTTGTCGACCGGTAGTTGGATGGTTCTTTGCAATGTTGCTTTTTTTTAAATGAAGAGAAGGATATGATAATATATAATAGTCTGTTGGCGAAAACTTTCCTGAACAGGAAGAAAAGGCATTATTTTATGATTTTCGGTTGTTGTTTCACCCGGTTTAAATATTTGGAAGGGTGGGAGGAGATGGAACTTCAGATTCATGCGCGACAGTATACGGAATGTTTCTTCTTGGCATTATTGCCTGCATTGGTGCTATCCGTCTGGCTTTCGTGGTGGTGGATGTTGCTTGCGTTCATGAGTTATCATCTGCTTTACTGGCTGGAGAGGTGGTTCGGACACCATTCTTCATTTGACTGGGAAGCGTTGGAGCATTGTAGCGATGCGCTTTATTTGAGAAAGCGGAAATCTCGTGCCTGGATGAAATGGTATGGGAAGAAGTCGTTGCCGCCTTCGGAATGGGAGGATGATTAGAGAGAACTGAATGATTGGAGAGAATTGAAAATCTTATAGTTGAATATCTTGTAATTGAATAGAAAAAAGTAGATTATGAAAACGAAATTTATAGCTGAAATGGTGGGCACTATGGTGCTTGTCTTAATGGGATGCGGCGCTGCTGTATTGAATGGCGGCGCGACATCGGTAGCCGCGGTGTTGACGATTGCTTTCGCGTTCGGTTTGTCGGTGGTGGCAATGGCGTACACAATCGGTCCTGTTTCGGGCTGTCATATCAATCCGGCCATCACCATCGGCGTTTGGCTGAATGGCGGACTGTCGGTAATGGAAGCCGGTGTGTATATCGTAGCGCAAGTGACGGGCGGAATACTTGGCTCTGCATTGCTGTGGTTGATTACCGGTACAATGGGGATAGAAGGTACGGGAGCCAACGGTTTTGAAGAACCGTATCTGCTGGCTGCATTTGTGGCCGAGGCGGTGTTTACGTTCATCTTCGTGCTGACTGTATTGGGCACTACCGACCGGGATAATAGCAGTCCTCATTTTGCCGGACTGGCTATCGGATTGACTTTGGTACTGGTGCATATTGTATGTATTCCCGTTACGGGGACATCAGTTAATCCTGCCCGTAGCATTGGTCCGGCATTGTTTGCCGGAGTGGAGGCTATTAGCCAGCTTTGGTTGTTTATTGTGGCTCCGATTGTCGGTGCGGTGGTAGCAGTGCCTGTCTGGAAAACAATAAAAGGAAATTAATTGTTTCATTTCATGTTTTTGTGAGAATAGAAAAAGATGTAGGTTTTCCCCATATAGTATAATAAATGAGTTTAATGGCCTATATCCTTTATGTCGCTGTGAAGCGCCTCATTTCCCCAAGAGAATCCGTGCCCCTGCTATTTTTTCTTTTTATAATAGTAGCATAGGAAAAATGGAATCATGGGTTCTCCTCTGCCTGTGAAGGTAGACTATTGTTTGTTTTGTTTGTGTGGTGCACCTTTTTCCCGGTGGGGGAGAAGGTGCACTCTTTTTGTATGATATTTATTCGTTTGAATATATTTGTTTATTTATTATTCTCCCCGGCTATCGGTTTTGTCGCTTTTTCTTTGCTTTTCGTTGTTTTCTTGTCGTTTATTTAGTTCCTCTATGTCAGTTGTATATGTCTGAAATGCTTTTTAGTACTTTTCTGATGAGGTTATTTGGTGTCGTTTCATCTCCGTGGAAGATGCTGCATCTTTGCATCGTTAACGTTAGCGAAGTGATAATTAAAACAGTATTTATTAAAAAAGAAAAGTAGTATGGCTATTAGATTTAGAAGGGTGTCTCGCCTGTGTGACCCTACAAATAAAGAAGCAGGAAAGAAAGTGTATCCGGTGATTTCTTATCAGTATGATACGAGTGCAACGTTGGATGAGTTTGCAAAGGAGATTGCGTCTGCTTCCGGTGTCAGCGAGGGTGAAACGATTAGTGTATTGAAAGATTTCCGTACGTTATTGAGAAAGACATTGCTGGGTGGCCGTTCGGTGAATATCGCCGGTCTGGGATATTTTTACCTTTCTGCCCAAAGCAAAGGGACGGAGAAGGCGGAAGATTTTACGATCGCTAATATTTCAGGGCTTCGTATCTGTTTTCGTGCTAACTCGGACATTCGTCTGTTTACCGGGACGACTACCCGTTCGGATGGATTGAAGTTCAAGGATTTGGATCATATTAATGATTTGGGTAGTGTTGGTGACGGTTCGGATGATGGGGGTGAAACTCCGGATCCGGATGGTGGTTCGGGTGGTAATGGTGAAGCACCGGATCCGGCTGCTTGATTCAGTATGCTCGGCATGGTTATTAGCTACCGGATGCAAGTCCCCAATGAGCCCTAATAGCGGGAATCATACAGCCAATAGCAATGGTGTCCCTCGCGAGTTGGAATCTGAAAGAAGCTGGCGGCAAATATCTGGTCTGACGAACAGAAACTTCATATAAGGCATATGACCGTGGGTAAGGTTGCTGAACAAACCAAAGCCCTATAGCTATTCGGAAACGGTTGGTGTAAATGGAGCAGACATAAGATAGAAAGTTAATACCCTTATCCGAGGAGGTCTCACGGACATACAGAATAGTTGTCTTTACGAAATGTATGGAGTAACGCTTGCCGTGAGAAGTCAGCAGAGGTCATAGTAGTGGGATTGTCGATATTCCCATGAAGGACCGAACCTAATAATTAAACGATAGTAATTGAAAGTTACCAAATGAAAGAAAGAATGCAGAAAACATCAGCCCAAGCTCATGACTTCCCTCAAAGAGCTAGGACGGAATCCGAATGGTATGAGGGAGTGCAGACTTTCATGTGGATGACCGAAGACAACATCGTGGAAGTACCATTTGACAAAGAACACCTATTGGAAATCATCCTTAGTCCATCGAACCTGAACAAAGCCTATAAGGCGGTAGTCAGGAACAATGGAAGTGGCGGTATCGACAAGATGTCATGCGAACAATTATTGCCATGGCTAAAGGCCAATAAGGATGAACTGATAATCTCTTTGCAGTCCGGGACTTATCGTCCCAACCCTGTACGCAGGGTAGAAATACCAAAGGACAATGGCAAAAAGCGCCTCTTAGGAATCCCCACAGTGGTAGACCGATTGGTGCAACAAGCCATAAACCAAGTGTTGACGCCGATATACGAGCGTCAGTTTTCCAAGACAAGTTACGGGTTCCGTCCCAAAAGGGGTTGCCATGATGCTCTCCGTAAGGCGCAAAAGATAGTGAGTGAAGGTTATATATATGTAGTCGACCTCGACCTTGAACGCTTTTTCGATACGGTAAGTCATAGCAAGCTGATAGAAATACTCAGCCGTACCATAAAGGATGGAAGGGTAATAAGTCTGATACACAAATATCTTCGTAGCGGTGTAATAAACCGAGGAATGTTCGAGAGGAGTACAGAAGGAACTCCCCAAGGAGGTCCTCTAAGTCCTCTGTTAAGTAATATCATGCTCAATGAATTGGACAAGGAACTGGAAAGACGTGGACACCCCTTTGTCCGTTACGCAGACGATGCGATGATATTTTGCAAATCCAAACGTGCCGCCAAACGTGTAAGGGAATCGATAACTCTGTTCATAGAAGGGAAACTCTTCCTTAAAGTGAACCATGAAAAGACGGTCGTATCTTATGTGAAAGGAGTAAAGTTCTTAGGGTACTCCTTTTATGTGAAGAAAGGGGACTGTATTCTACTTGTACACTCAAAATCCAAAAACAAGATGAAATCAAAACTCAAAGAATTGACAAGTCGGAGTAATGGATGGGGATATGAGAAAAGGAAACAGAAACTCAAAGATTACATAAGAGGATGGATTGCCTACTTCTGCCTTGCACAAATGAAAAGGCTTTGTATTGAAACCGACGAATGGCTAAGACGACGTATTCGCATGTGTATCTGGAAATCATGGAAGAATGCCAAAACCCGAGTAGCAAACTTAAAGAAATGCGGTGTCTCTGAGTGGCAGGCATATCAATGGGGAAACACTCGTCTAGGTTATTGGCGTGTCTCGAACAGCCCAATAGTAACCTTTGTAATGTCCAATGATAAATTGCGTAAGGCAGGCTATATGGAGTTCATGGACTGCTATCTCAAATGGTGCCCAAAATAGGAACCGCCGTATGCCGAACGGCACGTACGGTGGTGTGAGAGGTCGGAAAACGAAAAAGTAGGAAGAATACCAATTCGTTTTCCTCCTACTCGATTGAGCCGTTGAGAACTGTCTGGTTTGTATGGAATGGGGCTTCGGCCTCATTCTTTCTTTATAACTACGTAAAAATATAAATATGCAAATAACTACAATCCTTGCTTTTATTACTGCTATGGGTGGTTTGGAAGCAGTGAAATGGTTAGTGAGGTATCTCACTTGTCGTAAGACGGATGCACGGAAAGAGGAAGCGTCCGTGAACAGTATGGAAGAAGAAAATCGCCGTAAAAAGGTGGACTGGCTGGAAGAACGGCTGACTCAACGTGACGAGAAGATAGACGGGCTTTATATTGAACTTCGCAAGGAGCAGGAAGAGAAGATTGACTGGATACATAAATGTCATGAAGTGGAGTTGATACAGAAGGAGTCGGAAGTGAAGAAGTGTGAGATTAGAGGGTGTGTGAAGCGTATGCCACCTTCGGATTATTAACTGGTGCGTTTGAACTAATAATGAATAATCATGAGAAATATAGATTCTATCATAGTACATTGTTCGGCTACGAAAGCCGGACAGGATTTTACTGCCACAGATATTGACCGTTGGCACCGGGAACGTGGGTTCAACGGTATCGGGTATCACTATGTGATCCGTTTGGATGGGAAATTGGAAAAGGGGCGGGATGTCGCTTTGGCCGGTGCTCATTGTAAGGGTTGGAATGAGCGAAGTGTCGGGATATGTTATATCGGCGGATTGGATGAGAACGGGCGTCCGGCAGATACCCGGACGAATGCTCAAAAACGGGTACTTTATCAGATTATTATCGATTTGCAGCGGGAATATAATATTCTCCAAGTGTTGGGACATCGGGATACTTCACCGGATTTGAATGGTGACGGAGTGATTGAACCTTATGAATATGTGAAGGCTTGTCCCTGTTTTGATGTGAAGGAGTTTTTGAGGAGTGGGAGGGAATTACTGTTTGTGTTGTTGGTGGCTTTGGTTGTGCCTGTATTGCTGTCGGGATGTAGGAGTAAGAAAGAGGTGATAAACAGGGAGAGTGAAGTTAGGGTTGATTCAAGTTTAAATAGTAGTTCCGGGAAAAGTCTTGTTAAAAATAAGGTTGCTTCAGAAAAGGATTCGGAGGTGGTGGAGGAGCATATCGAGCAGGTGTTGTTTGTATTTCCTGTGGATACGCTTAGATTGAAGGCTGGGATGGTGGTGAAGACTGTGGTGGATAGGAAAAATGTTAATGAGAAACAACTGCTTCAAGAAGTAGATTTACAGTCTGTGAGCTTGTCGGATATGAGTGCTAAGAAGGAGATTTCTAAAACGGGAGTTGAGAAAACTACTAATAGGACAACCGGAGGTTGGTATTGGTACGGAATTATTTTGCTGGTTCTGGTTATTGTGTGTTGGATTTGCAAAGTGAAGAGGAAGTGAGATGGTGCTAGTCTGGTACAGAGCTAGTTTTGATGAAAAATGGAGTCATGGTAGTGATGTCTGTGAAACTGTGTACTTTTTTGTGGAGTTTGTATGTGTATTCCCATGGAAATGCGTATCTTTGAATAATCAAAATAGAGAAAAAATCATGGACGGGATATTACGTAAACTTCCTATTGGAATACAGACTTTTGCAGAGATTCGTGAAGAAAATTATCTCTATGTAGATAAGACTGCTTTTGTGTGGCGAATAGCTAACACAGGTAAACCTTATTTTTTGAGCCGCCCTCGCCGTTTCGGCAAGAGTCTTCTTCTTTCTACTTTTGAAGCTTATTTCGAAGGTAAGAAAGAATTATTTGAAGGGTTGGCCATAGCTGATATGGAAAAGGAATGGAAGACATATCCGCTATTTCATTTGGATTTAAACGCGGAAAAATATGATTCTCCCCAGGCTTTAGTCGAAATTCTTAGCAGGCAGTTGACGCAATGGGAACTGAAATATGGCAAAGGGGAGGATGAGGAAACTCTCTCCGGACGTTTTGCGGGTGTAATTCGCCGAGCCTGTGAACAGTCTGGTCGTGGAGTCGTAGTCTTGGTGGATGAATATGATAAACCTTTGTTGCAGGCATTGGGTGATGACGCTTTGCTTGATGACTATCGTAAGACATTGAAGGCCTTCTATGGTGTACTGAAAAGTTCTGACCGTTATCTTCGTTTTGTTTTCCTTACCGGTGTGACTAAGTTTGCGCAAGTCAGTGTGTTCAGTGATTTGAATCAACTGAATGATATCAGTATGAAGCCGCAGTATGCCACGATTTGTGGTATTACACGACAAGAATTGGAGGATACTTTTACTCCTGAACTGAATCGATTGGCAGAAACAAATGAACTGACTTGTGAAGAAACATTAAATAAGATGACGGCTTTATATGACGGTTATCATTTTTGTGAGTTTGCGGAAGGAGTATTCAATCCATTCAGTGTGCTTAACGTTTTTGACGGGTATAAGTTTAGTAATTATTGGTTCCAAACCGGTACTCCTACTTTTTTAGTCGAACTGCTTAAAAAGAGTGAGTATGATTTGCGTACGTTGATTGATGGGGTAGAAGCCAATGCTTCTTCGTTTATGGAATATAGGGTAGATGCTAATAATCCGATTCCGTTGATTTATCAGAGTGGCTATTTGACTATAAAGGGGTATGACAAGCGTTTTGGAAACTACCTGCTGAAATTTCCCAATGATGAAGTACGATATGGATTTATGGATTTTTTGGTTCCTTATTACACATCAGTGGTAGATGATGAACGGGGCTTTTATCTTGGTAAATTTGTACGTGAATTGGAGAGTGGTGATGTTGATGCTTTTCTTACCCGCTTGCAGGCTTTCTTCGCAGATTTCCCTTATGAACTGAATGAAAAGACCGAACGACATTATCAGGTTGTATTTTATTTAGTTTTCAAACTGATGGGGCAATTTACCGGAGCAGAGGTTCGTAGTGCCCGCGGACGGGCGGATGCAGTGGTGAAAACTCCGAAGTATATTTATGTATTTGAATTTAAACTGAATGGTACTGCCGAACAGGCTTTGCAGCAGATTGATGAAAAAGGCTATCTGATACCTTATCAGGTAGACGGGCGTGAGTTGGTTAAAGTTGGAGTGGAGTTCAGTGCAGAAAAAAGGAATATAGACCGGTGGTTGTATTAGCTCGATAACCATGTTGTTAAAGGAGTTACGGAGCCGTTTGAGATTGTTCAAGCGGCTCTTGTTTTGCGGGTAGTTCTTCTTATCGTTTGTTTTAAATCCAAATCATAATCTCTATTTCTTTATCAGTTGTGATCTTTTCCTTTTTTCTGATTTCCGCTTTGAGAGGAAGTAAATAAGTATCAAGTTTGGTGTCAAACCAGATTGCGGTTTCCCATTGGGTATTGCCGATTTTGGCCGTCATCTTCAACCGTCCCCAGCCTTCCTCTAAGAATCCGAGATTCTCTCTTATTTCTTTGGACATCTCTTTCGGCAGGCAGGCTATGTGCCAACCGCCCGTTCCAACAGTCGATGAGTAGTTCCATACTTTTGCGGTAAACTCGTATTTCATTCCTTTATTTTTCATTGTACAAAAATAGGTAATAATAGGAGATTGGTTGTTCTTTTTCTCTCAATTAATTTTCGATGTTATATTCTATTACAGGAATCGACAACCGGGTGAAGAAACAGAATAAGTCAAAGTTAGCTTGTGCATAGCCCTTGTGGCTGCCACATAAAGCATACTTTTATCAATATTGGAATGATAGTTCTTATCATCTGTTTGCGGAATGATTACTTCGTCAAATTCCAGTCCTTTCGCCATATGGGCGGAAGTGATGATAATCCCTTTCACATAAGCAGAACTTTGATTTGATAAAAGTGAGATGTCGTTTGCATATATCTGGAACTTTTGAACAAGTTCTTTTGCTTGGGATTCTGTTTTGCAGATGATCCCTAATGAGGTATAATGGGAGTTCCTGAAGGAGTTTACTAAATCCGCAATACCTTGGATTTCCTCTTCTGTATTTTTGAATGGAAGAATCTTGGGGTGTTCCCCATGTCTTATAATCGGTTCTAATTCATTGTTCGGTTGAATTTTTTGTGCAAAACTGGTGATCTCAAAAGTAGAACGATAGCTTTTGCAAAGTTTCATTATTTCTCCTGTTGCAAATGCTTTCTGAATCATATTGGCAGTGGAAGAACCATAAGGATTGACGGATTGGGAAGTGTCTCCAAGAATTGTTTTTCGACACGGATAAAGTTTTTGAATCACTTTGTATTGTATGGGAGAATAGTCTTGCATTTCGTCTATCAGAAGGTGTTTGACGTAAGATTGGGCATTGTTCCCATTTAAAGCGATATGCAGATAAGCCAAAGGAGCTAAATCCGCATATTCCAGTATGCGGTTTTTTCGTGTTTTGAACATCTCCGGTCTTCCGATCCATTCAAAAAAGTTTTTATAGATTTGGAGATCGTTATTGCCCGCGAACATCTTTTTTATCTCTTTCTTTAGTTGGTTTTTCTCCGGAGTACTAACTGTGAGATTATATTGTAGTTGCATCATTTCCAGAATGTAACCTGTCATAGTCTCAAATCGTTGACGTATGGGATAGCGGTGGAATCGTTTGAACTGTTCGTTAATAAATTCGGCAGGAATGGTGATGTATTTGGTGAGTTTTACGTCTGTTGCTTTGAAATAGTTGTTTTCCATGTAAAGGATGAATTTGTCAAGTAGTGATATAAACTCGAAGGAGGCTTTGTATTGAATCCGTTCGATAAAGTCGGGTGTCGGGTTTTCTAATAGTTCCGTCACTTGGTCGAAGAAATTCTGGTGTTTATATTTGTTGTCAATTACGTCCGACAGAATTTGCTCCATGCTGGTTTCGGGAACGGTCTCTTCGCCAAGTTCCGGAAGTACATTAGAAATGTAATCGGCAAATACTTTATTGGGGGAGATGATTAATATGTCTTTGGAAGAAATCTGTCCTTTCTGTGCATAAAGCAGGTAGGCAATACGATGGAGCGCGATAGAGGTTTTTCCTGAACCGGCAACACCTTGTATAATAAGTACAGAAGCGTTTTCATTGCGGATGATCTGATTCTGTTCCCTCTGAATTGTCGTGACGATATTTTTCATTTTATTGTCGGCATTGGAACATAGTTCTTTTTGCAGAATATCGTCATGAACAGTTACGGAACTTTCAATCATATACTCCATTTTTCCTTTGCGAATACGATATTGGCGTTTGAGTGAGATCGCTCCGTTAATTTTGCCTGCCGGAGAGGAGTAGAACGCCTCGCCTAATTCATGATCGTAGAACATGCTTGAAATAGGAGCTCGCCAATCGTAAATCAGATTCTTTTTTTGATTGAGGTCATAGAAAGTATGTATTCCTATATAGATCGGACTAACTTGGCTTTTGTCTTTCTTTTCCTGAAAGTCGATTCGTCCGAAATAGGGGATATCCAGTATTTTGCTTAGTCGCCTGCGTTTGTCAATTACATTTTCACCTAATACAAAATGATTTAATATGCTTTCGCGCATGGAACGGATTTCGTGGGGATCGATATCTTTGTTCGACCATAGATAATCCTTGTACTCCTGCAGGGTGTCTATATGCTCTTTGACGGAAGTACTGGTAGTGTTAATCGTATCATGGATAGTGGTTATGACTTGCTGTAAATACTCTTTTTCCTGTTTCTCTGTTTGATTGAATATCATAATCTCTTTTTAGTTGTATGGTGAAGAATTGAATTTGCGGACAAAGTTAGCTCAACCCATTAAGGGATTAAATAGTTATTTATAGCTATATATGTATCCTTTTTCCTATTTTTGCATACTTACTTAATAAGGAAAAAGATGAATATTCTTGAATTGGCAAAACGTAACCAGCAGAAAGCTTGGGAGATTATAGAGGATACCCGTATTGTTCGGATATGGGAGGGGATTGGTGCCAAAGTGAATCTGGTAGGTTCGTTGCGTACAGGATTATTGATGAAACATCGGGATATTGATTTTCACATTTACACTTCTCCTTTGGATTTGTCTGCCAGCTTTCGGGCGATGGCTGAATTGGCGGAAAATACGTCCGTAAAGAGGATTGAATATACGAATTTATTACATACAGCAGAAGCGTGTATAGAGTGGCATGCATGGTATCAGGATATGGAAGGAGAACTCTGGCAAATGGATATGATTCATATCCAAGAAGGCTCTCGTTATGATGGCTATTTTGAAAGGGTGGCCGAACGCATTTCTGCGGTATTGACAGATGAAATGAGACTGGCTATCCTGAAATTGAAATACGAAACGCCTGATACGGAAAAAATTATGGGAGTGGAGTATTATCAAGCTGTGATTCAGGATGGTGTACGTAGTTATCCGGAATTTGAGGAATGGAGAAGATTGCACCCGGTGGTGGGTGTGGTGGAATGGATGCCTTAGACAGACTGGTAGCTTCAGGAAAAGGTGTATGGGTTAATTAACTTAGTAGTCCGGTTTCCTGTCCCAAGCGAATGGCTTCGATGGAATTTTGCACACCTAATTTGCGTAACAGGTTCTGCCGGTGAATATTGACAGTGTGAATACTGATACATAGCTTGTCTGCAATCTCTTTACTTAACAACCCTTTTTGAATAAGCCGTAATATCTCTATTTCCCGATTAGTGAGGTTGAGCGAAGAAGGCATTAGCAAAGAGGAAGGAGAGAAGAATTCCCCGTTCTTCAGATTTAGGACAGTGCAGTCTACTGTTTCGGAATGTTTTTGGTCGGGTGAAATATCCATATTGCCTATTACGAGCCATGCTTTGCCGTTACGGTCTTGTTCCAAAACTTGATGTCGGCTAGTGACACGTATATATTGCTGCTTGGCATTGAGTATACGGAAACTGTAAATGTTGGAATAGTCGTTTCGCTGTTCGAGAGGCAGACTGTAAATGAACTGGCTTAACGTGACCTGTAATGCTGCCAGTTGCGCACGGTCGTCCGGATGAATACGTGATTCTAAATAATCTCCCTGCTTTTCCAAAGTTTCTATCTTGTGACTGTCATACCCCAGTAAATCAACGAAATTCGAGGATGCATACGTGTAATTGCATTTGTAGACATCGACAACAAATGTGCAGTTGTGACAGATTTTTGAAAGTTGGTGAAGTATGGATTTATCCCGTTCCCACACAGCGTAATCAATATCGGTAGCAGACAAGCATTGCTTGGCCCACATTTCTTCTCGGGTGATATCGTTTGATTTATTCATGACGAATGTTTCTGGGTACTGATAGTTTGTTTTGAGAAATCATTTATTTACCAATCAATTTCTTCTATTCCCTTACTATGCAAGAAAGCATTGGCTTTGCTGAAGTGCTTGCAACCGAAGAAACCATATTCGGCAGAGCGGGGAGAGGGATGAACAGTGGTTAGTACCAGATGTTTGTTGCTATCTATCAAAGATAATTTCTCTTTCGCATAACTTCCCCAAAGCATAAATATCAAATTCTCCCGTTTTTCACTTAGTTTCCTGATAACTGCGTCTGTGAAGATTTTCCAGCCCATATTTCGGTGAGAACCGGTTTCGTGCGCACGTACAGTAAGAACAGAGTTTAGCGGGAATACACCTTGAGCTACCCAACGATCCAAATTACCGGAAGTTGGAATTGGCTTTCCCAAATCTTGGTGTATTTCTTTGAAGATGTTGCTTAGTGAACCAGGGATAGCTACTCCATCAGGTACAGAAAAACAGACTCCATAATATTGTCCGGGATTGGGATAAGGGTCCTGTCCAAGGATAACTACTTTTACTTTTTCGAAGGGACAGGAATTGAATATATGAAAAATCTGATGTCCAAGAGGGAGGACGTGTGCCCGTTTATATTCATCTTTGACGAATGTAACCAACTTTTCGAAGTATGGTTTGTCAAATTCTTCTTGTAATTGTTGTTTCCAACTTGGTTCTATTCTGACATCCATAAAGTGGGACTTGATAATTTATGTAATGGCAAAAGTAGATATATTACAAGAGAATATCAAGAATGAGAGGCAAAATTGTGTATCTCGCCGATTTAGGATGAATTGTGTGCTAATAAATGATAATTATCGTCTTTCTTCCGAAAAAGAACGGGTATAAATGTATTATTCTGATTTATTGTGTTACCTTTGTACCAAGAGTTTGAGTTACGAATCATTATCGTATAGTTCTTCTTTATAATATTTTATTAGCAAGCAGTCCTTGTCTTTAATTATCCTCCTCACTCCAAATTAGTATTTATTTTAATAAAATTTTAAATGAACATTTACATTTCAGGTTTAAGCTATGGCACTAATGATGCTGACTTAACAAATTTATTTGCAGAGTTTGGAGAAGTTTCTTCAGCTAAAGTAATTTTTGACAGAGAAACTGGTAGATCCAGAGGATTTGCTTTCGTAGAAATGCCGAATGATACAGAAGGACAAAAAGCAATTGACGAACTGAATGGAGTTGAATACGACCAGAAAGTTATTTCAGTAAGCGTGGCACGTCCTCGTACTGAAAGACCGTCTAACGGTGGTGGCCGTGGTGGTTATAATAACTCTAGAAGATATTAATATCCGAATAAAAGCAGAAGATATTATCTTCTGCTTTTATTTAATAAGTTATTTCCGTTTCATGATTCAACGGAGGAATCTTCTGATTGACACAGGGGAAGACAAAAAATCATATTACATTTAAGTTCTGCTAATTCTGGCTCTTTTTCTGTGCAATATCAGGAATATCTACTCCTGCACTTTCCATTCTGAAAATAGATTTATTAGACTTTTTTGTAATACACAATACTCTTGAAAAAGTCAGGAGTAAAGGTTTAATAAATTACACCCAACAAGGCAAATAGTCAATGACAGGGCCAATCTTGAGCGCTTGAATAAAGTGTGCTCACACTGTTTATCTTGTTCAATTGCTCTAAAGCAAAATAAAATATATGAAATCATTCTTTATAGGAAATATTGAGATAAAAACACCTGTAATACAAGGTGGAATGGGAGTAGGTATCTCGCTCTCGGGTTTGGCTTCGGCAGTAGCAAACGAAGGAGGAGTAGGCGTTATATCATGCGCAGGTTTAGGTTTGTTATACCCCAAAGGGAAAGGTACTTATCCTGAAAAATGTATTAACGGGCTGAAAGAGGAAATCCGGAAAGCACGTGCGAAAACAAAAGGTATTATTGGCGTAAACGTCATGGTTGCTTTATCGAATTATGCGGATATGGTGCGCACCGCAATCGAGGAAAAGATTGATGTGGTATTTTCCGGTGCCGGGCTTCCACTCGACCTGCCTTCATATCTGACTCCGGAGAGTACAACCAAGCTAGTGCCTATTGTATCTTCTTCACGAGCAGCCAAAATCATCTGCGATAAATGGCAGAAGAACTATAATTATCTGCCCGATGCAATCGTGGTGGAGGGGCCTAAAGCCGGTGGGCATTTAGGATTCAAAAAAGAACAATTACAGGATCAGCATTATGCTTTGGAAACTTTGATTCCGGAAGTGGTAATGATTGCATCCAGTTATAAAGAACAGAAACAGATTCCGGTGATTGCCGCCGGCGGCATTTCGACGGGGGAAGATATTGCACATTTTATGGAACTGGGAGCTGCAGGGGTACAAATGGGAAGTATATTTGTTACCACCCAGGAATGTGACGCGTCCGAGACGTTCAAGGAAGTATATATTCACTCCAAGTCCGAAGATGTTCTTATTATTGAAAGTCCTGTGGGAATGCCAGGACGAGCTATTGACGGGGAATTTATTCACAATGTGAATAGTGGACTGGAGAGGCCTAAGAGTTGCTCATTCCATTGTATCAAAACATGTGATTATACAAAAAGCCCTTATTGCATTATTAAGGCTTTATATAATGCAGCCAAAGGAAATATGAAAAAAGGCTATGCTTTTGCCGGTAGCAATGCTTTTCTCGCTGAAAAAATCAGTAGTGTAAAAGAAGTAATGAGTACACTAGAGCGCGAGTTTTTCTTGGCAACCCATAAACTGGCTTAACCTACGGGATTTTCATTCCCATGATGGAGTTTGTCAGTCCCTTTACAATATAAATTAATAGCTGTTTTGATACAGCAAAAATAACAATTATGACATTTAAAGAATTAAATATAACCGAACCGATTTTAAAAGCTATTGAAGAAAAAGGATATGCAGTGCCCACTCCCATTCAGGGAGAGGCAATTCCGGCTGCATTAGCAAAAAGAGATATATTAGGCTGTGCGCAAACGGGAACAGGTAAAACTGCTTCGTTTGCTATTCCCATTATACAACATTTGCAAATGAATAAAGAGGCAGCCAAGTGCCGGGGGATTAAAGCGTTGATTTTGACGCCCACCCGTGAGCTTGCCTTGCAAATAAGTGAATGCATTAATGATTATGCCAAATATACCCAAGTGCGGCATGGGGTTATTTTTGGCGGAGTAAATCAACGTCCTCAAGTTGACATGTTACACAAAGGAATTGATATCCTGGTTGCTACACCGGGACGTTTGCTTGACTTGATGAATCAGGGGCATATCCATCTGGATAAGATACAATATTTTGTACTTGATGAAGCAGACCGCATGCTTGATATGGGATTTATTCATGATATCAAGCGGATATTACCGAAACTTCCGAAAGAAAAACAGACTTTATTCTTCTCCGCTACAATGCCTGATACAATTATTTCTTTAACGAATTCTTTGTTGAAGAATCCTGTACGAATCAGCATAACTCCGAAATCATCGACTGTGGATGCTATTGAACAGATGGTTTATTTCGTAGAGAAAAAGGAAAAGAGTCTTTTACTGGTTTCGATTTTGCAAAAATCAGAAGATCAGTCGGTGTTGGTATTTTCACGTACGAAGCATAATGCTGATAAGATCGTAAAGATACTGGGCAAGGCGGGAATTGGTAGCCAGGCGATTCATGGAAATAAAAGTCAGGCAGCGCGGCAGTTGGCTTTGGGCAATTTCAAGTCGGGCAAAACACGTGTGATGGTGGCTACTGATATTGCAGCCAGAGGTATCGATATTAACGAACTTCCTTTAGTTATCAACTATGATCTTCCTGATGTGCCGGAAACGTATGTGCATCGTATCGGACGTACCGGAAGAGCCGGGAATACAGGGACAGCACTGACATTCTGCTCGCAGGAAGAGCGTAAACTCGTTAATGATATTCAGAAACTGACGGGTAAGAAGCTGAATAAAGCCAGTTATACTATTTGAAATCAACAAATAACAATCTCTTTAAAATTAATATAAAACTAAATATAAATTCTATGGCAAAATCCATGACAGTTGGTAAACGTGAAAATGAAAAGAAAAGACTCGCTAAACGAGAAGAAAAACTGAAAAAGAAAGAAAGCAAGAAATTATCGGGCAGCTCAAATAGCTTTGAGGATATGATTGCCTATGTAGATGAGAACGGAATGATAACTTCGACTCCTCCGACAGAGGATATAAAGAAGGAAGAAATTAATCCGGATGAAATAATTATAGCAACTCCTAAAAAGGAAGAAGAGGAGCCGACGATCTTGAGAGGACGGGTTGAGTTTTTTAATGAGTCAAGAGGATTTGGCTTTATTAAAGACCTTTCAGGTGTTGAGAAATACTTTTTTCATGTAAACAATGTCATTGGCAATATTGCAGAAAATAATATCGTAACATTTGACCTTGAGCGTGGAGTGAAAGGCATGAATGCGATCAATATCTCTTTGGAAAACAAATCTACATCGGAAGATTTAGCTCAATCTAAACCTGTATAGGGAAGTGTATATTCTGCTTGTGTGTAAAATAAAAAACAAAATAATTAGAGATATGAAAAAAGGTAATATAATGCGTGATGTTATTTCATCCAGTCAGTTTACTGAAAATGTTATTAAAGAGTATAAAAAGGGTTTGGGAGATATGGTATTGGTAGCAATAACTCCGCGGACTACCATTGAACTTCCTGCGCATTTGACTCAAGCAGAAATAGATGCTCGTGTGGAGATTTATAAAAAACTGCATAGTTCTAAAGTATAGGCGGTTGCAAATTGCAATACGAGGAATAAAAAAATCCCTTGAACTTCAAAAGTTCAAGGGATTTTTTTATTACCGAATCGTTAGTGGTGCCACCAGGAATCGAACCGGGGACACAAGGATTTTCAGTCCTTTGCTCTACCAACTGAGCTATGGCACCTCGTGCTTGTTCGGTCCGGTAATATCTCTTTTGCGGTTGCAAAGGTAGTGAAACTTTTGGATTCTGCAAGTCTTATGGAAATAAAAAACACTGATAAAAAGTTAGTCGGCTAATTATCAGTGTTGTATAAGATGAAAAATATTTCAGGTATGTGATGAAATCTATTATTTATCTTCTTTTAATGGATTCCATCCCTGTGCTTTTAGTTCGAATTCTTGTCCATCACGGGTAATCAATGCACAGCCAAGTTCAGGTTTGGTAATATGTCCGATGAGACGAACTCCTTCCATTTGTGAAATTTTCTCATGATCGGCGATGGAAACAGTAAAGAGTAGTTCATAATCTTCTCCACCATTCAAGGCACAAGTCGTAAGATTCATGTTAAACTCTTCGGCCATAACAGCTGTCTGATAATCGATTGGGATATGCTCCTCGTAAACGCGGCAACCAGCATTGCTTTGTTTGCAGATATGCATCAGTTCTGATGACAGGCCGTCAGAAATGTCCATCATAGAAGTAGGGATTATATTGGCGGCTGCCAATTTCTCAATGATATCTTTGCGCGCTTCCGGTTTCAATTGGCGTTCTAATAAATACTCTTTGCCGGAGAAATCCGGTTGGACATCTTTATCACCTTGCAATACGACTTTTTCACGTTCCAAGAGTTGTAAACCCATATAGGCTGCCCCCAAGTCGCCGCTGACGCAGATCAGGTCAGTGTCTTTGGCTCCATTACGGTAAACTACTTTATCCTTGTCGGCATCGCCAATACAGGTGATGCTGATAGCAAGGCCTGTCAAGGAAGAAGTGGTATCGCCTCCCACAATGTCGACATTATATTGCTGGCAAGCCAGACGGATACCGGAATAAAGTTCGTCCATATCTTCCACGCTGAAACGCTTGGAAAGACCAAGAGATACCGTAATCTGCCGGGGAGTACCGTTCATGGCATAAATATCGGAGAAATTAACTACTGCTGATTTATATCCCAAATGCTTCAAGGGAACATAAGTCAGGTCAAAATGCACACCTTCCATAAGCAGGTCGGTTGTTACCAGTACTTGCTTTTCTGAAGGGTAGGAGAGAACGGCGGCATCGTCGCCCACTCCATATTTGCTGGATTCGTTTTCCAGTTTGATTCCCTCGGTGAGGCGGTCAATCAGACCAAACTCACCGAGAGATGCTATTTCAGTTCTCATAAATCGGGATGATTGTTTAGGCACGGTTGATAAGTTCGCGCATGATCGTGGTCATTTTCGGTTGAGCAGCGTCAGCGGCTTTCTGAACTTCTTCGTGTGTTACTTCTACGATTTTTCCTTCTACTCCTAAGTCGGTAATGACGGAAATACCAAAAACTTTGATACCACAATGGTTGGCTACGATAACTTCCGGAACGGTAGACATACCAACCGCATCAGCACCAAGGATATGGAATAATTTATATTCGGCAGGAGTTTCGAAAGTAGGACCTTGCGTACCAATATACACTCCGTGTTGTACTTTAATTCCTTTTTCTTTGGCAATCTCGTCAGCCTTACTAATCAATTCCTTGCAGTATGCTTCGCTCATGTCCGGGAAGCGAGGTCCGTAAGGGATATTTTTTCCGCGAAGCGGATGTTCGGGGAAATAGTTGATATGGTCAGTGATAATCATCAGGTCACCGATTTCGAAATCTGCATTTGTACCGCCACTGGCATTGGATACAAACAAGGTTTTGATACCTAATTCACGCATGACACGTACAGGGAAAGTTACTTCTTTCATCGAATAACCCTCGTAATAGTGGAAGCGTCCCTGCATAGCCATGATATCCTTATTGCCTAGTTTGCCGAAAATCAGCTTACCGCTATGACCTTCGACGGTAGATACCGGGAAGTTGGGGATATCCGAATACTTTATTTCATACTTCTCGGTGATTTCGTTTGCCAAACTGCCAAGTCCGGTGCCTAGTATAATAGCAGTTTCCGGACTGGTATGCATCTTACCTTTCAGATAAGCTGCGGTTTCTTGTATTTTCTCTAACATAGTCAATAATATGTTGGTTAAATTTATCTTGTTGATTTTGTAATATTTCAATTTCAATAGGCAAGGCGTAGATAAATGGTTTCAATTCCTTGTCCAAAGCCGGATGGTTAATCAGGCGTGTTGCATCTTTTTCGGTGGTAATAATCAACCGGTGTTCTCCTTTCAGTTTATGAAACCGTTCTTTGATAAGCTGTATATCCCGATGAGTGAAATTGTGGTGATCGTCAAACGATAGTAAATCTATTTGTTTGGTACAGCCTTCCAGTCTTTCGAGAATGGGAGCAGGTGAGGCAATTCCCGTCATCAATAATATATCAGTGTTTGTCAGTGAGGACAAAGCAACCTCATGGTTTGTCGAAATTGCATTTGTGTCCGGAGACATGGTAGGGAACACTGGTTGCAGGTTACCATACCGGAACGATGAGAAGAATAACTGTTGATATGGATAAAGGTTCAGCCGTTTCGTGATAATGTTATAATCAATAGGCTTGATGTCTTGCGGGCATTTGGTGACAATAACGATTTGCGCCCGATTCTTGCCGCTAATTGGTTCACGAAGCCGTCCTGCGGGGAGCAAAGTGTCATCACAGAATAATCGGTGATAATCCGTTAACAGAATACTCAATCCCGGTTTGACGTATCGGTGCTGGAAAGCATCGTCCAATAGGATAACATCTATTGAAGGCTTTTGCAGTGCAAGCAACTTTTCTATGCCATGACAACGCTTTTCATCGACAGCTACTGTGACAGACGGGAATTTTTGATGCATCTGGTAAGGTTCGTCGCCAATGCTTCTTGCCGTACTTTCCGGAGTTGCCAATACATAACCTTTCGTGTGCCGTTTATATCCCCGGCTTAATACAGCTATCTTATATTGATTACAAAGAAACTTTATCAGATATTCAGTGTGTGGAGTTTTTCCTGTCCCTCCTACAGCGAGATTACCCACGCTGATGATAGGTATATCAAAACTCTTTGATTGAAGAACTTCCCAGTCAAAGAGTTTATTTCTCATCATTACCACTGCTCCGTAGAGCCAGGAGGCAGGGTAGAGCCACTTATGTATCTTGATAAAGTGTTCGTCCATGTATTACGGTTTATTTAATATTCAGTTCGAACGGAATACGTGCCTGAATCATGGATTGTTCTTGCAGATTTTTCAGTAAACCGAATTGCTGGTAGTACTCGCCTAATTTACTTTTCAGTAATTGTGATTCTACATAATTCGTCGGTTTCGTATCAAGCAGGGAAGACAGGAAATCTTGTTTCTCCGGATAAGAGACAACGGTATAGCCTTCGATACCGGCTTTTGCAACAGCGATATCCAGTGCCTTGTCAATGCCACCTAATTCGTCTACTAATCCCAGTTCTTTAGCAGTTTCCCCAGTCCATACACGGCCTTCGGCAATCTTCTCGATAGCTTCCTTCGTCATGTGACGTCCTTCGGCACAACGAGTTACAAAGGTATCATATCCTTCAGTTATCATCATTTGAAGCAATGATTTCTCATCCTCGTTAAACGGACGCATGATATTTCCGAAATCAGCGAATTTATTCGTTTTTACGACATCATAACTTAAACCGATTTTATCAGTCAATCCTTTCACATTAGGAATCATACCGAAGATTCCGATAGAACCGGTCAGGGTAGTAGGCTCTGCAACAATCGTATCGGCAACGCAAGAGATATAGTAACCTCCTGACGCGGCATAATCACCCATAGAGACAATGACCGGTTTCTTTGTTTTCAGCTCTTTTACAGCATGCCAGATTTGTTCCGAGGCGAAAGCACTTCCACCTGGAGAATTGACACGGAGTACAACAGCTTTCACATCATCATTATCTTTCAATTTGCGCAGGTCACGAATTACTTTCGAACCGACAATCCCATCTTCGGAAGTTGCAGAGCTCGGATAGTCTGTAATTTCACCGGATGCATAATAAACAGCTACGATATTACCGCTTTTATCTTTCGGCACATTTTTCCTTACGTTCATCATGTCGCCCAATCCTAATATAGGAAGATTATCATCTTCATTGATCTCAACCAATTTCTTAAGATAATTGCGCACATCATTGCGGTAAATCAATGTATCAGCCAATCCGCATTTTACACTCTCTTCTGCCGGATAGAACATGAGCATACGATCTGCATAAACATTCAGTGAGTCTACAGAAATATTACGTGAAGTAGATACCCCTTCCGTAACCTGCCCCCAGATAGAAGTGATAAATGTGGTAACCTGTTCGCGGTTGGCAGGACTCATTTCCGTAGCAATAAACGGCTCTACGGCAGATTTGTAAGTTCCCACCTTGAACACCTGCATCTCAACTCCTATTTTTTGCAGCAGATCTTTGTAGAACAGGGGAGCAGAGGCGATACCCCGCCATTCAATCATTCCTTTGGGATTGAGCAACACCTTATCGGCTGCACTGGAAAGATAATAAAGTCCCTGCGTATAGGAGTCTGCATAAGCAATAACGAATTTTCCACTTTCTTTGAAGTCGAGCAGTGCGTTGCGGATTTCCTGCAAAGAAGCATAGGAGGTGCCTAATGAGTTTGCCTGTAGATAAATCCCTTTAATATTTTCGTTTTCTTTAGCCTTCTGGATAGAAGAAAGAATATCGTCCAGTCCGTACGTGTTAGATCCGTCACCCAACAACTGTGATAAAATACCCAGCGGATCTTCTTGCGTACGTTCAACCAACGTTCCGTTTAAGTCGAGCATCATTACAGAATTCTTTTTTACGATTGTTTCCGTGTCCGAAGCAGACATGATGCCAAACAACGTTACCATGCTGATTATAAATAATACAATACTTGACAAAATGATACCTGTCACCGTGGCAAGTGTAAATTTCAAGAAATCTTTCATTATACTTATTGTTTTTTGCGCCAGCTTGTTATTAAGCTAACAAAGATAAATAATTGAGTTGATATTTATTCAATAAGTCGTACGAATTTTTGTTTTATCACAGCGAATCCATATAAATAGGAACTTCCTTCATTTAAGATTTAAGTATATTTGTCTGTATCAAATCCTTTTAAATGAGAAGAAATCTCTAATTTTGTGGCACAACTATTAATACATTGAATAATACTATCATGAAAAAACTCACATCTATCCTTTTATTGCTCTTGTTTGTATGGACGGTACAAGCGCAAACTGCTCGTGAAGAGATCCGTACAAACCGGTATTTATCCGCTAATAATTATTATGCATATCCCACGCCTACTGCCAAGCAGACAGCTGCTCCTAAGGGGTACGAACCTTTTTATATCAGCACATATATGCGTCATGGTTCACGGTATTTGATTGATCCGAATGATTATCGTTTCCCCAAGCAAACTTTATTAAAAGCCGACTCTTTAAACAAACTTACTGCAACAGGTAAAAACACACTGGATATTGTTTTGCGCATGGCTGATATGGCGGAAGGTCGTCTTGGTGAACTGACTTCGGTGGGAGCACGCCAACACAGAGGAATTGCAAAGCGTATGTATACTAATTTCCCACAGATATTTGCGGATGGAACAGAAGTGGATGCCCGTTCCACAGTTGTCATCCGGTGTATATTATCCATGACATCCGAATGCCTCCAATTGCAGGCGATGAATCCTAATCTATGTATCAAGAATGATGCAAGTTACCATGATATGTATTACATGAATCCTCCTGCTAAGGATTTGAGTAAAATAGCTAGTTCCGATAAAGTGAAAAAGGTTCAGAAAGATTTTGAGGCTACCCATGTACGTCCGGAACGGTTGATGAAAACATTGTTTACAGACGAAGCGTATGTAAAAGCAAACGTTGATGAAGCGCGCCTGATGAGACGTCTTTTTGATTTGGCTTGTAATATGCAGAGTCATGATACAGATATGCAGCTATATTCTCTTTTCACGGATGAAGAATGTTATGATCTATGGAGTTGTAACAACTTATATTGGTATCTGACACACGCTTGTTCTCCTGTAACGGATGGTTTGATGCCCTATCGGGAAGCCGACTTGTTGCGTAATATTTTAGATAGGGCAGATGCTGCTTTGAAAGAAGGTAAGAACCAGGCCACTTTAAGATTTGGTCATGAGTCTTGTCTGTTACCGTTAGTCGCTTTATTGGAACTGAATCATTATGGAGAATCTTACCCTGACGTAGAAAAGTTATCCGAACAATGGAGAGCGTATGATATTTTCCCGATGGCTAGTAACGTGCAATTCGTCTTTTTCCATAAAAAAGGAAGTAACGATGTATTGGTAAAAGTATTACTTAATGAAAAGGAAGCTAAACTACCGGTGAAAACAGACGTAGCTCCTTATTACCACTGGAAAGATGTAGAAAGCTACTATCGTGAAAAATTAGATAAATATCAGCATATATAATGCGACATTAACTTAACATTATTATATTTACCATGAGAAGAAAAACCCCTTTTATGGCTGCAACTCTGGCAGCAGGCTTGTTTTTTTATTCTTCTTGTACTCCGGCTGAAAAGACGGATACAAAAGATTATACTCAATACGTTAATACCTTTATCGGTGGCGCAGACAACGGGCATACATTTCCCGGCGCATGTTATCCTTTCGGTATGATACAGACCAGCCCTGTGACGGGTGCAGTCGGTTGGCGTTACTGTTCTGAATATGTTTATGAGGATTCTCTGGTTTGGGGATTTACACAGACACATTTGAATGGAACAGGCTGTATGGATTTAGGCGATATTCTGGTGATGCCGGTCACGGGTACACGTGTCCGTGCATGGGATGCTTATCGTAGTCATTTCCCTAAAGATAAAGAAGCGGCTACTCCGGGATATTACACCGCAGAGCTCTCTGATCCACAGGTAAAAGCGGAACTGACTGCCTCTATCCATGCTGCCCTTCACCGCTATACTTATCACAAGGCTGATTCTGCCTCTATATTGATTGACTTGCAACATGGTCCTGCATGGAGAGAAGAACAATATCATTCACAAGTTAATAGTTGTGAAGTGAACTGGGAAGATGCTCAAACACTGACAGGGCATGTCAATAACACGGTATGGGTCAATCAAGATTATTTCTTTGTGATGAAATTCAACCGTCCGGTAGTCGATTCACTTTATCTTCCGATGGGCGAAACAGAAAAAGGAAAACGCATCATAGCCTCTTTTGACATGCAGCCGGGAGACGAGCTGATGATGAAAGTGGCTCTTTCCACCACCAGCATAGACGGGGCTAAAAAGAATCTGGAAGCAGAAATTCCTGCCTGGGATTTTGAAGGAGTGAGAACTGCCGCCCACAATGAATGGAATAACTATTTGAGCCGTATTGAAATAGAGGGTACCGATGATGAAAAGACAAATTTCTATACTTGTTTCTACCACGCATTGATTCAGCCTAATCAAATTTCGGACGTAGACGGTATGTATCGTAATGCTGCCGACTCTATAGTAAAGGCTGGAACGGGTGCTTTCTATTCTACGTTCTCTTTGTGGGATACTTACCGTGCCGCTCATCCGTTTTATACATTAGTGATTCCCGAACGTGTGGACGGTTTTGTGAATTCTCTCATCGAACAGGGTGAAGTGCAAGGCTTCCTGCCTATTTGGGGATTGTGGGGAAAAGAGAATTTCTGTATGATTGGTAATCATGGCGTATCAGTCATTGCCGAGGCTTATCGCAAAGGATTCCGTGGCTTTGACGCTGAACGTGCTTTCAATATAATAAAGAAGACGCAGACTGTATCTCATCCGTTGAAGTCTGATTGGGAGGTTTATACGAAATATGGTTATTTCCCGACAGATCTGATAAAAGCAGAATCTGTATCTTCCACTTTAGAATCTGTATATGATGATTATGCTGCTGCCGATATGGCACGTCGTATGGGTAAAGAGGAAGATGCCGCTTACTTCGCGAAACGTGCTGACTATTATAAGAATCTTTTCGATCCGGAGACGAAGTTCATGCGTCCGCGCAAAGCTGACGGAACTTGGAAAGCTCCGTTTAACCCAAGTGCGTTGGCACATTCTGAAAGTGTCGGTGGAGATTATACAGAAGGAAATGCATGGCAATATACTTGGCATGTACAACATGATGTTCCAGGATTAATCCAGTTGTTTGGGGGAGAAAAACCTTTCTTGAATAAATTAGACTCATTGTTTACGGTTAAGCTAGAAGGTGAAAGTTTAGCAGATGTTACTGGATTAATCGGGCAATATGCTCATGGAAATGAGCCAAGCCATCATGTTACTTATTTGTATGCACTGGCTGGTCGTCCGGAACGTACACAGGAATTGGTTCGTGAAATATTTGATACTCAATACAAAAACAAACCCGACGGACTTTGCGGAAATGATGATTGCGGACAGATGTCTGCCTGGTATATGCTTAGTGCGATGGGATTTTATCCGGTAGATCCGGTAAGTGCGGAATATGTATTCGGTGCTCCACAGTTGCCGAAGATGACCTTGCATCTGGTCGATGGCAAGACTTTCACGATTATTGCGGAGAATTTGTCGAAAGAACATAAATATGTAGATAGTATTACATTGAATGGCGAACCATATACGAAGAAAACAATCTCGCATGAGGATATTGTAAAAGGAGGAACGCTGGTATACAAGATGAAGTAATAAATTCGTTTCTGTACTGTTATGGGACTAATGACTTTAATTAATAGTGGTTGGGATCATAACTTATAGTAGAGAAGAAAAAAAGATACTGCAAGAATAAATTGTACGACACCCGGGTCTCATGCTGCTTGACACCCGGGTGTCAGCATGTTCAACACCCGGGTGTCGGTGTGCATGAGACCCGGGTGTCGTACAACTTAATACTACCAAATGAAATTAATTTGAAGCCATACGATTAAGTTTGTACTAATACAAACTTATTTCCCTACAATCCTACTCACCTCTATACGCTGCTTTTCAAACTTCTCATTATTGCTGTTGCGGTTACTAACCTCTTTACAGCGAATAGGTGCACTCATTTCAAGCAAGCGCAAAATCTCATTTAAAGATTCACCTTCAAAAGTCGCTTTATAGGAATACTTTCCTAGTTCGGCGTCTTTCAGAATAAATTCCACGTTATAAGTCTGTCCCAAACGCTTGAATACATATTCCAGCGGGTCATCTCTAAAAATGAGTATTCCATCTTTCCATGAGCACCATTTATAAGTATTGGTCTTATTGACGTTATATAGAGCAGTGCCTAGATTATAGTCAATCTTCTCTCCCGGTGAAAGGGAAATCGTCTTTTTCTGGTCAAGAGTGACTGCGACCTTTCCTTTTACTAACGTCACTGCTGCTACATGATCCGGAGCGTATGCGTTCACATTGAATGCTGTGCCGGTAGCTTCTACAGTCAGTTGTTTGGTTTTTACGATGAAGGGATGCTCTTTATCGGATTCTACTTCAAAATAGGCTTCACCCTGCATCGAAACAACTCTTTGCTTATCATTGAATTGAGTCGGATACTTTAAAGAACTTCCGGCATTTAGCCAAACCTTAGAACCGTCAGGCAGATTAACTACCGACCAAGTGCCATAAGGAGTGAATAACTCCTGATAAGTCTCTGCAATTTGAGAAGCGGGTTTAAAATAAAGATAAGCAGATAATATCAGTAAAGGAAGAAGTAAGATAGCTGCCACTTGCTGCCAATAGTGTAGGAAGGACAACTTTGGACGAACGGAAACCGGCTGGTTTTGATGGAGAATCTTCTCCATTACTTTTCTGTGCGCATTGTCCACATCTATCTCTTCCGGATTAAAAGCCGGGTGACTGACTTCCCACATATTCTTTTGTGATAGAAAGCTTTTATAGTTTTCGGGAGTAGCCGATATCCAATCATCCAGTACCTTTATTTCTTCTGGTGTAGCCTCTTTCGAGAGATATCTGGAGATTATAATTTCTATGTCTAAATCTTTATTTATCATATGCATTTTACCTTATATATAATAGACGTTTCAGAAAGAAAATCCCACATTCATTAGTGGAAAAGAAATAAAAAAAGTAGTAAATAAAAATCTTTTAATAAGATGCGGAGCTGCTTCAATGCTTTGCTGATACGTACTTCTACCGTTCTGACAGAGATATTCAGGCGATTGGCTATTTCCTGATATTTAATGTTTTCTAATCGGCTCATCTCGAACACTTCTCTTTCTTGAGGAGGTAATTGTTCCAATGCATTTTTAAGTTGCCGGCATAAATCAGAATACAGTATGTAGTTTTCTGTCGTATCTATATCTATAGAATCCGATTTAAGTTCGTAAGCAATGTGCTCATCTATAATCCTGCGATGGCGTAATTCGTCCAGACAGTAATTCCTGACCGCTTTCAGTAAATATGATTTTAGTGAGTTCTCAATTACCAATGATTTCCGGTCATTCCATAGTTTGAGAAAGATATTTTGCACAATATCTTCACAGGTAGATTTCTCCGGAATGTAAGTACCGCCAAACAATACCAAATCTTTATAATAAATATGGAATAGTCGGGTAAAAGCCTGTTTATCATCCTGTTTTAGTGCTATTACCAGAAAACGATCGTCGGAAGTCTGTTGTTGGATATTCGGCATAGTATTGTAGTAAAGGTTCTATTGTTGGGGGTAAAAATAGAAAGATTATTTGGTATAAACGATAGTTTGAAGAAAAAATAATGCAGATGAAAAAATAATGCGATATCCAATGTGGCTTTTATTTTTAGAAACGTCTTATTGATAGAAACGAGAGAAAAACACATTTATTAACCTTTAAATAATACAAGCCATGAGAAAGACATAATCAGTGAATTCAGCTTCCGACAACTGATAAAAAAGGAAGGTCTGACTCACCTTCCTTTCCAAAGATTCAGTTATTCGTTAATCAACTTATTTGTAGAACCAATAACCAAACATGTAAAGGTATGAAACTTATTTCAATTAGAAAAATGAAAAAGAGAATTAATGTACCTGCGAGTGTAAAAATGGGGAGAATCTGTGCTATATGGTTGTTTTGTATAGCTTTGCAAGCTATCAGTATACCTATCCTGGCACAATCCGCCAAAATTACATTGCGACTGAAGAATGTGACTGTAGAGGAGGTCTTGACTAGTATCGAAAATCAGACAGAATATCGTTTTTTATACAACAAAGATATTGTTGATGTAAGCCGTATCGTAAGTATTTCTGTGAAAAATGAATTGATGACTCTGGTACTGGATAGACTTTTTAAAGGCGAAGGAGTATCTTATACGATTGAAAAACGTCAGATTGTATTAAACAAAGTTTCATCTCGGGCACAGGATAACAAACAGCCGGTCAAGGTGACAGGCAAAGTAGTGGATGAATCCGGCGAAGCTCTTCCGGGAGTGACTGTGATGATAGAAGGGGCTACTCAAGGAACTATTACCGGTATAGATGGCAATTACCAGTTGCAAGTTCCGGAAGGCTCGACACTGAAATTTACTTCAATAGGTTACACTACATATACGCAGAAAATTACCCGACCGATGACGTTGAATGTGACGATGAAAGAGGATTCGAAACAGTTGGATGAAGTTGTTGTGGTAGGGTATGGAACGACCACCCGTAAGAATCTGACAACTTCCATTGCAACGGTAAAAACGGAAAAAATATCGCGAGCCGCAACAAGTAATATGTCACAGATGTTGCTTGGGCGGGCTGCCGGACTGGAAGCTACGTTGACAAGCCCGCAACCGGGTGGAGCAGTTGACCTTTCAATTCGTGGGGCAGGTACTCCTATCTTTATAGTGGATGGCGTAATGATGCCTTCCACTTCTTTAGAGGTTGGAAACGGAAATCAGGTTATGCCCAACTCTATCAATCGTTCGGGATTGGCCGGACTTAATCCTGCCGATATTGAATCTATCGAAGTGTTAAAGGATGCATCTGCTTCCATTTATGGAATTGGTGCAGCCAATGGGGTCGTATTGATCACTACAAAGAAAGGTACTGAAACTCGTCCCCAAATCACTTATGAAGGAAATTATTCTATCGTGAAAAACTATCCGTATCTGGAACCTTTGAGTGGGGAAGAATATATGAATGTTGCCAACATTTTCAATAAAGAAAACTATTTATTTACGAACGGTATGTATCCTTACGGTGATAAACCTTTTGATAATAAATGGGTACCTCAATTCTCACCTCAACAGATAGCTGCCGCTCAAACAACAGACTGGCTGGATTGTGTATTAAAGGATGGTAGCATCAATAATCATAATATCACAATTACGGGTGGTTCTAAACTGCTGAAATATTATCTGTCCGGAAATTATTACAAACAGGAAGGTACGGTAGAAAACTCCGCTATGGAACGTTATGCTCTTCGGACAAACATATCTTCACAATTGCTTCCATTTCTTAAGTTGACAGCAATTGTCAATGTAAATGAAAATGAATATACAAATTCAACTTCCGGTGGCGGAGGTGGTGGAAATGGGTACGATGCCATACAATCAGCATTGACTTATCCTTCTTATTTACCGATCAGAGGTGAGGACGGAAAACCTACCTTATATTCAAATTACCCTAACCCAGCCGAAATGATAAAAGTGAGTGACCGGACTAAAACAAGCGGTTATTATCTAAACTTTGCTGCCGATGTGGATATAATCAAGGATATGTTGTCCTTCCGTTTGATGTATGGCATTAATAAGGAGAATGCTAATCGTAATCTGTATATTCCTTCTGATATATATTTTATGGACATGTATAAATCAAGAGGGCATTTGGGATATGTTGAACGTAGAAACCAAACTATGGAAGGCACGTTGACTTTCAAAAAGCAGTTTGGAGATTTGTTACGTGTCGATGCCGTAGTCGGTATGGGAAGGTATACGAACGATTCAAATGGTCTTGAACTTGACTACGAACAGATTAACGATCACATTGCAGCTGATAAGGTGGAAGCTGCGGAAGGCGCTTTCTACCCGACTTCTTTCAGAGCAGCCGATGAACGTCGTTCTCAATTTGCCAGGGCAAGTGTGGATGTGCTCGACAGATATGTAGTTGCCGCTACTATTCGCCGAGATGGAACGGATAAATTTTTCCCGGGAAAGAAATATGCCTATTTCCCTTCAGTATCATTGGCTTGGAAATTATCTAACGAGCCGTTTATGAAGCATATATCATGGATTGACCAGTTGAAGATTCGTGGTAGTTATGGACAGACAGGTAATGATAATCTGGGTAGTTCGCTTTATGGCACTTTCAGTCTGGCAGCCCAATATATCAAGTTCTCTAGTGCGCCCGTAAAGGTTGCATCGTAAATATCTCTTTGGCAAGAGATT
>NZ_QTMW01000021.1:1144-122782 GCF_003604005.1 Bacteroides sp. OF03-11BH | reverse complement strand
TCTATCACTATATCTTTCCGCATTTCACTTTTTTGTAGTAACTTTGCATTAACAACATATCGGTTTTTGAGTGAATATGCCAATGTGGCGAATATGGAAAGGTAATTGTCTGTAGTATTGACTTTTCTCCATCCACCATCATATATCTTTTTTAAAAGCCCCCATCCTTCGTCTTTAGAACCTGTAATAGGTGTAAAAGCTTGTGGAGTGGTTGGTAATGTTATTACTTCTCCTCTATCTGGGGCATATCCCCATACCGTATTGCTGACACCTTTATTAGTGGAAGAACGTAATTCCATACCTACTAAAGCATTAATTCGGTTCTCATTATTAAAGGCTTTACTGAATTGCAGTTTATTTTGGATGTTGTAAGAGTACTGCTGTGCGTTATTTGTGAATAATTCGCCTCCGAATGGGAGTAAGGCTGCTCCAAACTCTTTACTGTTTGGTGAGACAGAGTTGAAATCATAACCACGATATGTTTCAGCAATATAAAACGTTTGTTCAGTTTCCCAAGCTTCGTTTGTGCTGTTATTATTTGAATATCCACCAGTAAATTGGTAAGTTAACCAGTCCAAAATATTCCATTTCAAGTCCAGCGAAGCTGACATGAAACTTGATTTTGATTTAGAACCACTATTATTCCGTTCATTTACGAAATTGTATGATAATGATTTGACTCCGCTATTGTATGGGTATGAGGCTTTCATTTGATAGTAAGCATCAGGGTCTATAGAACGATTGGTAGTAGTAGCATACCCCATAGGATTGACTCCTCCGGCAAAACCGTTATTCGTACTTATGCTACCGTTGATCGTTGCATTAATTGTTAGTTTTTGTACCGGGCGTATGGTGATGGCAACGCGTCCGGTCATACGTTCACTGTCGTTTCCTATTTCCTGCCCTTCGCTATTGGAATATCCCATAGAAGCTGCATAACTGTATTTATTTGTTCCACCGGAAACACTTATATTATGGTTATGGCTAAAAGAACGGCGGGTTAGTAGTTTGAACCAATCTGTATTTTGTGTTTCCAAAACATTGCGTTGTGCCAGAAATTCTTCAGAAGATATATCATGCGATAGATACATATTCAATAATCCTTCATAAGTATATATTTGTTTGATTGGTTCTGTGCCATAAGGTGTTCCCCAGTTAAAAGCTTCTTGTGAGAATAGTACTCTTTCTTTGGAGTTCATATAATTAAACTGTCTATAGTTGGGACGCGTGCCCATTACAAAATTAGAGGTGTAATTGACACTTAGACGATCGGTCGTATTCTTTTTGGTTGTGATCTCAATAACACCATTCGATGCTTTTGAACCATAAATAGCGGTTGCAGAAGCATCTTTTAAAATACTAATACTTTCGATATCAGCAGGATTCAACCAAGAAATCTGATTACCGATAATGTTTTTTAAGTCCTCTGTCATTAGAGAAGATGCATTCAATTCCAGGGGGTCTTCCTGAATGATGCCGTCAACTACCCAAAGTGGGTCTTGATTACCCAGTAAGGTACTGGTACCACGGATTTGAATTTTCGGGGCAGTACCTACACGACTACTTGTATTAGTGACAATCATACCTGCCACACGTCCTTGCAACATTTGGTCAATAGTGGTATACGAAGGCATTAAAATATCTTTTGCTTTTACTGTGGTAATAGAACCTACTAGGTCACGGCGTTGAATATTTTGATAACCGGTTACAACCACTTCGTCGATTTCAGTACTGGAACTGTTTAGAGTGACATTAATCGTTTTCTTTCCTGTATATCTTACAGTCTTTTTCTCCATTCCGATGAATGAATAAGTTAATATTAACCCTTCTTGCGCAGGAATATTAAAAGTGTAATGTCCGTCTAGTCCGGCGATAGCTCCATGCTTTGAACCTCGTACAGTGACTGTAGCTCCGGGAAGTGCTTCACCGCTTGCGTCACGTATCCACCCACTAATCGTGATTTTATTAGTCTTTCTTTTCTTAATAACGATGGCAGTGCCTGATACTTCATAAGTCAGGTTAGTTCCTTCCAGACATTCATCCAGAATTTCGGTGATCGTTTTGTTTTTTGCCCTTACGCTGATATCGGTTATGTTAGCGATATCTTCTGTTGCGTACATAAAGATGAATTTTGTACGGTTTTGCAAATACCAAAGCGTAGATTCCAAGCTTTCGCCTCTCAGATCAACGGAGATTCGCTGATTGTCTTGTGCTTGAATCATAAGTGAAGAAAGGGAGAATATCCATAAAAGACAGAACTTAACGAATTTTCTGCTTACATAAGATACTCCCTTTGAGGAGGATTGTGTTCGTTTTTTCATAATGCGTTAGTTATAATATGTATTAATAGTTATTGTTTATAAGAAATGTGCAGTATACCTTCTTTCTGTTTTATGTCTACCATATTTAATTCCATTATCATGTTAATAATCGGATTCATGTTTGCATAGCGGTTGAGATAAGCTCCAATTTGCACCTGTCTGGCTGTGTCGTCTTCAAAAGTGTATTTGAATCCGTACCATTTGGAAAGATACGACATTACATTCTGGAGAGGAACATTTATAAAAATGAATGATCCGGACTCCCAGGAAGTATATAATTCAGTATTTACGTTAGATACGGTACTTTTTCGACTATTTTTGTCATATACGAAATGTTGGTTTGGAATCAATTCATAATCTTCGCTTTCACTGCTAATCTCTATAGCTCCACTAACTAGTGTAGTACTTTCCACTTCTTCATCCGCATAAGCCCTTACATTGAAAGAAGTTCCTGTCACCCGAATAGAAGTGTGCGGTGTTTGCACGATAAAAGGATGTGCTTTATCTGGAGCAACATCAAAATAGGCTTCACCTTCAACCTGTACGATACGTTCCTTATCGCTGAAACAAATCGGATAAGTCAGTTGTGATTCTGCGTTCAGATGTACTTTTGTTCCATCTGAAAGGACAATGTGACATTCCATACCATGCAGTGTACGAAGCGTATTTTTGATTTCTTTCACTTTGGGCTTGTTGGCAGGAGTTTGATAATTAATCCCTTTGGAGTCAATGATAAACACTTTAGTTACACCCTCCGGAAGGACATTCTCAAAAAGGTTGAAGGTGTTGCCATTACTTAAAGTCAGTTCTCCGCCATGGGTTCCTGGAGTGATTTCACCGATTGGTTCTCCGGCTACCCAATTATAAATAAGGTATGAAATCGGTATTAACAATAGCAAAAGAAGAGCCGCATATTTCAGACTCCTGTTCCATGAAAGAAAACCGGATGTTTTTTCTCCTCCTAGTAGCGGATAGATTCTATCCCATGCTTTTTGTGAAGAAAAACTTTTGATTAATTGGGCGTTTTTTTCATACGTTTCCCCATTCAATATTCGTTTGGCTAGCTTTTGATGCTCCGGGTTTTTATTAATCCATTCACGGTAGGCTTTTTCTTCCTCTGGAATAGACGAATGAGTGAATAGAGAAGCTAAGATTTTTGCAATTTTAAATTTTTCTTTAAATGAATTCATCGTTTTTTTCGATTTGTTATATAAGTAAAACAATCCAATCGAAAAAACGGGGTAATCAAAAAGTTACTTTATTTGCATAAAAATAGTAATAAGGTGTAATTTATGCCTTTGAGACTTTCGCGAAGTTTGCGATAGGCGAATTTCTTTAACGTATGGACAGTGCCTTCTGAAATTTGCAATTTGTCAGCAATCTCATGGTTTTTTAACCCTTTCATAGAGTATAAGATGATATTTCGCATTTGGGTAGGCAATTCTTCTACCGCTTTGCGAACCATGTGGAATGTTTCCTGTTCGATAATGGCAGCTTCGAAGCCACTATCGAACTCTTCCTGTCCAGAAAAATTGGGAATATCTAATTGCTCATGTTTTAAGTGATTCAGACATTTATTTCGGGTGACGGTATAAAGGAAGCTTTTTACTTTCAAAATGTCGTCAAAATCTTCTTTCCGTTCCCAATAAGCTAACAATACATCTTGCGCGATGTCTTTGCAAACTTCTTTGTCTTCAATATAGTGGGATGCGAACACGCAAAGAATAGGATAGTAGTCATCAAATAGCTTTTTGAAAGCCTGTTTGTTGCCACGTTTTATGTCTGCAATTATATTTTCTATATGTATGTTCACTATTTAGGGTGGAGCGATTGGTGCAGAAACTCTCTTACCCAATCTTGCTTATTTTCTTCAGCTTTTCTTCTTCGATGATTTTGATTTTTCTTCCGTCGATAGTAATCAGTCTTTCCGTAGCGAATTGCGACAAGGTACGGATAGCGTTCGAAGTAGTCATATTGGAAAGATTTGCCAGATCTTCACGTGAAAGATAAATGCTCAACGTAGAACCGTCTTCTTCCAGTCCATAACTTTCTTTCAGGAAGATGAGTGATTCGGCCAAGCGTCCGCGAATATGTTTTTGTGTCAGATTAACGGTACGTTCGTCAGAGATACCCAAGTCAATGGAAAGTTGGCGGATAAAGAACATGGCCAAGTCATTATTTTGGGCAACCAGCGTAGTGATGGCACTCATAGGAATCAGGCAAACAACGGAAGGTTCGAAAGCTGCTGCGGCAGTTACAAAATCTTGTTTGGCAAAATAAGCACGATATGCAAAGTATTCGCGTGGTTTAATCATGCGGATAATTTGACTTCTACCCCCCACACCATCTTTGAAGATTTTCACTTTTCCACTGATGAGACACATCAGATGATGTGGCGTTTCTCCTTCACAGTAGATGGTTTCATTCTTTTTGTAGGTTTGTATCGTATAATTATTCATCAGAAACTCCTTTTGCTCATTGTTTAGAGGAGCTAACATATCGGATAACGGTTCCGAAATATCGATGTCTGACATATTCATTTTTACCATGAGTGCTACAAAACTGTGTTATACAGCACAAAAGTAAAAAGAAAAAATGAGAAAATGAACGAATCTATAAAAAGATTGCACAAAAGTGGGAGCTTTCGTGCAATCTTGCAGACATTTTATTTGGTAAACAACAGTTCTCTATATTTAGGCAACGGCCATATTTCGTCATCCACTTCCATCTCCAGGTGGTCGATGTGGTCGCGGATTTGGTCAAGATATGGGCGTACTTTTTCTTCGTATGCGAATGCCCTTTCTTTGTAGTTTTCCATGTGGTTGGCTACTTTTCTCGCTTCGGTCATGTCGCGCACGAGTACTTTGATAGAAGTGACCCGGTGTGAAATCTCACGAATCAATTCTTTACGGTCGGCACTCAATACTTCGTATTCTTCAGCCGGGAATATTTCTTTCAGTCCGCGAAGATTTTCGAGCAAACGGTTCTGATAGGCAACCGCAGTCGGTACGATGTGGTTGATGGCGAGGTCGCCCAATACACGGCCTTCGATTTGCACCTTCATGGTGTATTTCTCCAGTTCCACTTCCAGACGGCTGTTTAATTCAGTTTCGTTGAAGATACGTTCGCCGATAAGCACCGATTTGGATTGGTTGTCAATATAGTGCATCAGGGCTTCCGGTACGTGGCAGATATTAGTCAGTCCGCGGCGTGCAGCTTCTTGTTTCCATTCTTCGGAATAGCCGTCCCCTTCGAAACGAATCGGTTCGGAGGCGATAATTGTTTCTTTCAGCAGGCGGAAGATAGCTTCGTCTTTGCCAACTCCTTCTTCCATCAGCTTTTCTACCGATGCCCGGAATTCGTTCAGTTGGTTTGCCATGGCCGCATTGATTGCAATCATGGAGGCGGCACAGTTGGAAGAAGAACCTGCGGCACGGAATTCGAAACGGTTTCCGGTGAATGCAAAAGGAGAAGTACGGTTGCGGTCGGTGGTATCCAGTAAAATTTCGGGGATACGTCCGATGCCTAACTTCAGTGTGGTTTTTTCTTCCGGTGTCATTTTCTCATTTCCTACCTGGCGGACAATTTCGTCGAGAGTAGACGAGAGTTGTGAACCTAGAAAGCAAGAGAGGATGGCGGGAGGAGCTTCATTGGCTCCCAAACGGTAGCTGTTGCTGGCGCTCATGATGGAGGCACGCAATAAATCCTGATTTTTATAAACCATCATTAAGGCATTTACCAGGAAGGTGAGGAATAGCATATTTCCTTTTGGATTCTTTCCGGGAGCGAACAGATTGATGCCAGTGTCTGTACAGAGCGACCAGTTGTTGTGCTTGCCCGAACCGTTTACTCCGCTATATGGCTTTTCGTGCAGGAGTACATTAAAATGATGTTTCCTGGCGATACGCTTCATCAAATCCATGACGAGCTGGTTGTGGTCGTTGGCAAGGTTGCAGTTTTCGAAGATAGGGGCCAACTCAAATTGGTTGGGAGCTACTTCGTTATGGCGTGTTTTGGCAGGAATACCGAGTTTGTGACACTCGATTTCGAGTTCTTTCATAAATGCAGTGACACGTGGAGGGATAGAGCCGAAATAATGGTCTTCCAACTGTTGGTCTTTGGCAGAAGAGTGTCCCATCAGTGTCCGTCCTGTCAGGCAGAGGTCGGGGCGTGCATTATATAAGGAAGAGTCTACAAGGAAATATTCCTGTTCCCATCCTAAATTGGTATATACGCGTGTGATGTTCTTGTCGAATAGCTGGCAGACTTCCGTTGCTGCTTTATCTACAGCGGCAAGTGCTTTCAACAATGGAGTTTTGTAATCCAACGCTTCACCTGTATAAGAAATGAAGATAGTGGGGATACAAAGAGTGGTATCTACAACGAATGCCGGTGAAGAAACATCCCATGCTGTATATCCTCGTGCTTCGAAAGTGTTGCGGATACCGCCGTTAGGGAAAGAAGAAGCATCCGGCTCTTGCTGGATCAGTAGTTTTCCGGAGAAGCGTTCAATCACTCCGCCATCTTCGCCGAATTCGATAAAGCCGTCATGCTTTTCGGCTGTTCCGTCTGTCAGAGGCTGGAACCAGTGTGTGTAGTGAGTGACGTTGAGTGACTTAGCCCAACTTTTCATACCGTTAGCAATTAAATCTGCTATTTCACGGCTGATAGGTGTACCTTTTTCGATAGCGTCGGTTACAGCTTTGTATGCTTCTTTGGGAAGATACTCTTGCATCTTCTTGCGGTCGAACACGTGGCTACCATAATAATCAGAGAGTTTGTTGGAAGGGGCAATAACTTCCAGAGGTTTCCGGTTGGAAAGCTCTTGTAAGGCAAAAAAACGCATTTTTGACATAAATGGTCTATTTTTTATCGGTTGATGGCGCAAAATTATATGTTTTTTCTGAAAGTACCCCTATTTTGGAGGGGGTATTTTGAAAAATAATGTGTTTTTCTAAAAGTATCCCCTCTGTTTATTCTCCAACTTCTATTCTTGTTGTTGCTGTTGGTCGATTTCTTTAGCCATCTGTTTAACCAAACTTTCCACTTGGATATAATGGTTGTGATAGTTCTTGAATAACAGTTTGAACATTGGGCTGTTCACAGCCATTTGGGTAAGAAATTGTAGGTGTTTACCCGTAGAGGTGTTCATCTGCATACGCTCTTTTTTGCTCAAGTTGTCTTGTAGGGAGTAAACACCGCATGAAATTTGGATTTCTGCAATGCCTTCGTCCCAAGGATGGGTGTTGAGGTGAGTCAATGCTGCCAGGATTTTTTTCAGGTCTTTCAGCAGAATGTTTAAAAGTTCGAATTCGGTGCGGTTTATGGAGCAGGAATCCGGGTTCAGGAGGAAAGCGAATTTAAGGTAGAAATCCTTTAATTCCTCTTTAGGAATAACGAATGAATCTTTGGAAGCCTTTATCATGCCTCCCACCGCTGGTTGAACGGTAACCTGTTTTGTTTCCATAATATAATTATGAATAAGGTGGTAGGCGAAGATTTTCTATGAAATAAGAGCGGTTCCGCCTTTCCCGTTACTCTTCACCAACCAGGCAGTGGGTGCATTAACACTCCACACGGGGGTACGAAACCGCCATATGAAGCATCAGGACAGGCATAAAAATGCCTGCCACGAAACGAGGCAGGTTCCCTGCCTGGTTGATATGAAGAGTATCGCAAAGATACGACAATTTTCTTCTTTGTCAAGAATAAAGTGATAAATAAAAAGATAGAAGGGTTGATTTAGTCATTAATATGTTTTCAGGGGGCTCTTATATTTACAGATATTGGAACTTTGTATTTTTTCCATTATTGTTAAAATCCCCTTCATATTATAACTTCTTCCATACAGGTTTTATTAATTCCTCTTTCAACCTATCACCATTCTGCAAGCACGATGAATAAAGAGTTTCAGAAAGGTGGTGATAGGTTGAAAGAGGATTTTCGTTTTTTATATATGAAGAGAATAGCAGAATATGCAGAGCTTCCTGCATTTATTTCGAGACAACCGCACCAAAGATTTAGCTTATCTCCATGTTATTTTGAATAATGTGAAGGTTTTCTTCTGATAACTCTTTTTAGTGTCTAACTTTTCTTGCTTTTCGATATTCTTTTTTATATTTGCCTACGTTAATGAAGGAGATACGACGATTGAGAGATAAAATATTGATAGGATGCATATTGTGTCTGTTCTCTTTTATACCAAAGGGGGCAGCCAATAATTATATAATGAATCCTTATACCCATCAGGAAATCTCTGCTGACTCCATTATAGAACGTGTGATGACTTTTGCACCTTTGTATGAAACGATAGTCAGTGATTATCGCGCGAACCTATATATAAAAGGTAAGATGGATATTCAGAAAAAGAATTTTATTCTCCGTTATGTACCTTCTATGTTTCGTTTGCAAAAGGGTGTTCGCGAATATCTGCTTGAAACATACAGTGACCTTCATTATACGGCTCCCAATATTTACGATCAGAAAGTAAAGGCTTCCCAGGGAACTGTGAGAGGAAACAGGGGATTGCCTGGATTGCTCGAGTATTTTAATGTAAATATCTACTCTTCTTCTTTATTGAATGATGAACGTTTATTGTCACCACTGGCCAAAAACGGACAGAAATACTATAAATACCGGATAGACAGCGTGATGGGAGATCCTAACAATCTGGATTATCGGGTTCGTTTTATCCCCCGCACTAAGAGCGATCAGTTGGTGGGTGGATATATGGTGGTCAGTAGTAACGTTTGGAGTGTTCGTGAAATTCGTTTTTCGGGGAGATCGGAACTGATAACATTTACCTGTTGGATTAAGATGGGAGATGTAGGCAAGAAAAATGAATTTCTGCCAGTGCGTTATGAAGTGGAAGCTCTTTTCAAATTTCTCGGAAATAAGGTGGACGGTAATTATACCGCTTCTTTAGATTATAAATCCATTGAATTGAAAGAAAAGAAGGTACGTAAGAAAGAAAAGAAGAATTATAACCTTTCAGAATCCTTCTCTTTGCAGTGTGATACGAATGCTTATAAGACGGATGCTTCTACCTTTGCCATCATGCGCCCCATCCCTTTGAGCGAAAGCGAGAAGAAACTATATTCCGACAATTTGCTTCGGCGTGACACGACAACGGTAGAAAAGCCGTCCAAGAGTCAGGCCTTTTGGGGAACGATGGGTGATTTGATGGTAGAAGATTATAAATTCAACTTGTCCAATATCGGAAGCGTGCGATTCTCTCCGTTTATCAATCCGCTCTTATTCAGTTATAGTGGAAGCAACGGTTTGTCTTATCGACAGGATTTTCGTTATAACCGTCTTTTCAGAGGGGATAAATTACTTCGCATTGTGCCTAAACTCGGATACAACTTTACGCGTAAGGAATTCTACTGGTCATTGAATGCCGATTTTGAATACTGGCCGCAGAAACGGGGATTCTTCCGGTTGAATGTGGGTAACGGTAACCGTATTTATAGTAGTAAAGTGCTGGACGAACTGAAAGCTATGCCGGACAGTATCTTCAATTTCGATTTAATTCATCTCGATTATTTTAAGGACTTGTATTTCAATTTCCGTCATACCGTTGAAGTAGTCAACGGACTGGATATCGGTCTGGGTTTCTCTGCCCATAAAAGAACAGCGGTAGAGCCTTCCCGTTTTGTGATTACCGGTGATTATCCGATGCCGCCCCCGGAATTTATGGATAAATTCAAGAACACTTATATCAGTTTTGCTCCCCGCATCCGGATAGAGTGGACTCCGGGACTCTATTATTATATGAACGGAAAGCGAAAGATTAACCTCCATTCTTTATACCCGACTTTCTCGGTCGATTATGAACGAGGTATTAAAGGAGTGTTCAAGAGTACGGGTGAATATGAAAGAATAGAGTTTGACCTTCAGCATCAAATCCGGTTGGGATTGATGCGTAATATTTATTATCGTTTCGGATTCGGAGCATTCACCAATCAGGATGAGTTGTATTTTGTGGACTTTGCCAATTTCTCCCGCCATAATCTTCCCGTAGGTTGGAATGATGAAATCGGCGGAGTATTTCAGGTGCTTGACTCACGTTGGTATAACTCCTCCCGCCGTTATGTACGGGGGCATTTCACCTACGAAGCTCCGTTCCTTATTCTCCGGCATCTGATGAAGTACACCCGTTATGTGCAGAATGAACGTATTTATATCAGTGCCCTCTCTATGCCGCACCTTCAACCTTATCTGGAAGTAGGATATGGCATCGGTACGCATATTTTCGACGTAGGAGTTTTTGTGAGTAGCGAAAACTGGAAATTTGGAGGAATAGGCTGTAAGTTCACGTTTGAGTTGTTCAACCGATAGTTTTCTTCGTTCCGGTTGTTTTATCGAAAGATTTTAGTTATCTTTGTATAAGAGAGGATGAGGGCAGAATTTAGCATCAAAGAGGTGTAGTCGCCTCATAAGCACAGGTATTTTCCTAGAAAATAAATTCTAAGGTATAAATACCTAAATTTATTTTAGTAAATAAGTCATCCTCTCTTCTCTCTTTTTTATATGCATATACAAAATGGACGGAATTTTAATAACGATCATTGTTATCACCGCTTTCCTTGTTTATAAGATAATTTCTTCAAGCAGGAAACAGGAGGGGTATAAAAGATGGAAAGCAACAAGCAGTGGTAAGGAAGAAAAGACTACTAAGGTAAAATGGGAACACGGAGCCTGGCTTAGGCATGCTTTGGGGGGAACTGTTCCGAGAACGCAGTATGTTCAAAAGTTTGATGAATCGGCTGTTGTTTGGTGCGCCAACTTGTTGGGAGTGGAAACGGCACGGTTGAAGGAAATTCTACGGGATGTTTCCGAACATTACCGGGAGTTCTGGATGAGAAAAAGAAAGGGAGGTTATCGGATGATTTCTGCTCCTGACAAAGAATTACAATCTATTCAAACCACTATTAATTCTCGAATATTATCATCTGTGACAATGATTCATCCGGCGGCAGTAGGTTTCCGGAGCGGTCATTCTGTGGTTGATAATGCCAGTCCCCATCTGGGAAAACGGTATGTCTTGAAAATGGATATTCATGATTTTTTCTTTTCGATACGGAGCCGGAGGGTGAAAAAGACATTTGAGAAGATTGGTTATCCGGAAAATGTGTCTAAGGTATTGGGAGTGTTGTGCTGCTTGTACAGGCACTTGCCGCAGGGAGCGCCTACAAGTCCGGCGTTAAGCAATATCGTGGGGTATGAGATGGACAAGAAATTGGCGGCACTGGCAGCGGAATACGGACTGACTTATACCCGCTATGCCGATGACCTGACTTTTTCGGGAGATGTGTTTCCCAAAGAACAAATCATTCCCCGGATCAAACAAATCATCCGTGATGAGAAATTCGAACCGAATCATAAAAAGACCCGTTTTATCAATGAGTATGGCAGGAAGATTATTACAGGAGTATCTGTCTCTTCCGGTGCGAAACTGACAATCCCTAAAGCCAGAAAGAGAGAGATCCGGAAGAATGTCTATTTTATCCTGACGAAAGGCTTGGCGGAACATCAGCGCCGGATTGGCTCGAGTGATCCTGTCTATCTGAAACGGCTGATTGGAGAACTTTGTTATTGGCGGTCAATAGAACCGGACAATGCGTATGTATCCGATTCTATTAACCGTTTGAAATGTTTGGAGAAAGGGTATTAATCTAATTGGCAATCGTTACCCGTTCATTTTCTATCTTGGCGTAATTCCTTTTCACAGCTTCGCGAATACCTCTTTGCATGGCAGCGTCTATGTTCGATCCCATACGGGCAAAGCCGAACTGTTGTGCGCATGCTTTTATCAAATCTGCCGCAGGCAGGCTGATGGAGTCGGTCAATAGTTGCCGGATGGCATTGGCTATCTCTTCAGGTGGTATGTCTGTCGCTTCCCGGTCGGAAACCGGGCGATAGATTGAATAGGAAGCGCATTGCTCTTTGTCGTTCCAGCAGAAGACAAGTCCTTCGTATTCTGTGCGATAGATATTCAATGTGTCGAGTGCTGTTTCTATTTGTGCCTCTACCCGTGTTCCCAAGCGGCTGATTCCCCATTCGGACAGGATTTTCTTACAGAGCAGGGATTTACTGATTGGCGCCTCGCTTTCCATAATCTTCCGTATTTGGGAGAGGAGGATAGAGTAACTGTCCGTAAAGAAAAAGTCTTCCGGTGAATAACTGTATGGGGTGATCTTTGCAAACTTGTACTTTTGTTCTATCCGGTTTTGAGTAGAAAGAACGGAAGCAGCTTGCTTTTCAGGAGCAGCAGGCGATGCCTTGAGTACGAATGAAATCTCATTGTTGGTCATCTGTGTCGTCGGTGCAGGTTCTGTCACTTCTGTCGGAGTAGAATTGATTTCGGTTGCTGTCATTGAGCCGACCTTTGAACTCTTTTTCCGGGCGATAGCCTCTTGGATAGTTGCCATTACTTCGTCCGGCTTTTCCCACCAGTCCATTGTCCATATCCGGTAGATGTCCCATCCGAGTGCTTTCAATACATTATTCTGCACAATTTCCCGGTCACGTGCGGTCTTGGTACGTTTGTAGTTTTTGCCGTCGCAGATAATACCTAACTGATAGTTAGAGGTATTTTCGGTGTCGACGATACCTATGTCTATTTTGTATCCGGAGCAACCAATGTCTGTATGCACGGTGTAACCCAATGAGCGCAGTCTGTCGGCAATGATCGTTTCGATGGAGACTGTTGCTTCCGACAGTTGTCTTGGCACACTGTTGATGGTGCTTCGGGTTCCCTTCTCCGCATATTCGAGGAAACGTTTTAGTCCGGCTACTCCAATAGAAGAAGTCCGGTTCAGGTCGATCATCTCCGACCTTAGGGTGGAATAGATAATCATCTCATACCGGGCACGGGAAACGGCTACATTCAATCTTCTTTCGCCGCCTGCCCGGTTCAGTGGTCCGAAATTCATGCTGACGCGCCCTTCTGCATCCGGGCCATAGCCCACAGAGAAGAGAATAACATCGCGTTCGTCTCCCTGCACATTCTCCAGGTTCTTGATAAATAACGGTTCGTCGCATTCCAGCGCAAGAGTTTCCAGTTCGGGGTAAAAGATAAAAAGGTCGGATAATAAGTCTTCTATCAAGGCTTGTTGGACAATGCTGAAAGTGACTACACCGATACTTTTCTTTCTTAATTCCTCGCTTCTCAATCTTCTGGCTATTTCGTCCACCACAGCTTGAGCTTCCGCCCGGTTCTGGCGCGACTTGCCTTTATCATAGTAACCGTTGATGTTGACTATCCTGACTTTCGATTCAATGTTGTCCGGTGAGGGGAAAGTCATCAGTTTGTTATCGTAATATTCGGAGTTGCTGAAAGCGATGAGGCTCTCATGTTTGCTTCGGTAGTGCCATAATAAATATTTGGAAGGGATAGACAGAGCGAGACAGTCGTCAAGGATACTCTCCAAATCTTCCATTTCAATGTTGTCTTCATCAATGGTGTTGACCGAGAAGAAACTGGTAGGAGGCATTTGTTTCGGGTCGCCTACGATAATGACGTTTTTACCCCGTGCAATGGCGCCCACCGCTTCATAAGTAGGCATCTGTGAGGCTTCATCAAAGACAATCAAATCAAATTTATCAGCGTCCGTATCGATGAATTGAGCGACGGAAAGAGGACTCATCAGCATACACGGGCACATGCGCGACAACAAAGTGGGAATTTGGTCGAATAGCTTGCGAATAGATATGCCGCGGGCATTGTTGCGGATATTCTTTTGAAGGATACCCACTTCGGAACTTTGGATGGCTTCGTGAGTGAAAGACGGAATGTTGGAGGCCAACCGGGCAAATAATTCTCTTTGCGTCGTTTCTTCGAATTTGGCGGATATTTGTTTGTATTTAGCAATGATGTCATTGAATATCTTACCGTTGAATAATTCCAGAGTCGGCTCTTTGGCAATGATATACCGGATAGCCGCCTGATAGAAACTCTTGCGGAAACTGTCTGTAAGTTGGCCGGTAGGAATATTCTTTTCCTTATATTCCGTCGCGATAAATCCTATTCCCAGACTATGCAGGGTTTGGTAGGCTTGTAGCCACTGATACCAGTCCTTGAGCTTGTCGAGGTTCTCTTTCCAGGTTCGGGCTTTTGACAAGGCAATCGTTATCCAGTCGGCTGAATCGGTATAAAGTTCTTCGATCGAGATACCCAGCATGCCGGACAATTTCTTTTCGGTGGCTGTGAGTGTATCTGCGAGCTGATACAGTTCATTGAAAGAATGAGCATGAATGTCTCTGAATGTTTGAATTCCTTCAGTGAGTTGTGCGGACAAATTCTGCTTGATTTGCGAAACTTTGGCAATGTCTTTTGCGTAGTTCAACAAATGCGAGTGGAGGGAAGTCATGTCGTCGATTATCTGCTCAATGGTGTTCCAATCCTCGTTCTTGCCGGGACGTCCGAATAGGGAGGGAAGTTGCCCGGTGTATTTTTGGACGGCTTCAGCTTCTTCCTGATACCGGATAATGCGGTGGAGCAGAGGTTTGATATCTTCTGTTTCAATCGTTTTTAAAGCATATATGTTGATTGCCTTTCTGATTTTTCGCTGTCCGAAATATCTGGGAAGGAACCATTGGGCGGATACCCGGTTCCATTCGGTTATCATCTGCTTGGCGTTGATAGACAGGATTTCTTGGGTGAATCCGGTTTCTATCTCTTTCCTTTGTTCATCCCGTTTCCGTCCGTGAACCACTACTTCCCGGTATTCATTCAGTGTTTCGTTGAGCAACGGCAAAGTCAGCAATTCGGGAGTCAGTTCCGGAATGTCGAGTATTCTCCGGATGATGTGGGAGATTGTCTGGAAATCCTTGCGTGTAGGGTGTATATCCGTATCTTTTAGAAGTATGGAGAATACATCCAGCTTCTGCCGGATGGTGGTCAACAGGTCGATAAATCCGGTGAGCAGTTGGGAGGATTCCTCCTTAACGGCTGATGAATATTCGGTAATCGAGATACCGGTTAATGGATGCTGGTAAGGATGTCCACACGCATTGGCCGTCCGGACTAGCAGCTCGATGGCATCTTCCCATTGGGCAAATGTGTCTTTATCTAATGTATCCAGATAAGCTTGTGGAATATCAAAACAAGATTCGACGTCCACGGATTGATAATGAATAATGGCGTCGTATAATGAAACCCCGAACGGGTATTCTTTATGCAGGGCTTCGATATATTGATTCAATTCCGCCCGTAAATTCAGCAGGCGTTCCGCTTCCTTTCTGAATTCTTCGGGAGGTGTCTGCCTGATAATTTCCGTAGTTTCTTTCAGTTGCGAGATAACGGCGGATTTCTTTGTTTTGTTGGAATGAATTTCCAGACAGAACGGAGCCAGCCCGATAGCTGCCAATCTGTTTTGCACAACGGAGAGGGCAGCCATCTTTTCCGCTACAAATAAGACACGTTTTCCTTTGTAAAGCGCGTTGGCGATGATATTGGTAATCGTTTGCGATTTTCCTGTTCCCGGAGGCCCGTGCAGGATGAAAGTCTTGTCGTGTACGGCTTCGTAGATGGCTTCCAGTTGCGAAGAATCGGCGATGATGGGTAATACAATGTCTGCAGGCGACACTTGTTTGTCCATATCCGTTGCATCTATTTCCTCTGTGGCGGCTTTCCATTCTATCTTTCCGTTGATGAGGCTGGACACAATCTTGTTCTGAACCAGTTTGTTGGCATTGTTGTGAATGTCATTCCACATGATGAACTTGTTGAAAGAGAAGATACCCAGAATCGCTTGCTCTTCCACGTCCCATTTACGCTGGTTCTTAATGCTGTTGCGGATAATGGAATAGATCAGCTTGACGTTTACGCCGCTTTCGTCGGTAGGCAACGGGTCCAATCCTGATATGGTGATTCCGAAGTTTTGGCGAAGCATTTCCAATAAGGTGATGTTCATCATTGTTTCTTCTTCCCGGGAACGGATTACGTAACCTTTGGCTGCCGATTTACGGATAATTTCAACCGGTAATAGCAAGATGGGGGCATAGCGGGGACGTTCGCTGGAAGGTGTCTCGTACCATTTCAAAAGTCCGAGAGCCAGATAGAGCGTGTTGGCTCCATTCTCTTCGATAGAAGTACGCGAAGAGCGGTATAAGTGAGTCAGTGCCTTGCCTAAATCGTTTTCGGGCAGATAGAAACGCAACCTTTTCTGGGAAAGTTCCGAGTTGATGAAACCAATCATGGGATCAGACTCCGGTATGGAGGAATAAATCCCGAAATCCATCGCCGGACTTTCCCAATCGGCAGGGCGGTGGAGGATGCGGAATTCTTCTCCGTCGGCCAATGCATCTTCCAGACAGGATAGATTAGCCGGGATGAGTTGGAGCGTGTTTTTGGTAATCCGGATATTCAGCAGGTTGTTGCGCAGGCTTAAATCCAGCAACCGTCTTTCCCATAACAGTTGTTTGGTAATCACGGCCTGGGTTTCATTGCCCGATAAATCATACGGATTGATACTTTGCGGAGTGGCATGAACGGCACTTCTTTGAATGTCGGTCTCCTTTTCTTCTACTTCCCATACCTGCCCGTGCAGAGTGCGTTGGGGGATGGGGCGGATGCCCGAATGTCTCGCTCTTTTCACATCTATGGCAAGAATGAAACTGTTTCCATCCGTCAGCTTTCCGTTCGCTTTCTTCACTGCATTGTCGAAATCGGACGAATGTCCCATGTTCATGCAGGTCGTTTCAACTAAGGTAATGTCGTAGATTCCTTCGGCTGTCCGTTTGGTTAACAGGGAAACATCGTCAATGGTAGGATCCGGAAAAGTTTCCGGCACTAGCCAGGCTCCCGCAAAAGCATGCCCTTGAGTGATGATAATGAGTGCATTCAGACCGATTGCTTCCAGGCAGGAAGCATAGAGCAAGGCCATATCCAGACAGGTTCCCAGTTTTTGTGCCATTACGGAGTCGGCTAGCCGTACACGTTGCCCATATTCCTCGAAGCTGGCGGGGATGGTGCTGTATATAATCTGTTGTTCCGTGATAGCCGTGTAGATGGCGGCCATCTGTTTCCTTACCCGGTCCGGAGTGCGGCTTTGATATTCGTCGAGGGACGGATTATCAGTCCATTGTCCCAGGATGGAAGCGGCTCTCTTGATGATTGGCACAATGGCTGTATGATTGGGGGTGATGAAAGCGGCCAGCATTTCGGGCAATACATTGAGCCCTCCCCATTGGTCGTATGCCAGAATGTCGATAGGGTAGGTTTGGCAGAATACGGATTCTGCTTCGGAAGTAATTTCAATTTTCAGATTGCCGGATAAACGTTCGGTCAGCTGTGTGAAATAGTTGGCGGACAAAGTGAGATTGAATGACGACAGGCATATCGATTCATTGGGCGGAATCTGTGCCACAGCTATCGGAGCGGCGTTTCCGAAAGTCGGTTCTGTCGTGATTTGTACCTGAATGTCCTTCAGCGGGGCAGGCGTTGTATTCTCAATAGAAAGCTGATGAATGATTGATGCACCGTTTTGTTGTATCGCAAAATTAATAAGCGGTAAATAGTCGCATTGCACCTTGACTTTGTCCAATCTCTCGTCCATGGCAAAAACTGTATAAATTAAAGATTGCAATATTACAAAAAATACGGATATAATTCTCTTTTCTTCTGCCATTCTTTTGTCAATCAAGAAAATATTCCTACCTTTGCGCCCGATTTATAGATAATATAATGTCTTATTTAATTAAAGTATTAAACAATTTATTTATTAATGGAAAACTTAAAGAACGTAGCTCCTATTGAAGATTTCAACTGGGATGCTTATGAAAATGGCGAAACAGTAACCAACGTTAGCCACGATGAACTGGAAAAAGCTTACGACGGTACGCTTAACAAAGTGAACGACCGTGAGGTTGTTGACGGAACCGTAATCGCAATGAACAAGCGTGAAGTAGTTGTGAACATCGGTTACAAATCAGACGGTATCATCCCATTGAATGAGTTCCGTTACAATCCGGATCTGAAGATCGGTGATACAGTAGAAGTATACATCGAAAATCAGGAAGACAAAAAAGGACAGCTCGTTCTGTCACACAGAAAAGCTCGCGCTACTCGTTCTTGGGATCGCGTTAACGCTGCTCTGGAAAATGAAGAAATTATCAAGGGTTACATCAAGTGCCGCACTAAGGGTGGTATGATCGTAGACGTATTCGGAATCGAAGCATTCTTGCCGGGTTCTCAGATCGACGTTAAACCGATCCGCGACTATGATGTATTCGTTGGCAAAACAATGGAATTCAAAGTGGTTAAAATCAACCAGGAATTCAAAAACGTTGTTGTATCTCACAAGGCTCTTATCGAAGCTGAACTGGAACAACAGAAGAAAGAAATTATCGGTAAACTTGAAAAAGGACAAGTTCTTGAAGGAACTGTTAAAAATATCACCTCTTACGGTGTATTCATCGACCTTGGCGGCGTAGACGGTTTGATCCACATCACTGACCTTTCTTGGGGACGTGTTAGCGATCCGAAAGAAGTGGTTGAACTGGATCAGAAGCTCAACGTTGTTATCCTTGACTTCGATGATGAAAAGAAACGTATCGCTCTTGGCTTGAAACAACTGACTCCGCACCCATGGGATGCTCTTGACACTGACTTGAAGGTTGGTGACAAGGTGAAAGGTAAAGTGGTCGTTATGGCTGACTACGGTGCATTCATCGAAATCGCTCCGGGCGTAGAAGGTTTGATCCATGTTTCAGAAATGTCTTGGAGCCAACACCTGCGTTCTGCACAAGATTTCATGAAGGTAGGCGACGAAGTAGAAGCTGTTGTGCTGACACTTGATCGTGAAGAACGTAAGATGTCTTTGGGTATCAAACAACTGAAACAAGATCCATGGGAAACTATCGAAGAAAAGTATCCTGTAGGTTCTAAGCATACTGCAAAAGTTCGTAACTTCACTAACTTCGGTGTATTCGTAGAAATCGAAGAAGGTGTTGACGGCTTGATCCACATCTCTGACCTTTCTTGGACTAAGAAAGTAAAACACCCATCAGAATTTACTCAGATTGGTGCTGACATCGAAGTTCAGGTATTGGAAATCGACAAAGAAAACCGTCGTTTGAGCCTTGGCCACAAACAACTCGAAGAAAATCCTTGGGATGTATTCGAAACTGTGTTCACTGTAGGTTCTGTACACGAAGGTACAATCATCGAAATGTTGGATAAGGGTGCTGTTGTAGCTCTTCCTTACGGTGTAGAAGGTTTCGCAACTCCGAAACACCTTGTAAAAGAAGACGGTTCACAAGCACAGTTGGATGAGAAACTTGAATTCAAAGTGATCGAGTTCAACAAAGATGCTAAGAGAATCATCCTGTCTCACAGCCGTATCTTCGAAGATGTAGCTAAGGCTGAAGAAAGAGCAGAAAAGAAAGCTGCTTCTGGTGCTAAGAAGTCATCTTCTAGCAACAAGAGAGAAGATTCTCCGATGATCCAGAACCAGGCTGCTTCAACTACGCTGGGCGATATCGACGCTCTTGCTGCATTGAAAGAACAGTTGGAAGGAAAGAAATAATCTGAATAGAATATTTTCCAATGAAAGGCGCTCCCGTTTGGGGGCGCTTTTTTTATTCACCACAGATTTAAGAAATGAAGATAAGAGGGAATTTAATTCAGACATAAGAACAAAAGAATAAAAAATAAAATAGCAGTTCAATAAGCAACAGAAATAATTTTCAAAGCGCTGCCTTTATGTTCTTTTGTTCTTATGTCTAAAAATAAATTATCAAAATCTGTATTAATCTGTGTAACCCTGGGGTGAAATATTTCCTTTTCCTTTGCAAGATTAAATGTGAAATGTCCTATCTTTGCATACCATGGAAAAATTTGAGTTACATATATTGGGATGCGGTTCTGCTTTGCCTACTACGCGACATTTTGCGACCTCTCAAGTCGTAAACTTGCGTGAAAAACTATTTATGATTGATTGTGGCGAGGGAGCACAGATGCAATTACGCCGCTCGCGACTGAAATTTTCCCGATTAAATCATATCTTCATCTCTCATCTACATGGTGACCATTGTTTCGGATTGTTGGGACTGATCTCTACATTCGGATTATTAGGGAGAACTGCTGATTTACATATTCATTCTCCAAGAGGACTGGAAGAGTTGTTTGCGCCGATGCTTGCTTTCTTTTGCAAGACTTTGACTTATAAGGTGTTCTTCCATGAATTCGAAACGAAAGAACCGATGCTCATTTACGATGACCGTTCGGTGACTGTAACCACAATCCCTTTAAAACATCGAATTCCCTGTTGTGGTTTCCTTTTTGAAGAGAAACAGCGTCCTAATCATATCATCAGGGACATGGTAGACTTTTATAAAGTCCCGGTCTATGAACTGAACCGCATCAAGAACGGAGCGGATTTTGTAACTCCCGAGGGAGAAGTAATACCCAATTTACGTTTAACCCGCCCTTCGGCTCCGGCGCGTAAATATGCTTATTGTTCCGATACAATCTATCGTCCGTCCCTTGCTGAACAAATTAAAAATGTAGATTTGCTTTTCCATGAGGCCACCTTTGCACAGACCGAGCAGGCACGCGCTAAGGAAACTTATCATACCACTGCTGCGCAAGCTGCGCAGCTTGCTTTGGATGCCAATGTGAGACAACTGGTGATCGGACATTTTTCCGCCCGTTATGAAGATGAATCTGTCTTACTTCATGAAGCGTCCGCCATTTTTCCACAAACCATTTTAGCGAAAGAAAATTTGTGTATTGACGTTGATGGAGGGACTGTCTATGAAAAGTAGTCGACTGCTTTGGGGAGTAATCATCCTGCTCTTCGGTTGCTTGGCAGCCTGTAAAAAAGAGAAACCTCAATCTCCGATACCGGATTCTTTGTCTTCCCTCCAGGAACTGTTCCATCCTGCTTATCAAATAAATGCAGACAGCATTCATCAGATGATTCGTATTTGCCTGAACGAAAATCCGGTAACTCCCTGGGATTCGGTTTTGCTGGCACATTATCAGGAAAAGGATGAATTCTTTTGGCTGAACGATTCTCTCATATCCGATAAACCTGCCGTACAGGTGGCAGACTCGATGTTATTCTGGTTAGGAAACATTTCACAACATGGAGTTAATCCGAATCTGTATCCTGTCGATAGCATCCGTGAGGAATTGCAACAGATACGAACCTTGAAACTGCGTGAAGGGAAAACGATGAACCGTCTGCTGGCAGACGTGGAGTATCAGTTAACAGCCGCCTATCTTTCGTATGTGTGTCAATTGAAATTCGGATTCTTGCCTCCGGAGCGCAGATGGAATGATTCGATCGACCACATTCCTTTAAAACAATGTGACGTGAAGTTTGCAATGGCCGCTCTCGACTCTTTGCGTGCAAATCCTAACGCCGCTTTTCACCGGGCGCAACCCGCTTCCCCGCTTTATCATAAGATGCAGGAAGAGCTGGTTCGTGTGAATGGCTGGGGAGTGACAGATACTACGGATTATTATCGCGACCGCCTATTGGTAAACATGGAGCGGGCACGTTGGCAATATGCATTGGATAAAGGACGAAAATATGTGATAGCTAATGTGGCGGCATTTATGTTGCAAGCCGTCAACGAAGAAACAGACTCTATCCTGGAGATGCGTATTTGTGTAGGGACTGTGAAGAATAAAACTCCTCTATTGTCAAGCAGGATTTATTATATGGAACTGAATCCTTACTGGAATGTGCCTCAAAGCATAATTCGGAAAGAGATCATTCCTACTTACCGCAGAGATACGACGTATTTTACCCGTAACCGCATGAAGGTATACGATAAGAATGGACTCCAGGTAGATCCCCACAGTATTAAATGGGCGAAGTATGCAGGAAGTGGCGTACCTTATACGGTGAAGCAGGACAACAAAACAGGGAATTCCTTGGGACGTATCATCTTCCGTTTTCCCAATCCTCATTCCGTATATCTGCATGACACTCCGTCACGGTGGGCTTTTACACGGAATAATCGTGCGGTGAGCCACGGTTGCGTCCGTCTTCAAAAAGCACTCGACTTCGCGTTCTTCCTGTTGAAAGAGCCGGATGAATTGTTGGAAGACCGTATTCGTATTGCAATGGATATCAAGCCGGTGAGTGAAGAGGGAAAGAAGCTGCCCATCAGTGCGGCTTATCGTGAATTGAAACATTATAGTTTGGAACAATATATACCTTTATTTATAGATTATCAGACGGTTTATCTGTCTGCCGATAATAATTTGAGGTATTGTGAGGACATTTATAAATATGATCCGTCCTTACTAGAGGCGATGAATAACCTGAATTTGAAACCATAAATAAACATACAGATACGAGAGATTATGATTCCTTATAACGAACGCGAAGTTCTGAAACTCCTTCAGGAGGAGAGTACACAGCGGAAAGGATTTGAAATGATTGTGGGGCAGTATAGCGAGCAATTGTATTGGCAAATCCGCCGGATGGTACTGTCGCATGAGGATGCGAACGATCTCCTGCAAAACACTTTCATCAAGGCATGGACGAATATCGATTATTTCCGTGCCGAGGCGAAGCTGTCGACCTGGCTCTATCGCATCGCGCTGAATGAGTGTCTTACCTTTCTGAATAAGCAGCGTGCCATGACTACCGTGGATATTGACGATCCCGAAGCAGTAGTTGTGCAAAAGCTGGAAAGTGACGCCTACTTTTCGGGCGACAAGATACAGATGTGCTTGCAAAAAGCCCTGCAGACTTTGCCCGAAAAGCAGCGTATGGTGTTCAACCTGAAATACTATCAGGAAATGAAGTACGAAGAGATGTCGGAAATCTTCGGCACGTCGGTCGGTGCACTGAAAGCATCTTATCATCATGCGGTGAAGAAAATTGAGAAGTTTTTAGAAGAAATAGATTAAACCTTTTAAATGAGACACTGTCTAATGAAAAGAGAGGAGAAAAACGTATGAAAGAAGAAGATATTTTATTGAAGAAGCTTGGAAAGGAAAATTCCTTCAAAGTGCCCGATGGTTACTTTGAGAACCTGACTTCGGAGGTAATGAATAAACTTCCTGAAAAAGAGAAAGTTGCTTTTAAGGAAGAACCTGTCAGCACATGGACAAGACTGAAACCATTGCTCTATATGGCAGCTATGTTCGTAGGGGCGGCCTTGATTATCCGGGTAGCGTCAACAGATCATAAACCTGCTGCAGCAGATGATGTAGCGGTGACAGAAGTGGATACTGAAGTAGTCGTATCTGACGAAATGATTGATGTAGCAGTGGATCGTGCCATGCTGGATGATTATTCGTTATATGTTTATTTGAGTGACGCAAGTGTAGAATGATTTATAAAAACTGATTGAATACAGAAAATGAGAAAACTTATCGCATTGGTCGTTTTGTTATGTGGCTTTATGCCTGTTCTTTGGGCTGCTGATGGATGTGATCAGCATTTATCCCGGGAGGAGTTCAGGGCAAAACAAAAAGCTTTCATTATCGAACAGGCTGGATTGAATAAAGAAGAAGCAGCCAAGTTCTTTCCCGTTTATTTTGAACTCCAGGATAAAAAGAAGAAACTGAATGATGAGTCATGGGATTTGATGCGCAAAGGCAAGGATGATAAAACGACGGAAGCTCAATATGCAGAAATCAATGAGAAGGTAGCCAACAACCGTATTGCTGCCGACCAGCTTGATAAAACTTATTTGGGTAAGTTTAAAAAGATTCTTTCAAGCAAGAAGATTTTTCTCGTGCAACGTGCAGAGATGCGTTTTCACCGCGAAATGATAAAAGGTATGAATCGTAGCAAAGACAAGGGAGACGATTCAAAGAAGAAATAAAGAAAAACAGAGCGTCTGATTCGTATGAACAGACGCTCTGTTTGAGTAAAATGGAGGCTCTGTCCGGTGGGAATAGAGCCTCTGTTTTTTTATGCCGGTAAGGAAGTTACAGTCCTTTTTTCTTTGCTTCATTCCAAATGGCATCCATCTCTTCGAGAGACATATCTTTCAGACTTTTTCCTTCCTTGATGGTGTGCTCTTCCAGATAGTTGAAGCGGCGGATAAACTTTTGGTTGGTAAGTTCCAGTGCATTATCGGGATTGATTTTATAAAGGCGTGCCGCATTGATGAGGCTGAACATCACGTCACCGAATTCAGCTTCCGCTTTCTCTTTATCCATGTTGGCCACTTCCTCCTGAAATTCACCTATTTCTTCTTTCACTTTATCCCAAACCTGTTCCCGTTCTTCCCAGTCGAAACCTACATTGCGGGCTTTGTCCTGAATACGGTAAGCCTTGATAAGCGAGGGCAGGGCAGCGGGCACACCGCTTAATACACTCTTATTTCCATCTTTCTCTTTAAGTTTCAACTGTTCCCAGTTCTCGGAAACTTGTCCGGCTGTATCTGCTTTCACCTCTCCGAAGACATGCGGATGGCGGAAAATCAGCTTATCGCACAGCTTGTCGCAAACATCTTTGATGTCAAAATCTCCTGTTTCCGAGCCTATCTTAGCATAGAAAGCGACGTGCAATAATACGTCTCCCAACTCTTTGCAGATTTCTTTCTTGTCATCCCTCATCAGGGCATCGCAAAGTTCGTAAGTCTCTTCTATGGTGTTGGGACGCAGACTTTCATTCGTCTGTTTACGGTCCCAGGGACATTTAACACGCAGTTCGTCGAGAATGTCCAGGAAGCGTCCAAAGGCTTCCATCTGTTCTTGTCTGGTATGTGACATAAATCTATCTATTTAATTCATTTTTTTCCATTCCTGGTAAGAAATCAATAACCCTACTACTTCCGAGTAGTTCTGGCGGCCACTTTCTATCTTGTTTCCTTTCAGGTAAAGATCGTATATCCAATCCTGTACGGCTCCCACTACCGGGCTATACTTGGCAGCCCAATAGGCTTGATTATTCTTGGCTAATTCAATAATTTCCGGTCGGATGCGTTGAAAGAGTTTTGTATATTCTTCTTCTGAAAGTAATCTTTTTGCATTCCCCAGTACATGCCCCAGTACAGAGAAATATCCGGAGAAACGGATACCCATTGCCTGTGAACGGGTACAAACCTGATAGGCATAGAAATTGGCTTCCGCTTCGCTGGTGATACCTAACAAGTGGGCTAGTTCATGAGCATAAGTGGCGGGATAGTTGGCGGGAAGCAAATCTCCGTTAAGGGTGAATTCGCAGAAGAAAGGCCCCATGCTACCGGTTACTCCTACCATGGAAATGAACGGAGTAAACAACATGGTCTTTACTCTCGGATGATCGTGTGGAGGTCGGTGCACGCCCAAGCTATCACTTAACTGATTATAGATTCGTACGGTTTCTTCCCGTATCAAATCCTGGTTGATACTATTTACAGGGGTGTACGAACGATTTAATTGGGTGATATAGTCGTCAACGAACTCCTGAAAATTTTCGGGAGTGTAGGCTGTATATGGGATTTCGGTTCGTTGGTAAAAGTTCTTTTGAGAATAATTCAGTCCCCAAGCCAGATAGAACCATACATAAATCCACAACAGATATTCGCCGTCACGCAATAAAATTTTCTTCCAAGACAACTTTTTGCGGAGACGGGCATAAATAGGATAAATAATCACGCCCGCGATACTAAGGAAGATAAATAAGTCTCCTATCGCAAAAGGAAATAAATTGGAAAAAAACGACAAAACGTAAGAGATAAAAGGGTAGATTGTTTGCGAATAGATTGTTGCCAGAGCAGGAATCCATTGCGTTAGCCACACCAGGATTAAGATTGCTCCTAAGGCTAAATATCTTACATTTGGCTTCTTTTTCATCATTTGTCTAATATCAGTCAACAAAAATATGCATTAAATAGACGTCGCGCGAAAAAATACCTCTATATTTGCAAAAAATCTGTTAACAATGGCTTTATAACTTGTATAATAGGGAAAGTCATTCAACATAAACCGGATAAAAGATGGCTACATCAGAAGAAATTGAAAAGTATTGCCGGAATTGCGTATCACGTGATTTCGTGAATGGTAAAGGTCTTGTTTGTAAGCGCACCAGAGAACTTCCTGCTTTTGAAGAAGAATGTGAAAGTTTTGAGAAAGATGAAGAGCTGGAAAGATTAGCCCCTCCCAAGCCGGAAGACTTCCCGGTATCTATGACAGAAGAAGAAATGCTTGCCGAAGAGAATCTCTCCAAAGGAGTACTGTACGCAGTCGCTGCCTGTATTGTGGGTGCGGTGGCATGGGGACTGATATCTGTTTCTACGGGTCGTCAGATTGGATTTATGCCCATTGCTATCGGATTTATGGTTGGCTTTGCCATGCGGAAAGGGAAAGGAATACGTCCCATTTTCGGAATTATCGGTGCGGCATTATCCCTGATTAGTTGTGTCCTGGGTGATTTCTTTTCCATTATCGGGTATATTTCCCAGGATTATGATATGTCCTATTTCGACGTTCTGGTAAGTGTGGACTATGGAGAAATATTCTCTATTATGCTGGAAAATGTGATGTCAATGACTGCTTTATTCTACGGATTCGCTCTTTATGAGGGGTATAAATTCTCTTTCCGTGCACAGAAACACCCCGAGGGTGGTAAGATTTGAATTTAAATTATTAATTTTGCACCCGTTATTTTTAGAATATACATTATCATATATACATAAAACAATATGGAATTAGCAAGTAAGTACAATCCCGCTGACGTGGAGGGAAAATGGTACCAGTATTGGCTGGACCATCATTTATTCAGTTCGAAACCCGATGGCCGTGAACCTTACACCATCGTCATTCCGCCCCCGAACGTCACCGGTGTGTTGCACATGGGACACATGCTTAATAATACCATTCAGGATATTTTAGTTCGTCGTGCCCGTATGGAAGGCAAGAATGCCTGCTGGGTACCGGGAACTGACCATGCTTCTATTGCTACTGAAGCTAAAGTAGTAAACAAACTTGCTGCTCAAGGCATCAAGAAAACCGACCTGACTCGTGACGAATTCCTGAAACATGCTTGGGATTGGACAGACGAACACGGAGGTATCATCCTGAAACAACTTCGTAAACTCGGTGCATCCTGCGACTGGGATCGTACTGCTTTCACTATGGACGAGAAACGCAGTGAAAGTGTACTGAAAGTTTTCGTAGACCTGTTCAATAAAGGATTGATCTACCGTGGTGTCCGTATGGTAAACTGGGACCCGAAGGCATTGACCGCTCTTTCTGACGAGGAAGTGATCTACAAAGAAGAGCACGGAAAACTATATTACCTCCGCTATAAAGTAGAAGGTGATCCGGAAGGACGCTATGCCGTAGTGGCAACTACCCGCCCTGAAACAATCATGGGTGACACAGCGATGTGTATCAACCCGAACGACCCGAAAAACGAATGGCTGAAAGGTAAGAAAGTGATCGTTCCGCTGGTAAACCGCGCCATCCCTGTGATTGAAGATGATTATGTAGACATCGAATTTGGTACAGGTTGCCTGAAAGTGACTCCTGCTCATGACGTAAACGACTATATGCTGGGTGAAAAGTACAACCTGCCTAGCATTGATATCTTCAACGATAACGGTACATTGAGCGAAGCTGCCGGTATGTATATCGGCATGGATCGTTTCGATGTTCGTATACAGATAGAGAAAGACCTCGAAGCTGCCGGACTGCTGGACAAGACAGAAGCCTATACAAATAAGGTAGGTTACTCGGAACGTACCAACGTAGTGATCGAACCGAAACTATCTATGCAATGGTTCCTCAAGATGCAGCATTTTGCAGACATGGCATTGCCTCCGGTAATGAACGATGAACTGAAGTTCTATCCTGCAAAATACAAGAATACCTACCGTCATTGGATGGAGAACATCAAAGACTGGTGTATCAGTCGTCAGTTGTGGTGGGGACATCGCATTCCTGCTTACTTCCTCCCGGAGGGCGGTTATGTGGTAGCTGCTACAGCAGAAGAAGCATTGGCAAAAGCGAAAGAGAAAACCGGCAATGCCGCCTTGACAATCGAAGATCTCCGTCAGGACGAAGATTGTCTGGATACCTGGTTCTCTTCCTGGTTGTGGCCTATCTCTTTGTTCGACGGAATCAACAATCCGGGTAACGAAGAAATCAACTATTACTATCCGACCAGCGACCTTGTGACAGGACCGGATATTATCTTCTTCTGGGTAGCCCGTATGATTATGGCAGGCTACGAGTACGAAGGACAGATGCCGTTTAAGAACGTTTACTTCACAGGGATCGTTCGTGATAAACTGGGACGTAAAATGTCCAAGTCACTCGGTAATTCTCCCGACCCGTTGGAGTTGATCGAGAAATACGGAGCCGATGGAGTACGTATGGGTATGATGCTTTCTGCTCCTGCCGGAAACGATATTCTTTTCGATGACGCACTTTGCGAACAGGGACGTAACTTCTGCAACAAGATATGGAATGCTTTCCGTCTGATTAAGGGCTGGACAAATGCCAAAGGTACTATTGAGATCCCTACCGATGCACATCTGGCAGTTCAGTGGTTTGACCAAAGACTGGATGCGGCAGCTGTTGAAGTGGCCGATCTCTTCTCCAAATATCGTTTGAGCGAAGCGTTGATGCTGGTTTACAAACTGTTCTGGGATGAATTCTCTTCTTGGCTGTTGGAAATCGTGAAACCTGCTTATGGACAGCCTGTTAATGGCTTTATTTATAGTATGGTTCTTAGCTCTTTCGAGCGTCTGCTTGAATTGCTGCATCCTTTTATGCCATTTATCACAGAAGAATTGTGGCAACAACTGCGTGAGCGTGAACCGGGTGAAAGTTTGATGGTTACTCAACTGTTTGAACCGGTCGGAGCAAATGAACAATTCCTGGCAGAGTTTGAAGTAGCTAAGGAAATCATCAGTAATGTCCGTAGCATCCGTTTGCAGAAAAACATTGCTCTGAAAGAAGAACTCGAATTGCAGGTTGTAGGCACTCATCCGGTAGAGAAATTGAATCCGGTGATTATCAAGATGTGTAACCTGTCTTCCGTAACAGTGGTAGAAAGCAAATCAGAAGGTGCTTCTTCTTTCATGATAGGAACGACCGAATTTGCCGTGCCATTGGGTAATATGATTGACGTGGAAGCCGAAATCGCCCGTATGGAAGCCGAATTGAAGCATAAAGAAGGATTCTTGCAGGGAGTGATGAAGAAACTTAGCAACGAGAAATTCGTCAATAATGCTCCGGCTGCCGTTCTTGAACTGGAACGTAAGAAGCAAGCCGATGCAGAGAGCATCATTAATTCTTTGAAAGAAAGTATTGCGGCTTTGAAGAAATCATAATCCTTTGATACTTAATTTTATATAATAAAGGGCATCTCAATTCGTTTTGGGATGCCTTTTTTTTGCACTAAAGAAATTAATACTATCTTTGCTTCCGCTATTTATAGAATACCACAAATGAAACAATCGTTACGGATCATTCCATTCCTCCTTGGATTATTCCTTTTTATTGAAGGATTCTTATCACCTGCGTCAGCCCGAACCGAAAATACAAATAAAGAAGTACTGGTTTTAAACTCGATTAATTTCAATCTGCCTTGGGCTAAAAACTTTTATTGGTGTCTTCATGATGCTCTTCAGAAACAAGGAATTTCTGTGAAGGCGGAATCGCTTTCCGTACCTGCTCTGGTGAATGAGATGGAGGCGAATGCCGTAGTCACCCATTTGCGTCAGAAGTATCCGGAGCCTCCCACTGCTATTGTGATGATTGGAGATCCGGGATGGATTGTTTGCCGTGAATTGTTTGATGATGTATGGGAAGATGTCCCGGTAGTTGTGACAAATGCCCGCGATCGTCTGCCTGCTTCTCTGGATATCCTGCTGTCTCATGCTCCACTCACAGAAAGTAACAGTGTTTCTGCGGAAGAATGGAGACGGGAATATAATATCACTTCCTTGAAGCAGCATTATTACGTCAAGGAGACCGTAGATTTAATTTATAAACTGATACCTGACATGGAACGTCTGGCTTTTATTTCAGACGATCGGTATATCAGTGAAGAAACCCGCCGAGATGTGAAAGAAGCCGTAGAGGAAAACTTTCCTGATTTGCGTCTGGAGCTTCTTTCCACCACTCAATTATCCACGGAAATGCTACTCGATACGTTGCGCAGCTATAAATCCAATACGGGGATTATCTATTATTCATGGTTTGAGTCGCATAACGAGAATGATAACAACTATCTCTTCGATCACATTCAGGAGATTATCACTAATTTTACTCCTTCGCCTCTGTTCCTGCTTTCTCACGAAGATTTATCGAACAATACTTTTGCGGGTGGATACTATGTCTCGGCAGAATCTTTCAGCGATTCTCTGCTGGAGATTCTTGATCGGATATTGAAGGGTGAACAGGCCCGGAATATTCCCGGTGGAGTGGGAGGGAAAGGAAGTGCCTATCTTTGTTATCCGGTATTGAAAGCTCATAATATACCGTCATACCGTTATCCGGCCGATGCTGTTTATGTCAATGAGCCCAAGACTTTTTTTCAGCAGTATTCTGTTGAAATTATTGTCTGTTCCATCTTCCTGTTAATTCTGATTGTTGCTATCATATATTATATCAGCATTCTTCGGAAAGCATATAGTCGTCTGCATGAAGCAATGGAAAAAGCGGAACAGGCCAATCAATTGAAATCCGCATTCCTGGCTAATATGAGTCATGAGATACGTACGCCCTTGAATGCTATTGTAGGATTCTCCAATATGCTTCCTCATGTCGAAAACCGTGAAGAAATGTCCGAATATGCAGACCTCATTGAAACAAATACGGATTTGTTGCTCCAGTTGATTAATGATATTCTGGATTTGTCGAAGATTGAAGCCGGTACATTCGATTTCTATCCTGCCTTGATTGATGTGAATCAGACGCTTGAAGAAATCGAGCAGAGTATGCAGTTACGTCTGCGACACAATAATGTGACTTTCACATTTGTGGAGAGACTGCCCGAATGTACATTATATACGGATAAGAACCGTTTGATTCAGCTACTTGCCAATTTCATTGTTAATGCCATCAAATTTACAGAAGTGGGTACCATTCGTATGGGGTATCGTCTGCTAGACTCCGAAACGATTTATTTTTATGTGTCGGATACTGGCTGTGGAATGTCTTCTGAACAGTGTATCCATGTCTTTGAACGGTTTGTGAAGTACAATTCCTTTGTGCAAGGTACCGGACTGGGACTTTCTATCTGCCATACGATTGTAGACCGCTTGGGAGGGAAAGTAGGAGTGGAGTCGAAAGAAAACAAAGGATCTACTTTCTGGTTTACCTTACCTTATCGGCAGAATTAATGCTTTATTTCTCTCCAATCTATCAGTAGATAAGTTGCTATGCTCTTATTGCAAACTTCCTTTCCCTTATTGGATAAGTTGTCTTTGACTAAGAAGAAACTATAAACGCAAGTTCTGATTGTATAAACGAAACTTGCAATTATATAATCAGAACTTCCGTTTTTATAAATGAAGCTTGCAATTATAGATTTCTCTTAGCCAAAAAGAAGTTTGGCAGTAGGGGAATGTAAGTTTATCCCTAATACAACGGAAGTTATCTATTAGTACTTTAGTAAATAGAACGTAATAGATAAGAAAATAGATAGCTGGTTTATTTTAAGGAAATAGAATTGGTAGCAATAAAGGCAGATAATCCTTTAAATCTACGCGTAGTTGCTTTAATGCCTGCTGAATGCGGTAATCTACAGTTTTGGGAGATACTCCCAGAATTTCCGCTATTTCTTTATAACTCATATCCCGGAACCGATGCATCACGAAAGCTTCCCGGTAACTTTCCGGCAATGTGGCAATGGCATCCTTGATGCGTTGTGTCAACTCTTCGACTTGATAAAGATCCGTATCTTGTAGCATCTCCTGCATTTCTTCATAAAATCGAGTGTCGGCACGTTGAGTGGCGTCAATATGTGCAAGCTTGTTCAGAGCTTTGCGGTATATCATTTTAAAGAGGTACGAACTAAGCGAGGTTTCGATAAACAAATTTTCTCTGTTCTCCCAAATCCATAAAAGAGAATCCTGCACAATTTCTTCCGCATCTTCCAGATCGACGAAGCGATGGCCGTAGGCACACAGTGCCGGATAATACCTCCGAAACAGTGCATCAAATGCTTTTTGGTCGCCTCGCTGTATAGCAGATAATAGGAAATTGCTTTCTGACAGGTGAACTTCTTTCATGTATTAGTTTGATATTTCACTGCAAATATAGCTTTTTTATAAGAAAACAAAGATTTTCTGAAAAAAAATGAGATTTGGTTTAGGAATTCCACAAGTCTCTCTTGTCTTATAGTAAAAGGCAATAAAATACGAATATGGATAAGACTGATAAAAATACAATAGAAGAATTGCTTCCCCGTTATTGTGAGGGACTGGCAACGGAAGAAGAGCGTCTGCAGGTTGAGATGTGGATGGATGAGTCGGAAGAAAACCGGCGGATGGCCAAACAGATACATGCTCTTTATCTTGCTACAGATACCGTTCACATCATGACGAAAGTCGACACAGAGAAAGCATTGACAAAGGTGAAAAGTAGAATGACAGGTAACAGACAAAGGAAAACGACATGGTGGGAATGGGCGCAACGTGCGGCAGCAGTGCTGTTCATTCCACTTCTCGTTACTCTGATGGTACAACATTGGGGAGGAAGCGAACAGGAATTGGCACAAATGATGGAAGTGAAAACAAATCCCGGAATGATGACTTCTCTGACATTGCCCGATGGCACATTGGTTTTCCTGAATTCCGAATCTACCTTGAGTTATCCCTCACGCTTCGATAGCGACACGAGAAATGTAACATTGCAGGGAGAGGCTTATTTTGAAGTAGCCAAGAACCCGGAAAAGAAGTTCATAGTTTCTACTTCCCACCAATCACAGATCGAAGTACTGGGAACTCATTTTAATGTAGAGGCTTATGAAAAAGAAGACCGGATTGCAGCAACATTGGTTGAAGGAAAGATAGGTTTTATTTATTCATCTGACAATGGCTCGAAAAAAGTGCTGATGGATCCCGGACAGAAGCTGGTCTATGATATAAGAGACAGTAAAGTGCAGCTTTATGCCACCTCCGGTGAGTCGGAAATAGCTTGGAAAGAGGGAAAGATTATATTTAGAAATACTCCTCTCGAAGAGGGATTGCGAATGTTGGAGAAGCGGTATAATGTGGAATTCATTATTAAAAACGACCGTTTGAAAGGAGACTCATTTACTGGCACGTTTACAAATCAACGCCTCGAGCGTATTCTGGAATATTTCCAGCTTTCTTCTCAAATCCGTTGGCGTTATCTTGATTCGCCGGATATAAAAGATGAAAAGAGTAAAATAGAAATATATTGATTGATTAACCTTAAAACAAAAATGCAATGAAAGACAGACCCCCTTAAACAAAAACATACGGGAGGATATTGGCGTATCTTCCCGTATGGAAATCGGTAAATCTTTTTGATGCTTGTTTGGCGACAAGCTTAGATAAACTTTTTATTAACTTTAAGTCATTACAAAATTATGCAAAATTATTTTAGCATCCAATTTTTATGGGTGGTAAAGTCACTTTGGCTAACCTCAAAAAAAATCCCATTATCTATGAGACTATTGGTTTTGTTCTTAGTATGTTCTATTGGGCTGACCTATGCAGCCGATAGTTACGCTCAAAAGGCTTTAATCAGTATTGATGTACGTAATCAGCGGGTGGAGGACATTCTAAAAGAAATTGAAGAGCAGTCTGATTTTGATTTCTTCTTCAATAATAAGCATGTCGATTTGAATCGTCGCGTATCAGTTTCTGCTGATAAAAGCAACATTTTTAGTGTGTTGAAAGAAATCTTTTCCGGTACTAATGTAAAATATTCGGTACTAGACAAGAAGATTATATTATCCATTGAGGCACAGTCTCCTGAACAAGAAAAGAAAATAACCGTATCCGGTACTATATCAGATGCACAGGGGGAGCCGATTATCGGAGCCAGTGTATTAGAAAAAGGAGTACAGGGTAACGGTACGATAACAGATATTGACGGGAACTTCAAAATCTCCGTCTCTTCATCGAAGGCACAGCTCGATATCTCCTATATCGGCTATCAGTCTCAAACGGTTGCCGTGCAACCCGGAAAAAATATGAAAATCATTTTGCAGGAAGATTCCAAACAACTCGATGAAGTGGTAGTGGTGGGTTATGGTACACAGAGCAAGAAGACATTGACCGGTGCCGTTTCTATGGTAAACATGGGAGATGTGGAGATGAATACCGTACCGAATGTATCTCGTGCGTTGGCGGGTAAAGCAGCGGGGTTCCGTGTGAACCAGGTTTCTGCACAACCGGGTGGTGAGGCGAAGTTTCGTATTCGTGGAGAAGCGTCTACCGGTGCTGGTAATGAACCTTTATTTGTAATCGACGGCTTCCCGGTGTCTTCTACTTCCAATTTAAGTTCTGGTAATGGTTTCTATGAATCGGGTAATATTGATAATGTACTGGAATCATTGAATCCGGATGATATTGAATCCATTTCTGTGTTGAAAGATGCTGCTTCCACAGCTATTTATGGTGCGCGTGCCGGACATGGAGTTGTTTTGATTACCACTAAACGTGGTAAAAGTCAAAAGCCCAGAGTGACTTATTCCGGTATGGGGTCGGTGCAGGTAGCTCGTTCCAACTACAAGATGCTTGATACTCGTATGTATATGGATATGTATAATAAACAGATGCATGAAGAGTGGTTAAAGTTGAACGGAATGGGTATCTATGAAGGATATGTTGAAAAGCAGGACACTCCGCCTACTCAATATAAACCCACTTTCAATAATGATGAAATATTGACTGCTAGCGGTACCGATTGGTTGGATGCGGTGATGCGCAATGGATATACGCAACAGCACAATCTTTCTGTGAATGGTGGTACGGAGAAAACCCGTTATCTGGCTTCTGTCAACTATATGAACCAGGAAGGAATTGTCAAGAATAATGGTGTCAGTCGTTTTTCTGCCCGTTTGAATCTGGATCAGGAATTGAGTGAATATGTTTCTTTCGGACTGACTGCTACTTACTCGCAGAATAAGTATGACAATGTTCCTCTGGGAGACAATGCCAATGAATATTCCGGTGTATTGACCGGTGCTATCCAATCCAATCCTACAATTCCTATCTATGACTCTGAAGGAAATTATTTCATTGATCCGAAACGTCCCTTCGTTGCGAATCCGGTGTCTTTGTTGGATATTAAGGATAATACGGTAAAAGACCGGATCATAGGATCTGCATTCGTATCCGTGAAACCGTTGAAAGACTTGGAAGTGAAGTTGCAGTTAGGTGTCGACCGTAGTTTCCAGAAACGTTCCAGCTATTTGCCTAAGACAACTTTGCAGGGAAAGACCAAAAACGGAAGAGCGGATATTTCGCAGGAAACAAGTACTGCCTATCTGATGGAGCTGACAGCTCAATACTCCAAGAGCTTTGGCGATCATAACGTGAAAGCTATTGGTGGTTATTCGTTCCAAAAATTTAAAAATGATGGATTGAGTGCCGGAAATGAAGATTTTCTTGTAGATGGCTTTGGATATAATAGTTTGGGTTCAGGAAATTACAAGAAACCATCTGTAGGTTCATGGGCTTCTATTAACAGCATTGCTTCTTTGTTTGCCCGTGCCAATTACTCGTATAAAGGCAGATATTTACTGGAAGCTACAGTTCGTGCTGATGCTGCTTCCAATTTCGCCCCGGAAAATCGTTGGGGTTATTTCCCGTCCGTATCAGCCGGTTGGATGATAAGTGAAGAAAATTTCATGAAAGGGGCTTCAAACTGGTTGTCTATGTTGAAGTTAAGAACTTCTTATGGACAGACGGGTAACTCTAATGTCGGTTATCGCATTTACGACTATTATGAAGTGGGAAGAAGTGCCATTATCGGAGGTGCAGAATCAACAGGAGTATATGCTTCGGATTTGGGCAACAGGAGCCTGACTTGGGAAACGACTACGGAATTTAATGTAGGTGTGGATCTAGGTATACTCAACAACCGATTTAAGTTGACAGCCGAATATTTCAAACGTAAGATTACAGACTTGTTGGTGACAAATAAACCATTGCCTTTTTATAATGAAATAAATAAAATAGCGGGTAATATAGGATCAACACAAAGTCAGGGTGTGGAAATCACAGTGAATACGGTGAATATCGTTACTAAAGATTTTGAATGGGATACGACATTAACCTTGTCACATTACAATGACCGTTGGCTGACACGTGACCCGAACTGGAAACCCAAACCTTATGAAAAAGAAAATGATCCGATTCGTGCATGGTGGGAATATGAAGCGCTTGGCATCCTGCAACCGGGAGAAAAAGTCCCGGACGCTCAAAAAGACTTGGTTCCGGGTATGATGAAGTTGAAAGACCGCGATGGAAACGGAGTATTGGGAGATGAGGATAAAGTATATATGGGTAATGGTGATCCCAAAATTATCTACGGTCTGAACAACTCGTTCAGATATAAGAACTTCGACTTGAATATCTATTTCTATGGAGAAGCCGGCAGAAAGAGAGGAGCCAGTTATTATGAGGGCTGGACACGTATGGACAATGGTATCAATGTTTCTACTTATGCCCTGAAAGCTTTTAATAGCAATAACCTGACAGCCACAGATCCGACATTTGTCAGAGGTGGAAGCGGATGGGGGGATTACTATGTGAAATCTATCTATTATGTTCGTTGTGGAAGCATTACATTGGGATATAAAGTGCCTGTCAGCCAGAAGATTGCCAAGAATCTCCGTGTATATGTAGACGTGAACAATCCGTTTGTGATTACTAACTGGACAGGTCTGGACCCGGAAACGGACAACGGGACCTATGCATATCCGAATGTAACCTCATATAATTTTGGTGTATCAATATCTTTCTAATAAGTGATGAATATGAAAAAGACAATTTATACTGCAATAGCAACTCTCTTGTTCCTCATTTCGTCTTGTACGCTGGAGCAGGAAGTATATAATAAAATTAATCCGGGAATGTTTCCCCAAAATGCTGAAGATGTAAATGCTTTGGTCAATTCGAGTGCTTATTATGTGTTTTCTCCGTGGGGAATTTTTGAAGTAGCGGCAGGCTATGTGACGACTTCGGAAATGGTAACCGATTATGTGGAAAACACTTGGGGATGGACTACCGTATACAATTCGTATGAAGCTAATGACTGGCATATCGACGGTGACTATCGTCGTGTGTATGACTATTCCCAGTATTTGGCTTCCATGACTTTGACAATGGATCGCATCAAGGACGTGAATATGGATGAAACCTTGAAAGCTCGCTATATGGCGGAATTGAAATGCGGACGTGGTTTCCTGGCTTTTCTGATGTATGATATGTATGGTCCGATACCTATCGCCGATCTGGAGACTTTGCAAAAACCGGAAGCGGAGATTGTTATTCCACGTTTGTCGGAAGAAGCTATGCGTGAATACATTGTTTCCAACTTGAAAGATGCAGCTAATGTGTTGCCCTATAAGTATGAAGATACAAATTACGGACACTTCACCAAAGGATTGGCCAATACATTATTGCTGAAATTCTACATGATGACCAAGCAATGGGATGAGGCGGAGAAAATAGGACGTGAATTGACAAAACCGGAATACGGTTATAAATTGGTAGACGATTATAACTCTCTGTTCTCTTTATCTGGTGAAAAGAATTCGGAAGTCATATTCTCATGTGTGGCCGAGGCCGGTGTGATGGAACAGAAATGGTTCGCTCACGTACTGACTTCTGACTATCCGCTTCCTGCCGGAATGTCGGTGACTGCCTGGGGAGGATTTAAAATATCCTGGCCTGCATACGAATCTTATGATCCTAAAGACAAGAGACGTGAAAGAATTATTGGTGAATATACAGGTACGGAGGGCGTACACCATAGCCGGGCGCTTGACCGTGACGGTGGTACGACAGGTATACTCTTCTACGGTGCAATTCCGGTGAAATATAAAATTGAGGGGGTAGTAGGTGAGAAGTGCGAAATAGATATGCCCATCTATCGTTATGCGGATGTATTGACTTTACTTTCGGAAGCTATCGTTCGCAATGGAAACAGTATCACTCAAGAGGCGATTGGCCTGTTGAATCAGGTGCGGGTTACTCATGGTGGACTAAAAGCTTATCAATTGAGTGATTTTTCATCTGTAGAAGATTTTCTGGATAAATTGTTGGAAGAACGTGGACATGAATTTTATTTTGAAGGAGTGCGTCGTCAGGATTTGATCCGCCACGGAAAATTTATTGAAGCAGCACTTGCCAAAGCAAGATTTGCCGGACAGCCGACAGGTAAAATAGAAACGAAAGTGGATGGACAATATAAATATGAGAAATTCCCGTTGCCTACTCATCTGATTACTGAAGGACAAGGCATTATAATTCAAAATCCCGGTTACTAAAAAATAGATAGCATTATGAAACATTTATTATATAGTCTATTAGGAATCTTGTTGCTTGCCGGATGTAAGGAAGACAAGTACAATGTAATCATTCCGATGTCGGATATTTACTTGAGCGCGCCTCAAGATGGAGCGATCATTGATTTGAATGATTTATCGATTGAGAAATATAGTTTCTCTTGGGAGAAACCTCTGGAAAATGGAGCAAAGCTGCTTATTTGTACTGACAGGAAATTCAAAGAACCGGTAATAATTGATGCAGGAAAATCGACTTCTGTTGCGATATCTGCACTGACTGCCGATCAGAGTTTTTCTCAATTGGGAATTAAAGCGGGGCAGGAAGCGGTATTGTATTGGACGGTCAAAGAAACTGGTAATATAACCGCAGCAGCTTCGGAAGCACGCACCATTCGGGTGAAACGTATGACTAGCAAATTAGTGCAGCCGGAAGATTTGACTAAGATTTCTTTGGCTGAAAATACCCCGGAAACTGCTGTGCAGTTTGAATGGGATACCCAGGAATGGCCTGAATCTACCTCGTACTCGCTTTGTTTCTCACTGGATCCTGAAATGAAACAGACGGTTGCCGAACATAGTGTGGGAGTTGTGAATGGTAAATCATCATTGACTCATGAAGAACTTCAGGCACTGCTCGATAAACTTTCTATCAAACGTTGGACTTCCAATTCTGTGTATTGGAATGTGAAGACTGATGATGGGCAATGGGTGTCACGTTCTTCCGGAGTACTGAATATGACAGAAATGATGCGCTTCATCGATGTTCGTGGAGATGAAAAGATTACTTATCGTGTTGTTCGTATATTTTATAGTGACAAAACATCATTGGTTTGGTTGGCAGATAACCTGCGCGCAACTAAATATGCTGATGGTACAGATATTGAAGCGAATAATTTCAAAAAGACACCTGCATCGCTCGGAGAAGGTAGAGTGAAAGCCTATGGAGTGCATTATCATTACGATATTCGTGATAAGATAGCACCTAAGGGATGGCGTTTGCCGACCATACAGGAATATAAGAATTTGTTTGCAGAAGCCGGAACTGCCGAAGGTCAATGGAATGTATTGAAAGATCCTGAATATTATGAATCAGTAAAAGGACAGGCGCATTTGAACGACTGGAAATTCAATTTGTGTGCTTCCGGTCAATGGAGCGGTGATGCAATCACTAATCATACCGGACCGTACTGTTATCTGTTGGTCACTGATGATATGTCTCATCAATGCATTCTTCATGATGGAGGGGCAACATTGTGGAGTCCTTGGACAACCGGTGCTCCTGCACGTTTTATCTACAATGAAAATTAATCGGGTGAAAATTAAAAGTATATCAATCATGTTAATCAATATAAAGAAAACTATGACCATATTATCTACCTTATTATTAGGTATTATGTGTAGCTTTTGTTCTGATACAATAGATGTATATGCGGGACAATATGGAGAAGAAGACGGAACGAGTGAACCGGAAACTCCGGAGGTAACAGGAAATATTGTACCGATCGAGTCGCTTAGGAATCCCGATAGGGGATTCCACTTGGAATGTAATTTGCTTGCCGACCAAATGAAAAGTCCATATAATGATTATGAGGTTTATGGCAATGATTTGTATACGAAGAAAGTAGAGCAATTTGATGCAAAGGACGACAACCTGACTCTTGTACAGCAATATATCTACTTAACTAACTGGGTGAGTAAAGACCTGGATGCTGAAGCTCTGTCGAATATCCGCAAGATATTCGAGTTGATGAAAGCGCAGGGGTATAAAGCCATTCTTCGTTTTGCATACAATCACGCCGGGCTGAATACTTCCGGTGGCGAATCCAAACAATGGATTCTCCGGCACATCGAGCAACTTACTCCTCTGTTGAATGAATACATTGGACAAATTGCTACCATGCAGGTTGGTTTTATCGGTGCTTGGGGAGAGTGGCATACTTCTCCGTTGATGAATGACCAGAGTGCGAAGAATGCAATCGTCAGTGCTTTATTGAGAGCCTTGCCTGCACCTTATTGTGTAGAAATGCGTTATCCGAATCATAAGAAAGCGTTGACACTGGAACAGGAAGGATCTCGTGGACGCATCGGATATGCGAATGATTATTTTACAGCCGGCGAACATCCGCTTGCACCGGGCAATGACTTTGTTCCTAATACGGATGATTACAAGCAGATAACGGAAGAGGTGAAAGTGAACAATTTCTATATGAGTGGTGAGATCCCTTATAATGAGGATACAGAATGGGGATTGGCAGAGTTGATTAGTCCGATAAAATCACTGCGTATTTTGCGCGAACACCGTTACTCGGCATTTGATGTGACGCAAAACTATGATTTGAATATCATGAGTTGGAAACGGGTAAAGGTAAATCCCGCTTTATTAAATGATAATCACATTCTGTTTGATGAGAGTTACTTCAAAGATGAGGAGGGCAATGAAGTTGTCCGTTCATTCTATGATTTTGTACGCGACCATTTGGGCTATCGTCTGAATCTTCAAAGTGAATCGAAAGTAGAAGCAAAAGGTGGAAACTTGGAATACGATCTGACGATTACAAATACCGGTTTTGCTACGGTGATTAATCCGAAAGAGGTATATCTCGTATTGGTTTCCGAAAGCGGCCAGGTAGTGAAAGAATTCAAACTGGATGTGGATCCTAAAACCTGGATTCCGGCTACCGAACAGGAACCGAATCAGGCTGCGAAATACACTATCAAAGGAAGTGTGGCAGCCGGTGTGAGCGGAACCTATAAAGTGGGAATCTGGATGCCCGAAAAAGTAGCCGATTGGAAATACAATTCGGTATATGCCATTAAGTTTGCTAAAACAGAGAATGTGACTCATTGGTATGATGATGCAGACAAATATGCCGTGAACCTGTTCGGAACAGTTACATTCTAAAAATAAATTGATGAATACTTCCGACCGTATAGAACAGATCTCATGTTGCGGTCGGAGTATTTGAAACTCACATCTTATTTGAATGAAGATGAACAAAAATCATAAAACCGTACTTGTTATACTTAACATCATAGTATCATTTCTAATTTCATCCTGTTCCTCCCCCAAGGAACAGGTTAGAATAGGAAATGGTACTTTTACTATCGAGGGAAAGGATATTCAGTTGATTTGTGGAGAAATGCACTATCCCCGCATTCCGCACGAGTATTGGCGCGACCGCCTGAAGAGAGCGCGTGCGATGGGTCTGAATACGGTGTCTGCCTACGTCTTCTGGAACTTCCATGAACGTCAGCCGGGAGAGTTTGACTTCAGTGGACAGGCTGATATTGCGGAATTTATCCGTACGGCACAGGAAGAGGGACTGTATGTGATTCTTCGTCCCGGTCCGTATGTATGTGCAGAATGGGATTTCGGAGGTTACCCGTCGTGGCTGCTGAAAGAAAAGGATATGACTTATCGCAGTAAAGATCCGCGTTTTCTGTCCTATTGTGAACGATATATCAAAGAGCTTGGCAAACAACTGTCTCCTTTGACCATCAATAATGGAGGTAATATTATTATGGTGCAGGTGGAGAATGAATATGGATCGTATGCAGCGGATAAAGGGTATCTTGCCGCTATCCGCGATATGATTAAAGAAGCAGGGTTCAATGTTCCGCTATTTACCTGCGACGGTGGTGGACAGGTGGAAGCCGGACATACTGAGGGCGCACTGCCTACATTGAACGGAGTGTTTGGTGAAGATATATTCAAAGTGATAGATAAGTATCAAAAGGGCGGTCCCTATTTTGTAGCGGAGTTTTATCCGGCCTGGTTTGATGAGTGGGGCAGACGACATTCCTCTGTTGCTTATGAACGTCCCGCCGAACAGCTGGACTGGATGTTGAGCCACGGTGTTTCTGTCAGCATGTATATGTTTCATGGTGGTACAAACTTTGAGTATACCAATGGAGCCAATACCGGAGGCGGTTATCAGCCCCAGCCCACAAGCTATGATTATGACGCTCCCTTGGGTGAATGGGGAAATTGTTATCCCAAATATCATGCATTCAGGGAAGTGATTCAGAAATACCTGCCTGCGGGAACAGTACTGCCGGAAGTTCCAGAAGATAATCCGACTACCACTTTTGCAACAGTCGAATTAAAGGAGAGTGCTTCATTGAGAACTGCATTTCATCAGACTACCCAGTCCGAAAATGTGCTGTCGATGGAAGATTTGGGAGTTGATTTCGGATATATTCATTATCAGACCACACTTCAAAAAGCGGGAAAACAGAAACTTGTCATACAGGATTTGCGTGACTATGCTGTGATCCTGATAGATGGTAAGCAGGTAGCCAGCCTGGATCGTCGTTACAATCAGAACAGTATGACCTTGAATGTGTCGAAGACACCTGCCACACTGGAGATTCTGGTAGAAAATACCGGACGTGTCAACTATGGCCCCGATATACTGTTTAACCGGAAAGGTATCACCAGCCAAGTTTTGTGGGGAAATGAAAAGTTGACCGGATGGTCTATTACTCCATTGCCTCTGTATAAAGAAAAAGTTTCGGAAATGGAGTTTGGCGAAACCATCAAAGGCGTTCCTGCTTTCCATAAAGGAACGTTTACAGTAGAGAAGAAAGGTGATTGCTTTGTGGATATGAGTCAATGGGGCAAAGGTGCTGTCTGGGTAAATGGCAAATCTCTGGGACGTTTCTGGAATATCGGCCCTCAACAAACACTCTATCTGCCCGCTCCATGGCTGAAAGAGGGAGAAAATGAAATTGTAGTGTTTGAAATGGAAGATACGGGTAAGCGTGTTTTGCAAGGATTGAATCAACCCATTCTGGATAGTTTGGGTATTGATAAGAATTATCAGAAAGGCCAGCGTCGTGCAGTGGTAGGCACTCCGATTCTGGAAGACGGTGATCTTGCATTAAAAACTACTTTGCAGGAGACTAATGAGTGGCAGTCATTCGATTTACCGGTTGCGACTACTCTTCGCCACTTCTGTATAGAGACTCTGTCTTCCTACACAGAGGATAATCAGGCCTGCATTTCGGAAGTGGAACTGATAGATGATAAGGGACAGCCGATTGACAAAACTAAATGGGAAGTCGTTTATGTAAGCAGCGAACAAGCTGATAAGAACTTGGGAATAGCAGAAAACCTGTTTGATGGAGATATCTCTTCTTTCTGGCATACGAATGCGGCTGTGGAGTCTAACCATCCTCACCGGGTTATTATAGACCTGAAAGAAATTTATAAGGTTTCGGCTTTTCGCGTGAAAGTTCGTAAAGGTTCATTCTTATCAGGAAAGGTGAAAGATATAAATATATATGGTCTCCCACTATCCACTAAATATATTCAGTGAAATTCCATTTTATAGGTTATCTTTGTATATCAGTTATTTGCAGATGTTTTCATTTGGTTTGAATACTCACGAAATTTCACTGTTTTAGAAAATATTGGTACTATTTGATACCATATTTCGGGATATATTTTGTACCTTTGCATCACAGTAACCAAGATATATCGCGTATGGATTTCATCTTCATCAAATCATCCAAGGCAGGAAAGGAGGACTACGGTTCCATCTATGCCCGTGTGCGCACCGGAAAGGCGAACATGAAAGTCGTGACGGGCTTCACCATCAAGCAGCTTGAATGGGAAAAGTATCGCAGCCTGCAATACACCTCGTCAGCCCTGATGTCAAGCATCGGAATAAAGTACGGGCAGTTCGCCCAAGTCCTCGCGAGGATAAAGGCGGCATTCGAAGCGGACGGGTTCAACCCCAAGGAGGCCAAGAACATCATCGAGAGCGTGAAACACGACGTGCTCAACGGAATGATGCAGATTGTGGAGGTCAAGCCCAAAGGCAGGATGCTGTTCGAGGATTTCCTTACCTCTTATATAGAAGACATGGAAACCGGACGGCGCACCAAGAAAGGCCGTACCGTGAAAGTATCACCTGCCTATATAAAAGGTCTGCGCATTATCCAAAAACAGATTCGCAACTACCAAAAGGAAACACACCGCAAACTCGGATTGGATGACATGACGATGGAGACACGCAACAGCCTTGTCGGTTACTGGAAAGAACGAGGCTTGATGCCCAACGCCATCAACTCGTACATGACCGATGTCCGCACAGTGGCAAAGGCGGCCTATGAGGACAAGCTGACCAAATGCGATGATTTCCGTCATTCCGACTTCGTGCCGAAAAAGGAGGAGGTGGACAACATCTACCTCACGCCGGAACAGATACAGGAAATGCTCAACCTTGACCTTTCCACCAAGGAAGCTGTGAAAAAGAGACTGGAATCACTTGACATCAGCGAGGACGAGAAATTGGCACAACTTTCCAAATGCCGCATCACCCATATCAGGACACTGGAGCACGTGAGGGACATTTTCATCGTGGGCTGCCTGACCGGGCAGCGCGTTTCCGACTATTCAAGGATATGTGAGGACATGATAACGGAAATAGGCGGCACGGAGTTCATACTCATCACCCAACAGAAGACGGAGAAGAAAGTCTATATCCCCGTTGACAGGCGCGTGAGAGCCATACTTGCCAAATATGACGGCAAGCTGCCACCGGTTCATCCCAATGAAATGAACAAGCTGGTGAAGACCATCGGCCTGTTGCTCGGCTGGACACACGACTGCGGCTTTGACGAGAAGCGTCTCAACCCCAAACGGGGAAGGAGGTTCTGCGACATGCTCCTTTCCCATACAGCCCGGAGAAGTTTCGCCACCAACGCGTACAAGGCTGGTGTCCCTCTGCCTTCCATCCAAGCCATCACCGGACACAGCAGCGAGGCGCAACTGCGCCGCTACCTGAAACTGGACGCGGAGGAAAAGGCCGTCATAGCATTAAAGGACTTCAAGGGTATCATCAAAATATAAGAAGGTGCTTATGAAAAAATCAAGGTTTGACATCATTAGCGACCTGTTCAAGCTGTCCAACGTAATCAGTGGGAGCCTGAAGCTTGCGGAATCGCTTGCCGACAAGTCTTCCGGCAGTGACGAAACGGATTGCAAGGATATTTGCCGGAACATCAGATACAACTTAAAGCCCCTGTCTTTTCTTTTGGCCGGCATCAGGGAATATGTCACCGAGCACGAGGATAAGGAGTTGGCACGGAAGTTTGTCGAACTTCACGATGACACGAAAAGGCTTCACGGTATCTGCTCCAAATATGCGGACTTGAACAAGGCGGCTTTCCGTACAGGGGTGGCTTACCTGAGTATGGAAGTCATAAGTCAATACTTCTTTCCCGAAAAAGAACAGGAGCAAGTATCGCCGGAAGGTTCTGATATTTCTCCCAAATCAATGACACGTACCGAAGCCACCGACTGCATCGACACCATCCGTGCCACCATACGGAAGTGTGCAAAGGATTCAGACGGGAACAGAGGGAAAGAAATGTATGCCATGCTTGCCAAAGTGGACAAGGCGAAAATCCAAGCCGTCAAGGAGTATATTGTCAATGCCAACGACAAGGATTTGGCACAACTCTTCACGGAATATTTTACGGAAGCCGTCCACCTTTCCATGCTGCCCCAAAATGATGATGTGAAAGCGCAGTCCGCAGGAATAAAGATGTTCCATATCGCAATGACGATGGGATATGTCAAGAGGAACGTGCTGCATGAGAACGAGTCCAAGTCGGCAACATCACAAACAATACCCTCTTGTACGGAAGAAGCGTCATCCGGTTTTACCGCCACAGATACAATGCAAGGCGGCGCGTTCAGTACGACCGCGCAGGTTCCCGTTTTAAGGCTGTACCGTTTCCTTACCACTTTCACCGTACAGAGCGGCTCCGACAAAGGCAAGCCTCTATTGGACGGCAATGCCGTTTCCGACCGGGACTTCCTCCGTGCCGTCATGCGTGCCGACTATTCCATGATATACGGCAGTTGCGTGAAGGGCAAGATGCGCTGTGTCGCCATCCTGCTGTCCAAAGCATACTTCAAGGACTGGAAAGGTTACAGGGCATCCGCTGCCCGTTCCATGGGGCTGACACCCGAAAGCCTCGCCAAGTATAACGTGGAGAAAACCTTTATAGCGAAGCTCAAAGAGCTGCTTCCCATGATAAAATAGTGACATAACCCACAGGTGGCTACAATTCACCACAACCCACAGACTTCCACAAGCCGTTAAGCACCAGTTGTTTGACGGCTTTTTTCATGCGGTGTCATTTTACAGAATACCACAAATTCACAGGTTTTATTATTGCTCTACCTTTGCCGCCATGAACTTAAAATCAGAGAATTATGACAGATAAGACAGAAATGGTACTGGTATCGCGCGACGAGCTTCAACAGCTTATCGGCGCAAGCGTGAGGTGTGCGTTTGAGGAATACCGGCAGGAACGGGCACCACAGGACACGTCGGAGTATTACACCATCCGGCAACTGGCGGAGAAATGGGGTGTGAGCATAGCGACCATCTGGCGGCACGAGAAGTTAGGACACATCAAAGGACAGCGGATTGGACGGCGTGTCCTGTTTCCCAAGGAACAGATAGACCGCATCAAGAGCCTGAAAGCGACCAACAGGAAGGCTGACAAGAACTCCAAGGGATAATTTACAAGACGCACAACAAAAAACGTCAAGGCTTATGAAGAATTTGAAGCAGCTTGTTTTGCCGTGCTACAAATTGGAGATGGCAATGTCCGTGGAGGCATGGTACTTCCTGCACGGGAGCACGGACGGGATATGCAACCTTACCTATCTTCTTTCCCTTTTGTCGAAGATGACAGTATCGGAAGTACAGAGCACCAAACGGGGATTGGGCTATGCCGTCCATCCCGGACAGGTGGACAGCTCCATGCTGGTACTGGCCAAGGAATGGGGCATCTGGCGCAAGGCGGTGTCCCGCCTGTTGGAGGATTTCTCGGAACGCGGGCTAATCCGTGTTGATTCCAATCCCGTGACTTCCATCATAGACATGGTGTGCGTGAAGTCGTGGATGATAGCAGGGCGGCTCATCGAGAATCCGGCATACCGCCAGACAATCAAGGCATACGAAGGGGTACGGATTTTCCTTTTCAACGGGCAACAATTAGAGACCTTGCGCCGCAGTTCGACAAGGAAGAAGAAAGAAAAACCGATAGAAGAAACGGCAGAGGGAACGGATGGCTTACCGTCCATGAATCTGACCGGTTCCAATCCTATTATAGAAGGTACAGGAACAGCGGAAACCGAAACGGCAGCAACAACCGAAAGCGAAGTGGAAAGCACTGTGGAAAATGCCGTTGTGGATGCCGGCAACACACCTGTTTTAGAGGATGGCAATACTCTGTCCGGCTCACAGAAATGGAAACATCCACAGGAATGAAGCGGCAGAAATGGCAAGCGACAGCGTTTTAGAAGGGATATTTTTTAGGGCTGGCAAGTTAATGTTTTCGTCCACGAAAACCACGCCACCAATGGCGACCCGGCCACACGGGAAACGGCAAGCCCGGATTACAGCCCTAAAAAACAGAACGGTTTAACGGATAAAGGAAAACGGATATGACATATCAGGAGAACAGAAACAAGGGTGGCCGCCCCAAGGCGGTGAAAGGCAAGGCGCGGACAAAAACCATATCCACACGGCTCACGCTTGCCGAATGGAAAGCGGTCATGAAACGGATAACAGATGCCGGCAAGAAGCCGTCACACTTCCTGCGCGAACTGTTGTTACATGGCAAAGTCGAGGCGGCACGGACACAGGAGGACAGGCAACAGATAAGGATGCTGGAGGGAGGATGCAACAACCTGAACCAGCTAGCGAAGATGGCGCACCAGCAGGGCTTTTCTCTTTTGAAAGGCAAAATCATGGACTTGCTGGACGAGTTCAATAAAATCATCGGGAAGATATGATGGGCGACTTGAAAAAACGGGCAAGTTTCGCCAGAGTGGTGAACTACGTGAACAACCCGAAAAAGGCAAGGCTCATCGACAGCAAGGACGTGAGGCTTGATGACAACGCCACCATCGCAAGAAGTATGCAGGGACAGGCGGACGACAAACCGGGACGCAAGCTGAAAAATCCGGTGTACCATATCTCGCTGGACTTCGCACACGAGGACACACCCAAGCTGACGGATGCCCTGATGGTCGAAATCGCCCGTGAGTATATGCGGCGCATGGGTATAACGAACACCCAGTATATCGTGTGCCGCCATACCGACAGGGAACACCAGCATCTGCATATCGTGGCCAACAGGGTGGACAATGACGGGAACACCATCAGTGACAGCAACGATAATGTGCGTAATGTAAAAGTATGCAAAGCTCTCACGAGGGAATACGGACTGTACTTCTCCAAGGGCAAGATGAACGTGAAACGTGACCGCCTGCGTGGTAAGGACAAGGTGAAATACCAAATCTATGACGCTATCAAGGCGGCATTACCCTGTTGTAACTGCTGGTCGGATTTGTGTGACATGCTGGCAAAACAGGGTATCGGGGTGAATTTCAAATACAATAGGAACGAAGGTAAAATAATCGGTGTGTCGTTCACGAAGAATGAAATCTCATTCAGCGGCTCACGGATAGACCGGAGCATGAGCTTTTATAAGTTAGACAAGCTGTTCGGAAGCCACATTGCCGAGGGCATGGAATGGCAGCCCCGTGTGCAAGAACAGCCACAACCGACTCGGCAGGATGTGGGATTCCACAACAATACGGCTGATACTTTTATAAGAGAGCCGTCACCGGCCAAAGCGGAAGCGGACGGCAACGGAAGCATCCCTACCGAACCCGGTTCAAACATCGTTCAAGTGACCATCGGCACACTCATGGAGTTGTGCGTACAACCGCACCAAGCCAAGGTCTCATCCAGTGGCGGAGGTGGAGGAAACGAAAGCGGCTGGGGAGACAATGACAACGAAAAGGACAAACATAAACCAAGGAGGAGAAAAAGATGAAGGACAACAAGCAGAACTTAACCGACCTTATCGGGGCATTGGCAGTGGACATCGAGGAAATCAAGAAAAAACTGGACGCAAAGGATAGCCCGGACAAGAACGAGGCATTGAAAAGACTGGAAGCGAAGTTGGAGCCTGTTATACGGTTCTTCAATGGCAATGCACCGGAAAATGTCAATGCCATTTTCGGAAGCAAGGAAGCCATCGAGAAATACAAGCAATCAATAGGTGATGAAGCGGTAGCAAGTCTGCGGTTATACACCGAAGCCAACGAGAAGGATATGCGCAAACATGGTGTTCTCACCATCAAGGAACAGCTCAACAAAATATTGGAAAGGCTGACAAGCCACATTGAGAATGACAAACTGGCTTCGGAAAAGTCACGCCAAAAGCAAAGTTCCATATCGGAACTATGGCAGATAATCCGCCCGGACAAGGCAATAAGCACAATAAGGCTGTTATGGAGCAAAGTTCCCGATGGCTGGCACAAGAACCCTTACGCATGGGCTGGTATTGGTTGTATGCTCGTATTCTTTGCCCTGTTTGCCGTAAGTTGGGTACAATGGCATGAGTACCGGGAAGAAAACAGGCGGTTGAGAACGGTTGCAGACAAACACCATGTGACTACAATCATGCTTAACGAGTTGCACCCAGGACTGGCTGTGACCGTCGGAGCTTACGAGAAACTGGTGGATGTTGTCGGTGCGGATTCCACTTTAGTCATATTCAACAGGCAGGTCAAGACAGTGAGAGAAGAAGAAAAACAATCCAAACAACAAAAATAAAGTGAATGGCATCCATAAAAGTGAAATTTCGTCCTTCCACCGCAAGCGGCAGGGAGGGCAGCATATATTATCAGGTAATCCACGGGCGCATAGTCCGCCAAGTCAAGACGGACTACCGCATATTTGACACGGAATGGGACAAGAGAACTTCCTCTGTGAAAATCCTGTCCGAAATCGGTGAAAACAGGAAACGGTATCTCCGTGAAGTGGCGGAACATATTGACTGGGACACCAGACGGTTGAAAGCCATAGTCGCCCAATGCGACAGGCAAGGAGGAATTGATTCCGCTGACAGCATCGTCGAGAAGTTCAACGGGCAAACGGGCGAACAATCGCTGTTCCGTTTCATGCAGGGCATCAAAGGACAGTTGAAGCAGCTTGGCAAAGTCCGCACATCAGAAACCTATACGGCGGCATTGACCAGTTTTATGAAGTTTCGTGAGGGGCAGGACATACTCTTGTGCGAGATTGACGGCAACACCATGATGCTTTACGAGGCCTGGCTCAAAGGCAAGGGCATCTGCCCCAACACGGTTTCCTTTTATATGCGCATACTCCGTGCCGTTTACAACCGTGCCGTGGAAAAGGAGCTGACGGAACAGAGACATCCTTTTAAACACGTTTACACGGGTATCGGGAAGACAGTAAAACGAGCCATCCCATTGAAGTCCATCAAGCACATTAAGGAACTTGATTTGACTTTGAAACCGCATCTGGACTATGCAAGGGATATGTTCCTCTTCTCCTTTTATACCCGTGGCATGTCATTCATTGATATGGCCTATCTGAAAAAATCGGATTTGAAGAACGGAATAATCACGTACCGTAGAAGAAAGACTGGGCAGCAACTCACAGTCAAATGGGAGAAGTGCATGGAAGACATCATCGCCAAGTATGGAGAGAATACGGCCACCCGCTACCTCCTGCCGATAATCACCAACCCATGCTCCGATGAGCGGCCACAATATCGTAACGCCATCTGCCGCATCAATGTGGCGTTGAAGGAAGTCGCCGGTCTGGCAGGATTGAACATACCGCTGACCATGCACGTTGCCCGGCATTGTTGGGCGAGCGTTGCCAAGAGCAAGAACATCCCTCTTTCTGTCATCAGGGAGGGCATGGGACATGATTCGGAAGAGACCACGCGCATCTATCTCGCATCGCTTGACACAAGCGTGGTGGACAAGGCGAACAGCCTTATCCTGAAAGATTTTTGACCGGATATTTATGGTGAAATGTGTTGAGCGAAAAGACGAATCTCTTGATAAGAGATATAGTTTACTTTGCAAAAGTACACATAATATTTCAAATTCCGTGTTCAATACTCATTTATAATGGTATATGAAAGGCATTTTGCGATAATCTGTTTTGTAAATCCGTCAAATCGGGTTTCTATAGTGCTGATTATTAGTGCTTATTCCTTCGGGATGGCTCTCTTATCAAGAGATACTCATAAACCCGATATAAAATGCCTGTTGAAGTTGATATATTGGAAGATAGTATCTTTCGGCTTTCGCCCGAACTGTTGAATATCCTGCTCAAAGACCATACAACGAGCAAGGAGGATATTCAGCGCAATATCTTTTGGGCGACTTCCGATTATGAATATCTGGGCGAAGGATATCAATGTGATTCGCCAATTCTTCCCTGTCTTATTACCGGAGATAACGGGCATGTCATCATGCCGCGTATCCTCAAAAGTCGTGACACCCAAACCGCACGTTCGCGAGAAATGGCAGAGGTATTCACTCCGTCATGGATATGCAATGCGCAGAACAATCTGATCGATGAAGCATGGTTTGGAAGAAAGGATGTGTTCAATACGGAGTACACCGACGAACAGGGTTGTCATCGGTGGAGACCCAACTCAGAGAAAATTCAATTTCCGGAAGACAAGACTTGGAAAGATTATGTACGTGACAACCGACTGGAGATAACCTGCGGGGAAGCCCCTTATATCGTCAGTCGCTATGACACCACAACGGGAGAGACCATTCCTATTGAGGAACGCATCGGTTTGCTTGACCGCAAGTTGCGGGTAGTTGGCGAAAACACGGAAACTTCCGGCGAATGGTTGGAATGGGTACAGGAAGCGTATAAGAGCATTTACGCCTACGAATGGCAAGGTGACAATTTGCTGATTGCCCGTGAATCCATGCTTATCTCCTTTATCGAATACTATCAACAAAAGTTCGGCAAGCGACCTTTGTTGAAATCCATCAATTATATCGCTTACATCATTTCATGGAACGTCTGGCAGATGGACGGACTTAAAGGTGTCATCCCGAACAGCTGCGGTGAACGCCGGACTGTTGTAACTGATTTGTTCGGGACAAGGGAAGAAGTCAGTCAATGCGAAGGCTGTCAGAAAGATGACATCCGCAGGCACAACGGTGTCTATTGCCAAATTAAGGACTGGCGGGCCAAAGATCCTAAAACAGGAAAAATGGGAAAACGAATCCGATTTATCGATCTCATAAAATAGTGCAGCATGAAATTCACATCTTCACTAAAATTAAAACTGATATATGTGTTCCGCATCAATGATGCCGCACACAGGGGATGTCTGAAAGTGGGCGAGGCCACTTGTGACAATGACAATGTTTTCGGTCTTGCTCCGAACAGCAAGGCTCTCAACGAGTCAGCGAAGAAACGCATCAACCAATATACGCAGACGGCTGGTATCGCATACGACCTCTTATATACGGAACTGACGATATACAACAGCAGAAAGGGCTTGTGTTCTTTCAACGACAAGGAAGTGCATAGCGTTCTGGAACGTTCCGGCATCAGAAAAAAGATATTCGATACCGAGAACAAGGCCAACGAGTGGTTTATTACCGACCTTGAGACTGTCAAACGGGCAATAGTTGCCGTAAAGGAGGGACGGGAATCGCTCTCTTCCGCCGAAGTTTCACACGACCAGACTCCTATTGTATTCCGCCCGGAACAACGGGAAGCCATTGAAAAGACCAAGAAACAATTCAAGAGGGGTAATCAGATGCTTTGGAACGCCAAGATGCGTTTTGGCAAGACGTTGTCGGCATTGCAAGTGGTGAAGGATATGGATTTCAGTCGCACTTTGATTCTTACACATCGCCCTGTGGTGGATAGCGGCTGGTTCGAGGATTTCGGCAAGATATTCTATGACTGTCCCTGTTTTGCATACGGCTCAAAGAACAATGGTGACAGCCATGCTTCACTTGAAGCGAGAGCGAAGCAGGGTAAATGCCAATATGTCTATTTCGCTTCCATGCAGGATTTGCGCGGTTCTGAACTTGTGGGCGGCAACTTCGACAAGAACAATGAGGTGTTTGCCACCGCTTGGGATTGCATCATCGTGGACGAGGCGCACGAAGGGACACAGACAGAACTCGGCAAGGCTGTCATGCAGGAACTGACAAAAGCAAATACCAAGATACTGCGTCTTTCCGGCACTCCGTTCAACCTGTTGGACGACTTCAAGGAGGACGAGATTTACACTTGGGACTATGTGATGGAGCAACGGGCAAAGGCTTCATGGGATTTGACCCATTTCGGTGATCCGAATCCATACGCCTCCCTGCCCACGATGAACATCTATACATACGACCTCGGACGGTTGCTCCATGAGTTCGTGGATGAAGATGTGGCTTTTAACTTCCGTGAGTTTTTCCGGGTAAATGAAGCCGGAAACTTTATCCATGAAAAAGATGTGAAGGCATTTTTGAGTCTTATCTCCAAGGAGGACAAGGACAGTTGCTATCCGTTTGCCAACGAGGAATATCGCAACATCTTCCGTCATACGCTATGGATGTTGCCGGGTGTGAAGGAGGCTCGTGCCATGAGTGCTTTACTACAATCACATCCTGTATTCCAGCATTTCAAGGTGGTGAATGTGGCAGGAGACGGTGACGAGGACGAAGAGAGCAAGGATGCGCTTGCAGCGGTGGAAGAAGCCATCGGCAAAGATCCTGATGCCACCCGTACCATTACCTTGTCCTGCGGACGATTGACCACGGGTGTCAGTGTCAAGGCGTGGACGGGCGTATTCATGTTGTCCGGCTCTTATAATACCGCTGCATCAAGTTATATGCAGACCATCTTCCGTGTGCAGACGCCAGCCACCATCAACGGACGCGTCAAGGAACAGTGTTATGTGTTTGACTTTGCGCCGGACAGGACACTGAAAGTCATTGCTGAGACAGCAAAGATTTCTTCCAAGGCAGGAAAAACCAGCGGGAACGACCGCAAGATTATGGGAGAGTTCCTGAACTTCTGTCCGATTATCTCCATCGAAGGCTCTAAGATGAGCCAGTTCGATGTACCCAAGATGTTGGAGCAACTCAAACGTGTTTATGTGGAAAGGGTTGTCCGCAACGGTTTCGAGGACAAGAGCCTGTATAATGACGAGTTGATGAAGCTCAATGACTTGGAATTGCAGGAGTTTGATGACCTGAAAAAGATTATCGGCCAGACCAAGGCAATGCCAAAGACCAATCAGGTGGACATCAACAACCAAGGGCTGACCGATGAGCAATACGAGGAACTTGAAGACCTTGAAAAGAAATCCAAGAAACGCGGCAAGGACAAGCAACCTTTGACGGAAGAGGAAAAGAAACGTCTTGAAGAGCTGAAAAAGAAAAAGAACAACCGCGAGGCCGCTATTTCTATTCTTCGGGGTATCTCCATCCGTATGCCTTTGCTTATCTACGGTGCAGAGTTGAGCGATGAGGGTCAAGATATAACGATTGACAACTTCGCTTCACTCATTGACCCGCAATCGTGGGAGGAGTTCATGCCCAAGGGTGTTACCAAACAGAAGTTCAACAGCATCAAGAAATATTACGACCCGGAGATATTCTGTGCGGCAGGCAAGCGCATCCGTGCCATGGCTCGTGCAGCGGACAAACTTAGTGTGGAGGAACGCATCGAACGTATAACGGATATATTCAGCACGTTCCGCAATCCCGACAAGGAAACGGTGCTTACGCCTTGGCGTGTCGTCAATATGCACCTTGGCGATTGTCTGGGCGGATATAACTTCTTTGAAAAGGGTTATGAAACCACCTTGTCTGAACCTCGTTTCATTGACCGTGGCGAAGTGACCGCCAATGTGTTCGCCCCAGATTCCCGAATCCTTGAAATAAATTCCAAGTCCGGATTATACCCTTTGTATATGGCATACAGCATTTACCGTATAAGGGTCAAGAACTCTTTGTTTTCGGTGTCCAGCATTGAGGATGAACAGCGTATATGGGACAAGGTAGTGGCTGAAAACATCTTTGTCATCTGCAAAACTCCTATGGCAAAGAGCATCACCAAACGCACGCTTATCGGCTTCCGAAAAGCAAAGGTAAACACTCGATACTTCGAGGACTTAATAAATCAAATCAAAAACAAACCTGAACATTTTATCAAGCAGGTAGATAAATTCATCACAGAAAGAACAGGAGTAAAGAAGATGAAAATCAATGCGATAGTAGGAAATCCACCGTATCAAGAGGTTGTTGCACAAAAAGAAACAACCAACGGCCAAAAACGAAGTTCAAGTATATTCCAACATTTCCAAACAATAAGTGACAGATTGGGCAGATACACTTCACTAATTTATCCCGGTGCAAGATGGATTCATCGCTCAGGAAAAGGACTTGAACAGTTTGGACTTTCACAAATCAATGATCCTCATTTATGTTTCCTGAAATTTTTCCCTGATTCAACAGATGTGTTCAAGGAAGTCGGTATTGCTGATGGCTTATCTATTGTGATGAAAGATACACAGAAAGGCAGTGGTGGTTTTAAATACATCTATTCTATCCATGGAAAAGATATAATAGTTAATGCTAATAACCCCAAGGAAGATTTATTCCCATTAAATCCTCTTGATAATGAAATTGTTTCTTGTTTAGATACTATTATTGCCAGATACAAATGCTTGCACGATTCTGTCTTATCTCAGAAACTCTTTTCTATTGAAAGTGATTTTGTCGAACGGAATCCAACGCTTGTAAGAGAATATAACGATGGAGATTATTTTGACCCAAAATCAGAAATAAAACTCTTCACAAATGACAAAGCTGGCAAGAGCGGCAGAGCCCGATGGTACATCGCAAATAAAAATGTTATCACAACAGGGTTGGAACACTTGAATAGATGGAAAGTCATCGTTTCAAGTGCCAATGCAGGAGGACAAAAGCGTAGCAATCAAATCGCAATCGCAGATAACCATAGTGCATTTGGCCGTTCTCGTGTAGCATTGAAAACATTAGCTACAGAACAAGAAGCCAAAAACTTTTTCAAATATGCTACAAGCGAGATAATCCGCTTCGCCTTTTTACTTACCGATGAATCTTTGACCTCTTTGGCAAAGAAGGTTCCTGACTTATTGGACTACTCCGACGCCAATGGCATTATTGATTACAATGGTGATGTGAACGACCAACTTTATAAATTATTTGGCATTGACGATAAGAATCAACAGTATATACGAGAGGTTCTTACCTCAAAAGAATAATATACAGAAGAGAGGCTGTCCAGTAACTCACAATTGGCACAGTCTCTCTTATTGTGCATATTATCCCAATATTACATTACAATAATTTCATTCTCTTCAAACCAGCCTTTTCTGATAGTTTCAGTTTTTACTCTCTCTGGATTATTTGTATACATCACAACAGCTAATGAGTTCTTTGCTCTAGTACATGTAACATAAAATAATCTTTGAGTTCGTTCAATGGAGGTTTCCTTACCATTTTCTTTATTTTTCAAATCTACATTAGATAAATCTTTAACACCAAATAGTTTGTCATAGCTAAATAAGAATCCTTTTATTTCAGAATCATCTATAATAACCATTACTCGATCAAATTCAAGACCTTTAACCCCTTGGTGTGTATCGAATTGTGAACGGTGGTTCACATAATCATCATAGCTGCGTACCATGTTAATTGGTAAATCCATTACTTCTACCCAGGCACGTAGTTCTTCTTCTACTGTATCTTCTATGTCCGATGGGCTCAACATATACGCTTGTCTTACAACATCCGGTACTGTTAATAGTTGAGATTTTATAATTTCATCTACCACGACACGGATAGTTCCATTCTCATTTACAAGATTAGCAACCTTTATTGCTTCTTCTCTGCATTTCAAATAAAGTTCATATGGTTTTTCTGTATTCTGTCCGCTTAATAATGGCGAGTATTTTTTCAAAATTTCTAAAGCAACTCGTCCATCTTCTTTTATAGATTCTGCAATTGGTAGCACTTCCTTTGTGAAAAATTCTATTTCTGATACAGAACCCTGGAGGAATGTCATCTGATATTTTGAAACTTTATAAAGTGGAGCAAAAAAACGAGAAAATCCTAACCTTCGTGCAGCCATCATGTGTTCCAATGTTAGAACTTTAACTTCAGTACCTATGGTCGTCCATTTTGCATCTTGGGTTTGCTCACTCATAATCCTCATCACATTTTGCTCTATTTCATCTTTATTTAGTCCCTCACGTTGTTGTATAACAAAAAGCCTAATCAAACCATCATTAGCATCTTCACGCGGTCTTTGTTCTGCATGAATATCAATATCCTTTCCAATATTGTTAGCCAACTGGATTATCCGTTTAGCACAGCGATAATTCATCCTCTTTACCGGCTTCTCCCACCCGATAGGAATAGAATCTTCTATATTCTCCTTCCCATCTGCATAAATTCGTTGCTTCTGATCTCCAAGTAAACCTAAAGTAAAGATATCAGCAAAGTTTCTTTGAATTTCAAAGAAAGTATCAATTAGTTCTTTTTTCGTATCTTGACTCTCATCGATCAATAGTATCGGATATCGTTGTGCTATGATTCGCTGTAACATTTTGTTCTCAAGAATCATTTGAGCAGATATTTTAATAACCTCAGCATGCTTCAATGCATTATATTCAGGATTACTGCCATTGGGATTATACACAAACTTTTCTATTATCTGCGCTTTTGCTAACCGTTCTTTCTGGTATTCAAACTTTTCTACGTTGGAAAGATATGTTTTGGTAGTCTTTTTTTCTGTTTCTTCTAACTTCTTTTCCAACGCTTTTAAATCTTCTTCAATATAAAAACAATACAATCTTTTTATATCTGCCTGATAATACTTTATAACATCCCAAACAAAACTATGAATTGTTGAAATATGAAAAATAGGACTATAATCCAATCGGTTGATTATTTCATCTGTGGCAGCATTCGTAAAGGTAATAACAGCTACATTCTTTCCTTGCAACAAAAGGTCTTTACCAATACTATTATGTATTTTTTTCAAAAGAAGAACCAAAGAGTAAGTCTTCCCTGAGCCTGCTCCAGCAAAAAGAAAGAAACTTTTACGCGGTGTTGAAAGAATGCACTTTTCTAGTGTCTCATCTACTTGAAAGTCTATATTATTCTCCATTTCTGTTTCCATTAGAATCCAAATATGACTTCATCCATTCAAGCCCTTCCTGAATATATACTGGGGCAACCAAATCGACAAAATCGTCTTTATAAAGCAGAGAAATAGCAAAGTCAGCCTTCTGAAAACCACTCTTGCTTTCCAACTTTTTAAATATCTTATTTTGTAATTCATTAGCAGAATTACTATGTTTCAACAGATTCGCTATTGTGGTAATAGTACCCATTTTCTTTAACCCTTCCTGTCGAAATAATTCAAGATTGGTAAATATCAATGCATCTTCAAATGTATAAGGACATACTTCAGTCAAGTCATCTTTATTCTTATCCCACTTGACGTTTACCGGTGTTTGGAATGCTATCCTTACATTATTCACAAGCTTTTCTCTTCCATCCAATGCCAACAAATCGTCTATTTGTTCTTTTCCTGAAAGCCAACTTTTAATGGAGGGATTACCTGTCTTATAATCATTTCCTTTGGCTGTAATCACGGACGGATGTTTTTCTTTTCCGTCTTCTATTTTTGTGTCAGTCGCATCTATATCCGTCACAATCAAGGTTGCAATTCCAATTTTTTCAATAAGTTTACGGAAACTATGCGCATGACGACCATTTACCTCTATAACAGAAATATAATAAGAATCTAATCCGGCTTTTGCGAGAAAGCTGGGAACAAGTATCTTTTCCGCAGGGCCTTCAACAAAAATAACAGCATCCGAGAAGAATATATCGCAGTGAGTTAAACGTATATATCTTGTTACAAATTGCTTTGTTTCATCGTCTGTTCCGAATGTACTAGATAAGTTTACAACTTTTGAAACAGGTATCTTTTTGCCGACATCTATTACTCGTTTGAAGTAGCGCATACAATTCAAGTCAAGTTCGTTGACAACATGATTTGAATGCGTACTTAACACAAGTTGTGTGCTTAGCCAAGGATTTTCTTCAATTAGTTTATTGTTACACAAGGCTTCAAAAGCTTTCTTTACAAATACTTGTTGTGCTTGGGCATGTAAATGCGCTTCTGGTTCCTCTACAAACACTATATGAATAGGCTCAATATTCTTTTCTTCACTTAATTCTTTCAGCCATTTTTCCCTGAAGTCAATCAACTTCAAATAAATAGAGATAAGATTTCTATAACCAAGCCCATTGTACTTCTCAGGAAGTACTAATTCCTCCATACCTTGAATAGCAAATTGAACTGCTGAGTCATGTTTTATGGATTCCTCAATCTGAATCTTACTTCGTATTCTTATCTCTGGATTCTGGAATCCAGGGTAATTGATGTTCTTCAATTCTCCAACAGGAACCTCAAAAGTCTTTTTTAATTTTTCATCATATGTTTTGTTCGCTGTTACAATACCTCCAAGGAGTTTCAACCCTTCACAAGTCAATTCCTCATCTTCTTGCCCACTGCTCTTATAGTACTGTTGAAACTGTTTAGACAACGTATCTATATCACTGTCTGTTTGTCCTTCCGGATCTGAAAAATCTCTTGATGCCAGTATAGTATCTACTTTGATTAGTCCGTCAAGTGGATTGTTGCCTATCTCATTGTCTGGCGTTGATTGCACTTCGTCTTCGTTATCAGGATCAAGAGAAGGATCTATGATGTAGTATTTCACATCAAAATACTCTCTAAGATTTAGACCTTTGCCTAAAAAATCGCATAAATTTTTTGGATATAAATCTGGAGAGCCAGCTTTCTCCCATTCTTCAGTACCCTCTAAAGTTTTTGCCTTTATTTTGGCATCCTTGTAAACAGTGTAGAGCTTTTTTACATCTTTGGGTTCATATTGTCCACGGACACCAACCTTTTTACCATCCCAAGAACTAAGTGATGGTATCAAGTGATTTACTCGATATTGTTCTCCATCTTCGACATTTATCCAAACATCCATTGATGGCACAATGTTATCCCATTGATGAGAATCCAATAATGCTTCATCTACAGAATCATGTTCGAGCCATTTCTCGCCAATCTCATTAATTGCTGCCCAATTTGTTGCGGTAAACTCTTTTAAAGTGAATCTATCTGTGTTTTTTAGAAACCAAACAATAGCACTAATAGCGGAAGTCTTGCCACTATTATTTGCACCAACTAAAACTGTTTTCTTCTCGTCAAAATCTATATGACAATTTTTCAATTTTCGGTAATTCCTAATATGAACAGATTGTATTTTCATGCGCTACTTGCTTTTGTAAATGTTAAATCTATAACCCTATTTCATTGAGCAATCTTATCACCTTATGTACCTCCGAATATGCCTTCAAATCCTCTGGCGATTCCTTGCAGAGTTGGCATAACTTTTCTGAGTTTGATATAGCTCGTTCCAAATCACCATTCTCTGTTAGGTATTTATAGAGGTTGGTGCGTATGAAATATCGTTTTGTCTTTTCATACCCCGGCATATATTTCTGCAATTCAGGAAGCAATTGGTCGTAACTATCGTATCGCCGACAAACCACATTAGGCAAGAAGTGGAGCAGGAACCAAAACTCCGTGCAAGGATTCGTTTCTACAAACATCACCTTTCCGGCATATTTCTTCTTGCTATACTCTTTCTTTGCTCGTTGGTACAGTTGCATTTCGGAAGGATATTGATACAGCCTGTCCATATCAAACAGACATACAATATAATCATATTGCTTGTTCAAGTAAGATTCCACCAGTTTCAGTATATGATTGATGTCGCTGTGCTGCGGAAAATCCGGAGCGACCTTAAAGGGATAGCGACACGCAATCCTCAGAGAATCGAAATAAAACCATTCTGTTTCTCCCTCGCCTATGATGGCGATACTTTTTGTTACTGTCCGTCCCATATCATTAGTCATTCAGGTTGATATACTGACTACCCAAGAACGGCAACTTTACCAATTTTCCCTGCTTGTAAGCATTATATGGGGAAAGATTCTTATGCAGTCCCAAAGAAGACAGACGTACTATTTTAGTTTCGCCAAGTTCGTCTTTATCGGTAAACCATATTGTATCACGGCGAATAAAATCCTCGTTGAGAAGATTGATGTCGTGTGTGGTCAGGAGCATTTGGGATGTTCCATTACTGTTTGCCAGAAAGACTTTTAAGAAATAAGCCAACAGTTCATAATGAATACTTGTCTCCACTTCATCAATGGGTACAAACCGATTGGTCTTTAACAGGAAATTCAGTATCACCGCCATTCCCAAGAACCTCATGGTACCATTGGACTCGTATTCTTCCGACAAATCATATACTTTATCGCCTGCCTTATGCTTGAAGGTCAGTTCCGTATTTGTAATTTTTCCCTTTCTAAGCATTTCAGCCTTTGCATCTTTATCAATAGGGGCATTCTGGATCAGTTGTTCCAATTCAGGTGTAATCAGCTCTTCCTCTTCATGTAATACCACATCTTCTATATTGAAATCGGACGCTTTCAAGAAATTTAAAATGAATTTCTTCAAATCTCCTGCCTCGTCTTTATCCAATCGTGATTTGACATATCCCGAAAGCAACATACCGGGAGCCAGTACATCTTTTACTTGCTTGGCAAAATAATCATACACATCATTTAGCCTGGTACGTTCCACATTGCTTTTGCCAAACGCGGCAAGCACACTACAATTATTGATAGTGTTTCCGGAAATTACATCCTGGCTTTTCTTTGTCATTTTCAGATTTACGCCAAAGTCAATAGTCGAGGAATCTGTCGTGGTATCATAATTTCGGTTATACAGCTTGGTCGGGCGAATGGAATCATAAACAATCAATGTCTCGGAATAGATATGCTTTGCATCCAATTCAAAACTGAGGATGTACTTCGACTGATTGATATAGAATATCATTGACATCTTTGTCTTTTCGTTTCTTGAAGTGTCATCCAACAAGAAAGGGACAACCCCAGTTTTCTCAGTCCTGTCTTTAGGCATTCTCAAAACCAGCATCTTGAAAAATTCAATAGCATTTAATATATTCGTTTTACCGGAAGCGTTGGCACCATAGATGATGCCCACTTTCAGCAATCTTACACCGTCCTTAACTTCATACGAATACTCATCAGACATAAAAGTATCTGCCGATGGCTCAAAACTGATTTTCTGAACCGATTTAATGGAGAAAAAATTCTCAATGCTGATCTCTGCTATCATAATCGTTGATTTTATCTATTGCATGGTGCAAAGGTATAAATAAAATCTCACATGGCAAACTATAAGCTCGATTATTGTAGAAAAACTACGCAATATAAATATAAAATCAGCGAATAGCTATTTGTTGGGACTGTAAATTAACCGTCTGATTATCTCCGGAAGGTGTTGACTGATTTGAGGACGGTAAACGAATGTGGATTATGCAGCCAAAGAAGTTAATTGTTCAATGTCATTTGCGTCATCTCTTGATTTATTTATGATGGCTAAATAGTGGTACTAAAATGGCGCTAAATTACAAAACTACTCTTTTATATACTTTATAAAATATAGTAAATCAGTTTATTATAGAATTTTATATCTTGTCGCCCACAATTCTTCTTATTTCATTGAATAAAACGTAGTAAATAGATAAAATACGACTCTTAATTATTATATTTGACAAACTGTAAATAAAACTATGTATACACGTCTTTTATTCATTCTATTATTGGGGGCTACATGGATGTGTAGCTGCCAAACCGAACAGTCTCCTGTCAATACATTGGCAGATCGTGTGACAGAGGGTACTTCGAAAGATCGAATTCTTTTTCGGATGATTGCTGATGAAAACAATCCGTTAAAAGATTATTTTGAAATATCTTCTGAAGACGGTAAAGTGCTGATAACCGGAAACTCTGATTTGTCTCTGGCTACGGGGTTGAACTGGTATCTGAAATATGTAGCCGGTATTCATCTTTCCTGGAATAATCTTTCGCAGAAGTTACCGGAAATACTACCGCTTCCACAAGAAAAGATACGTAAGGAAACATCCATGCAGGACAGATATTATCTGAACTATTGCACTTATTCTTATTCCATGGCTTTCTGGGATTGGGAGCGTTGGGAAAAAGAAATAGACTGGATGGCAATGCATGGCATCAATATGCCTTTGAGCATCACCGGAATGGAGGTGGTCTGGTACAATTTGCTGAAACGTTTGGGATACACAACAGAAGAAGTCAATGAATTTATTTCCGGCCCGGCCTTTATGGCTTGGTGGCAAATGAATAATCTCGAGGGTTGGGGTGGACCGAATCCCGATAGCTGGTATCAGCAACAAGAAGCGCTTCAGAAGAAGATCGTAGCCCGTATGCGGGAGTTGGGTATTGAACCAGTATTCCCCGGATATGCTGGAATGGTTCCCCGTAACATTGGTGAAAAGCTAGGTTATCAGATTGCTGATCCCGGTAAATGGTGTGGCTTCCCCCGTCCGGCTTTCCTTTCTACGGAAGATGAACACTTCGATTCTTTTGCCGCTATGTATTATGAGGAATTGGAGAAACTCTATGGAAAAGCCAACTATTACAGCATGGATCCATTCCATGAGGGAGGCAACACGGAAGGAGTCGACTTGGCGAAAACGGGTGCTTCCATTATGGCAGCCATGAAGAAAGCCAATCCGAAGGCTGTTTGGATCATTCAGGCCTGGCAGGCGAACCCTCGGGAAGAAATGATTGCTTCTCTTAATCAGGGAGATTTGCTCGTTTTAGATTTATATAGTGAGAAACGTCCCCAATGGGGAGATCCGGATTCCATGTGGTATCGGGAAAAGGGCTTTGGCAAACACGACTGGCTTTATTGTATGTTGTTGAATTTTGGAGGTAATGTCGGTTTGCACGGCCGGATGAATCAGTTGGTGAACGGTTATTATGATGCTTGTGCACACACTAACGGGAAAACGTTGCATGGAGTAGGAGCAACCCCGGAGGGCATAGAGAATAATCCGGTGATGTTCGAACTACTTTACGAACTTCCTTGGCGTGAAGAACGCTTTTCTTCCGATGAATGGTTGCAGACTTACTTGAAAGCTCGTTATGGCAGAGAAGTTTCACCGGAAATAATGGAGGCTTGGCGTGCATTGGGACACACCGTTTACAATGCTCCGAAAGATTATCAGGGTGAAGGAACCATTGAGTCTTTGTTATGTGCCCGTCCGGGTTTCCATCTGGATAGAACTTCCACTTGGGGATATTCCAAACTATTTTATGCTCCGGATTCTACAGCAAAGGCAGCCCTGCTATTTACTTCCGTTGCCGACCAGTATAAAGGAAACAATAATTTTGAATATGACTTGGTAGACATCGTACGTCAGAGTAATGCCGATAAAGGAAATGTGTTACTTGAAGAAATATCACATAGCTATGACCGAAAGGACAAAGAGAATTTCCGCAGACAAACACAGCAATTCCTGGACTTGATATTGGCACAGGATCATTTGTTATCTACCCGGAAAGAATTTTCCGTTTCCTCTTGGTTGAATGCAGCTCGTTCTTTGGGAACTACAGAAGAAGAAAAGCGATTGTACGAATGGAATGCTTCCGCATTAATCACAGTCTGGGGAGATAGCATTGCTGCCAATCAAGGCGGACTACATGATTATTCGCATCGGGAATGGAGCGGACTCTTGAAAGACTTGTATTATCAGCGTTGGAAAGCCTTCTTTGAGCAGAAACAGGCGGAGCTGGACGGGAAGCCTGCAGGACAGGAAATAAACTTCTATGGGATGGAGAAAGCCTGGGCAGAGAAGAGTAAGGCACAGACATTGAAGAACTAAATAAAAGTAAGTGATATATAAGTAATATGCACGTAATATATAGCCGGGTATGAAACATTACCCGGCTATATTTGTCTTAGCCCCCTTTCATAAAGAGTTTCTAATTTCATTGCTAATAGGAAATTTCTTATATTTGCTGCAACTAATACTTAAACACAATAGTTGCAAATGGAATTTACAGAAGAGCAAATACTGTTGAGAGCTTTGTCACGAGGAGATGAGAAAGCTTTTGAGGTTTTGTTTATGCGTTATTTCCCGAGAGTGAAACGTTTTATATCCGGTTTACTTCAGGATGATATAACAGCAGAGGACTTTGCACAAGATATTCTCCTTAAACTATGGCAGAAGCGTGAGGAGATGGCAAAAATTGAAAATCTGAATGCCTACCTTTATCGGACTTCCCGGAATGCTGTGTACCAGCATTTACGACATATACTTTTGGTGAATGAATATGGAGAAAAGCAACAGGAGAATCTTTCCCGTCAGCAGAATGAGGATGCGGAAAACATTGAGGAAAATATGTTTGCCGAAGAATTACTGCTGTTGATACAGCATACGGTAGAGCAAATGCCCGCTCAACGAAAAAGAATTTATGAGATGAGCCGTAAAGAAGGCAAAAACAATGATGAGATAGCGCAACTGCTTGCAATAAACAAACGGACTGTAGAAAACCATCTCACACAAGCATTGGCTGATATCCGCAAGATGCTGAAACACTTTTATCTTTTCTAAATAAGACCACAAAACTCTTCTTTTATTCTCCTTTTTCAAAAAAGTAGAAAAAAATAGCTTTTAGACTGTGCGTGTATTCTATCTCGTGCATCTTATTAATAAACGAATAGAATAATGAAAAAGAAAAGCATATCAGAACTAATACATTTTTTTGTTCGCCATCCCCTGCAAAACTCTTTGCAGATGAAGTTTTGGTGTTGGCTGGTTTCTCCTGTTGATGCAGAAGATAAAGAAGAAGCTATACAGGAAGAGTGGACGAATATCATCGCTGAACCTGATGAGGCCACCCGGCGTTCATGGTATGAGGTTCGGCGTAAAGCGGGACTTGCAAATCCGAGAATAAAACCGCGTTGGGAAATCAAACCGCTTCTTCGCGTTGCTTCTATGATATTAATCCCCTTATTTTCAGTGCTATTGTCGTGGTATTATATAAATGATTATACTGATTCTTGCAAATTGGTAGAATATATTGTTCCCATGGGTGAACGGGGAGAATTGATTTTGCCGGATGGGACAAAGGTACAGGTCAATTCAGAGAGCAGTATCATTTACCCGAAAAGCTTTCGAGGCGATACACGTACTGTTTATCTTTCCGGAGAGGCGAATTTTGATGTCCATAAGGATAAGAAACATCCGTTTATTGTCAAGACATCTTTGTTATCAGTTCGTGCTTTAGGTACGAAGTTTAATATACAGGCATATTCGGAAGACAGGAAAACGACTACAACTCTTGAAAATGGAAAAGTGCAAATCAATAACCTGCTGGCACCAGACAGCTGTTTTATTCTTACTCCCGGTGAACAACTTGAATACAATCACCTGACTAAGAATTATGAAAAACGAAAAATAGATGTGATGATGGCTTCCGGTTGGACACGTGGTGAATTGAATTTTGTCGATTGCCATCTGGAGGATATTCTGAACACATTGGGACGACATTATAATGTAGAAATAAAGGCAGAACCGCATTTATACACAAATGATTTATATACCATTAAGCTTAGAAAGGGCGAACCTCTTCAAGCAGCAATTCATATTGTAACAATGACCGTCGGAGGTATGGAAAGCAAGGTCACAGACAATAAGGTTGTGATACTGACAGCTGCTTCACCGGCGAATAAGAGTAAGAAAGGAGGTACCCATCCATAAAAAGGTTGGACAAAACTGATCCTTTTGTCCAACCCGAAATAAATACCGTTATCATTTAAAATTTTAGGAAATAGTGAACCTTAAATGTAGTATTCATTTAATATACAAAAGTATGAATTTTAATTCTTATTTTACTATAAAACATACCAGTAATTTGCGTATTTTATTGTTAACCTTATTCTTTATAGTCCCTTTGGGTACTATCTATGGGCAGAATCAGTTGATTACTATTGCCGGAAAAAACATAACTTTGTTGAAAGCTTTTGATGCTATTGAAAGTCAGACTCAATTAAGCATTACTTATAGTCGGACTAAAATAGATGTGAATCGGACATTGAGTGTTGATTTTAAGAAACAAAAACTCTCTATTGTTTTGGATAAGTTGCTCGCGGGAACGGGGTTTACTTACAAGATAGAAAAAGGGTATATCGTTCTGGTTCCCGTACCGGTAAAACAAGAGCAAACGGAAGCAACTTCGAAAAAGATACAAGGAGTGATTGTAGATACGAATGGAGATCCGGTGATTGGTGCCAGTATTCAGGAGAAAGGAGTGGTCGGGAAAGGTACAGTTTCTGATTTGGATGGAAAATTTAACCTGTCAGTTGCGTCAAATGCTGTATTACTGATTTCATATATCGGTTTTCAGTCTCTTGAAGTAAAGGTGGGAAATCGGACAAGCTTGTCTTTGGTATTAAAAGAAGATCATCAGTTGCTGGATGAAGTAGTCGTTATCGGTTATGGAACAATGGAGAAACGTGCTGTGACCAGCTCCATTACTTCCATATCTTCAAAAGATTTAGTGACTGGATTGGGAGGCTCTACCATTGCGACTGCTCTGAAAGGAAAAATCTCCGGTATGAATGTTTCCGAAACTTCCAGTCCGAATGCCTCTGCTAGTTTCCAGCTTCGTGGGGTAGCTTCCATCAATGCTTCTTCTTCCCCTTTGATTGTGATAGACGGAATTCCTGGTGGTGATTTGCGTTCTATCAGTCAGGAAGATATTCAATCCATTGATGTTTTGAAGGATGCCTCTGCAGGTGCTATTTACGGAACAAGGGCAGCTGGTGGTGTCATTCTCGTGACTACCAAGAAAGCGAAAGAAGGTCCTATCACATTATCATATACAGGCGAGCTGTCCACCGAACAAGTTTCCAGAAGACCACAGGTCCTGGATCGCGATGCTTTCGTGAGGTTCGGTGTAGGAACAGATTTGGGAGCGTCTACCGATTGGTACGGTGAACTTTTAAATGAGGGAGCACTTTCCCAGCGCCATGTTGTCACCCTTTCGGGAGGGGGACATACAGCCAGAATATATGCCACTATTATGGCACAGGATCAGAAAGGTATTGCGATAGGCGATAATCGTAAAGATTATTCGGGGCGTATCAATGCAAACTTTAATCTTCTCAATGACTTGCTGGAAATAGGCTTACATACAGAATATCGTGAAGCACATCGGGATCAGCGGAGCAGTAGTTCCTGTTTCGACATGGCATTGAAGATGAATCCAACGGAACATGTTTATGATAGTACTAGTGAAACAGGCTATAATGTATTGGTTGGTGGTAGTGAATATTACAATCCATTAGCGGAAGTTATGCTCAAGCAGACGGATAATGTTGATAAATGGCTCAAGGCGGATGCTACGGTAAAGCTCAATCTGCCTGCCGGATTTTCGGCACAAGCCACTCTCGGATGGGAAGATTGCCAGTATCAGCAGACGCATTATGTATCCGCATTACACAGAACATCTTTGAATGGAAGTTATAAAGGAAAGGGATTTCACGGATATAGTAAAACAGTAAATGTTTCTTTTGAACCTACCATTAATTTCATGCGTGTTTTTGCAGATGACCATACGGTTAGTGCGGTGGCCGGATATAGCTATTGGGAAAACATTTCTGAAAACTTTGATATGTCTAACTTCGATTTCCCTGTGGATGGAGTAGGAGCTTGGGATATGGGAACAGGCAGCTGGCTTTCTGATGGAAAAGCAGCTATGTCTTCTCACAAATATCCTCGTGAACGTCTTATCTCCTTCTTTGGTCGGGCGAATTATAGCTATAAAGATCGCTATATGGTTACCGGAAGTGTTCGTCATGAGGGATCTTCCAAATTTGGAAAGAATCATCGCTGGGGAACATTCTGGGCTGTATCAGGTGGATGGCGTATATCCAATGAAGCCTTTCTGCATGATGTCAGTTTTCTTGATGACCTCAAAGTACGTGTCGGTTATGGTGTGACGGGAAATAACAATTTCTCTGCAGGAGCATCCACAGCCATGTACTCCTCCAATTCAATGTGGCCTTATAACGGTACATGGATCACTTCTTATGGACCGGCTCGTAATGTCAATAATGACTTGCATTGGGAAAAGAAAGCAGAGCTTAACATCGGTTTGGATTATGCGTTTCTGAATAACCGGCTTTTTGGAAAGTTCGATATATATAAAAGAAGAGTTTCCGGAATGTTATACAATATCAGTGTACCCAATCCTCCCGCCGTTTACGAGAAAACGACCATGAATTATGGTAATCTTGAGAATACCGGATGGGAGTTTGAGATTGGCGGAGTGCCTGTTAAAACGAAAGACTTTAACTGGACAACTACCATGCGTCTATCCCATTCTTCTTCCAAAATTACCTCTTTGTGGGGGAATAATACTTACCAGGATCGTGTAGGATTCCCGTCACCGGGAACGAACGGATCAGCCGGAAGAATTGAAGCAGGAACAAAGATCGGAAGCTATTATATCTGGAAATATGCCGGTATCACGGATAATGGAAGATGGCTTCTGTATGATAAGAACGACAATGTGATTCTTAGCGATAAGAAGACCACCTATGATGACAAGCGGTACATCGGTAATGCTATTCCTGCATTGATGGTATCATGGGATCATACCTTCACTTACAAGAACCTCTCTTTAGGTATCAACCTGCGTAGCTGGATCGATTTCGACGTGTTTAATACCATAAATATGTACTATGGACTTTCTGAAGTAGCAGGCCAGAACGTTCTTCGCAATGCGTACATTGACAACCGGCACATCAAAGAAGTAAAGCAGCTTTGCGATTACTGGCTTGAGGACGGCACTTTCTTAAAGATAGACGCCATTAGTCTGGGATATTCTCTTAACATGAAAAAGTGGCAGAAATATATAGATAAGATTGATCTTTACCTGACCGTCCGGAATGTGGCATGTTTCACGAAATATTCAGGACTTAATCCGGAAGTGAATGTCAACGGACTGGACCCTGGTTATGAATGGTTTAATAATATTTATCCTGAAACTCGTAGATATACCGTTGGTATGAAAATCCAATTCTAATATTAAAGTACCTATAAACTAATAAAATGATATGAGACGAAATATTTTAATCATTATCTCCTTCCTCACCCTTCTGGTGTCATCCGGTTGTACAAATCTGGATGAGAAGTGGTATTCCGAAGTCACTCCGGACACTTATTTCACGTCTAAGGAAACTGTTTATTCTTTCTTGGTACGCTCTTTCACACATTGGCGTTGGTTTCACGGATTCGACCGTGCCATTCTTCAAGAATGTACAACAGATGAGATGTGTGTCACACAAAAAGGAATACATTACAATGATGTCAGATATTCCCAACTGCAGCATCACGACTGGACACCTCTTCACCCCAACAACGAAGAAACCTGGCGTGGGGTAGGCATGGGAGTGGCAATGGCTTTAGCTTGTAAGGAAGACTTATCCGGTGTGGATTATGTATCACTGGGCATGACGGAAGAATTGAAAGCAGATCATCAGATGCAACTTCAGACATTGGTTGCCTATTTTTATCTGCGGGGACTTGATTTCTATGGGGGTATGCCTATTTACCGGCGCTCTACTACCGAGGAAGTTCCACGTTCCACTGCACGCGAAACCTTTAATTATGTGGAAGAACTGTTGCTTGCCGCTATTCCCAAATTAGAGAAAAAAAGAGCAGATATGCTGGAAGAAGGCTATTTACGTCAAGGAACTGCCGCCGCCCTTCTTGCTCAATTATATTTTAATGCGGAAGTCTACATGGGAGAGAACCGTTTTGCTGAATGTGCGCAGGTCTGCCAGGATCTATTAGATGGCAAATACGGTTATTACGAATTGGAGGAAGACTGGTTCGGTCCTTTCACTTTCGACAATAATAAATCTAAGGAAGTAATGTGGTCTGTTCAGTCGCAATATGCAAAAGGCACTTTGTTTCAATGGCAGTTCGAACGCTATAATCATTATAATGCAAAGAACTATTTTGATCTAAGCGGCTATTCTTCTACTAATGGTATGCATCTTCAGCCGTCTCTTAAACCCAATGGGGATCCCTATACGGATAAGCTTGGGCGACCTTTTGCCAAATTCAACAATAAAGATCTTCGTAAAAAATTGTACTTGTATAAAGGGAATGGAAAATACGAAGGAATGTTCCTTTATGGAAAATTACAGCGTACATCAAGAAGTGGTACAGAGGTGAAGTGTACGGGACTGTACGAATATCCGGGTGAGGTTCTTGAATTTGTCGATCAGGTGGCACAATTCAAGAAAGTGAAAGATGGAGAATATTCTTCAGTGAATGAGCTTCCCTCCAATATAAGTACCGGGGAAGAGAATTCCGGAATACGTTTGTGCAAACTACCGGTTCCCGACAATATCGACAAAACCATTGCTTTTAATCCGGATTATCCGGTTATTCGTTTTGCTGAAATCTATTATATGCTTGCTGAATGTAAATATAGAAGCGGCTATAAAAAAGAAGCAGCCAATCTTTTCAATGAAGTGCGTAAACGCAATTTCGAGAATAAAGCCGATCCTGATCCGGTGACCGAAACGAATATCGACAAGTACCGGATTCTTGATGAGTGGATGGTCGAGTTTCTGGGTGAACAGCGTCGTCGTACCGATCTTCGTCGTTGGGGGTTGTATACAACAGGTTCTTGGTGGGATCATAAACCTACTAACGACGATCATTATGAGCTTTTTCCTATTCCGGAAAAGTCAATTTCTGTCAGCAATGTCTTGAAGCAAAATCCGGGATACGGAGGCGGCAATGAAATGACTAAAGAAGAAGCCGGTATCTATAGTGTGAAACAAATCGATTAATCAACTATTAAAGAATAATATAATGAATAGCAAGATATTTTTTTTAGGAGCCATCATGTTGCTGCCTACATTCGCAAGTTGCCAACAAGAAAAGCCTTTTCCTGATGATGCAGTAGATAAAGTGTATGAATACCTTCCGGAGTGGCAGGCAGGTTATTTGGATATTCATCAGATTAGTACCGGAAGAGGTAATGCAGCCTATCTTATTTTTCCGGATGGGACTACCATGTTATTGGATGCAGGAGATTTAGGAGTACATTCAGGCACACAGGAAATTATGAAAGCAGTGCCTAATGATTCTAAGCGGCCTGCCGAATGGATTGCTCAATATATAAAACATTTCTCATTGCCATTAAAAAATAACGGAGCACTTGATTATGCCTTGCTCACTCACTTTGATACGGACCATATCGGACAGAATGGAAAACTGGCAATCGAAAAAGTAGGACTGGATTACAAACTTACCGGAATCACTCATGTTGGTAATCTTCTCAATATTTCCACTTTGATAGATCGTGGTTATCCTACTTATGATTATCCGACAGCAGCTAAAGTCTCTGGTGCTCATATCTCAAACTATAAATTATATGTTGCCGCTCGTGACAGGGAAGGTAAAAAGAATGAGGGATTTGTAATAGGAAGCAATAGTCAGATCAAACTCTTGAAAGATCCGGGCTCTTATCCTACATTCGAAGTACGTAATATCGTGGGTAATGGTAAAATTTGGACAGGTAGCGGAACAACAGCCAAAGAGCTTGTGCCTTCTACAGCCTCTTCAAGTGAACAGTTGAACGAAAACCGTTGCAGTTGTGGAATTCGTATCACATACGGTAATTTTGATTATTTCTCCGCAGGAGATATTCTAGGCGTAGAAAAAGCACCGGAATGGTTTGATATAGAAACGCCGGTAGCCAGATTGCTCGGTGAGACGGATGTGGTTGTTGCCAATCATCACGCTTATTCTGATGCTATGTGCGATACCTACATTTCCCAAGTGAAACCACAAGTCTATGTAATTCCCGTATGGGATTACTATCACCCTCAACCGGCAACGTTGAGCCGGATGCTGTCTCAAACTCTTTATCCTGGTGAACGGTCGGTTTTTGCTGCCGGTATGGTAGACAGTAACAGGAGCAGACTGGGTGAAGACGGCTTGAAGATAAAGCCTGCCGGACATGTTGTTACGCGTGTTTATCCGGGTGGAGAGAAGTTTCAGATCTTTGTATTAAATGATCGGAATGAAGCTTATGAGATACTATATAAAACAGGTGAGATTAAATCTAATAATTGATGAACATGAAAATTAAAGATTCAATAGTCTGGACAGCTTTTCTGGCTGTGATGGCAATCATAATGTTTCCGTCATGCTCTGACGAACATGAAGCCGGTATATTGGAAATAACAAATAATGAGATTATTCTTCAGGCGGAAGGTGATCCGGTTCAGGTGGAGGTGAAGTCCAATACCGAGTGGCGAATTGATTTTGTAGAATCAACCTGGTTCTCTACGGATATACGTGGAGCCCAGTCATCAAGAACTTATTTCACTGTGACTTATGATGAGAATATCAGTGATTCCGAACGTTTCTGTGATATTCGTGTGTTTACGAAAGATGGTAAGACTGCGGATGTAATCAAGATAAAACAATTATCCCGTTATCCATTTATTGTTCCTGCCAGTGATAAGATGGAGCTGTTTACTAAAGGAGGTGAATATGAAATGGAAATCTCTACCAATGTGCCCGAAACGGATATCGTTATTACGCCAACGGTGAACTGGGTGCAGGAGTATAGGATAAGTGATGGAAAGCTTTATTTTAATACGGAAACAAATTCGCAATCACCCCGTACAGGAAGTATTGTGTTGAGTTATGACGATCAGTACCAGCGTAAGGTCACGGCTACCATTAATCTCTCGCAAGCATATTCTGAATATGCGAATGCGGAACTTGTCAGTTATCCAACCGTACATGGTTATGCTGTCGGTGGAATTACTAACAATGTATATGTTGAAGGAACCATCGTAGCCAATGGCACTTCGAAGAACTTCCCGAGCAATCGCTATGTCATTCAGAATGAGGCAGGAGAGACAGTTGTGTTTGAGTCCGAATCTTTAATTACGTTTGCACAATTTGCCAAAGTGTCATTGTGTCTGAAAGATGGAATGATAAGAGAAGAATCAGAGGGTAGCTTTACTTATAGACTGATTAGCGGTATCACTGCTGCCCACGTAATCAGCTCGGAACTTTCTACCTTCACAATTCCTGAAAGAACGATTGCTGAACTTACGGATAATATGGTATTTAGTCTTGTGACCCTGAAAGATGTCGAGATTGCATCTCCGGTAGGTGCATTCACTAATTTCAAGACTACTGACCCGGGAGCTGCCGATCGTAAGATTAATAAAAACTATTGGGTAGAAAAGTTCCCTGCATATTACAGATACTATCCGACCTGTATAAGAGATAAAAACGGTTCTAATACATATATGCTTACTGCGTTTGAAGCTCCTTATGCTCACGAAACACTTCCTAAAGGTTCGGGAAGCATAACAGGAATGGTGGCGAAAGTGAAACTTACAAATTTCGACATCTCTGAAAGCCGGTTATGTATTCTTCCGCTTAACAGAGAAGATATTAACATCAGTGATATAAACGAGATCACTGATGTGCTTGTAGAATGGGATTGTAATGTACCCGATTGGAAAGAAATAGGCTCTTCTACTTTTACGGATTACCATCCTACGGGTGGCGAGGCATCGCAGGCGAATGCTCTTCTTAGCAAAGACGGAAATAAATATTTCCAGCAAACCTATGCAGACTACATTCTGGGATTCCAGGATGATTTCAGAGGAGATGTTAACCTTAACACGACCGATGGATACTATGGTCGTATGCGAGGCGGTGCTTTTAATAGTAAACCGTGGTCTACAAGTTCATATTTCTACGTAGACAAAATATCGACAGTAGGTATTTCTACATCCTTGTCTCTTCAGGTTGAAATGAATGCAAGTTGGGGAGGTGGCCCTGTTGCAGTGGTTGAATATGCTTATTCGATGAATGGTGAATGGATTAAAGTAGATAATTCAGAGTTTACCATTCTGGGACAGTTTGATAGAACGGCTGCAGGTGGACAGACGGAGAAGAACATTCCTGGTTATAAAGTCTATGACTTTAAGTTGCCGGATGCCTTATTGAACCGTGATAATATTTGCATCAGATTGCGACCGGTCAGACTCCCGGCAGGGGTATCCAGCTTCATGCCGCTTAGACTTGCTAATATCTCAATCAAATACAACAAATAATCAATAGGGAATATATATAAAATAATCGGAAGCAATAAAGGACATATCCTGATTGCTTCCGATTATCTTTTTATATGTGGATCTTGAACGATCTCTATTCAAAAAGAACGATATCTTATTTCTCCAACAATTCTTCTTTATTTTTCCAACAAATCCTTTAAGAAGTCGTCCAACTCCTTATCCAACCCTTTCAGCAATTCATCATTCACCAGTATGGTATCGTCGTCAATCAACAGCAATTCTGCTACAGTTTCTTTCTCTTCATCTACCAAAACGAAAGAATAAGGTTTCAGAATAGTCACTTTGTCGAAATCTCCGGCATCCTTCATTCTACAAAGAATGTTGCGAAGAGAAGGTTCCACGTTTTCAAGGAAATCATCCCCTTCATACGTAGCCCATTCTTCAATCATGATGTTTGCCAGTTCTTCATCATCATCGTTGTAAATATTAAGTTGTCCCGATGCCTGATCCGGTTGGAGATGGATATCGGTTACGACTGTTTGTTCACAGCTACATACATATTTAGCGACTGCCTTTTGGATAGCCGATTCGATAATAGATAATGATTGTTGGCTCAATTTCATGGGTTCCTTCTTTTTATAAGTTCAAAGGTATAAAAAAAATAAGATTTGATACACAATTTCCTTAAAAATCATCATTAAATCGGCTCATTTGCAATTTTAACTTGGGTAATTGAGCATTTCTCTCCTTTAGTTCAGCTAAATACAAAGTAGTAAGATAATAATTCGGCACATCATCAATGGTAGCTTGAGGGCTATCTGTGATGTTCTTTTTATCTATTTTTTTAGCTAGTTGTTGGGCCTTTTCTGCCCATTCTTCTGCTTTAGCCAAACTATCTTTCATTTCGTAGTAAACAGCAATGTTGAGAGCTGCCCGCATTTTTTTCTTTTGGTTCTTGGTACCTTCGAAAGCCTGACGCCAAAGTTCGTATGCGTCGTCCCATGAATTTTCGCGTACATAAATGGCAGCGTCACGCATAGGAACCGAACCACCAGTATAAAGATACCGTGTTCCTTTTTTCCAAATAGGGACAATATTTTTCACCGGAACCGTTCCTGCGAATGCTGCCGCTTCTTCCAGCATCTGCTTGTCGGGAATCATGCGAGTGGCGGCTTCTATGGCTGTACCTCCAAACTCTTCCCAAAAAATGCTATCATTAGGATGGAGCGTAGTCATCGGTCTGCTGCGTTCGGGAAGATAAACTTTCACCGTGGGATAAACTTTCACGTCTACTGCTCCTTGAAAGCAGTTGAACTCATCCAGATAGCGGACAGTCTTTGTTGCTTTGAGTTGCAGGTTTTCCAGCGCAATAATAAAGTCCACTCCCAAGTTAGAAGCCAGTTGACGCACTTCCTCCTGGCTCAATGTACTTTCGCGGGCCAGTTTATCATTGGCGCGTAAGGCAGAATCACAGATAACCACCTCATCGAAGTAGTTCTGCTGTGCTATTTCTTCTGCCAATGATTCAGTGGCTGTCTTAGGATCTCCATTGGCATAAGCTGTTGCACGACTTATCAATGGTGTACCTTCTTTAATTTTTTCAGTCTCTGTTATCAGTTTATTATCCGGGGCGTCGCTGGTGTTATTCACAATAGCTACTTTTCGGAGTTGCGGAGGAAAGCTCAAGTCGGCAGGTTGCAGATAATCAATGGGGATCTGTTCCAGACTCTGACAGCTACCCAGAGTCAGCAGGAATAAAACGATGAAAACCAGTGAATAAGATTTTGCCATAGTTTTGTTCTATTTAGTAATTTGAACAAAAGTACAACTTTGGAAGAATAAAAGAAAGTCTCAAACAGTTTTTAACCGTTTGAGACTTTCTTTTATAAGTTGAATATAGAGAGACTATGCCATAAAGCACATTACCCTACAATTTCCAACCTTTAATTTTTAATTATTAATTAATCAAAGGTTCTTTCCGTGGCAGTTTTTATACTTTTTCCCGCTTCCGCATGGACAAGGATCGTTACGACCTACTGTCTTCTCTGCACGAATCGGTTCACGTTTCTGCTGTTCACGAGTATCCTGACTTGCAGCAGCCTGCTGGTTCGGATCACTCAAATTTTCTTTGTTTTCGCGATACTTGCTCATATCCTGGCGTTGTTCAGGAGCAGCCTGACGCACTTCTACACGGCGTGCAGCTGATTCATCCGGAGCTTCCTGTACAGGAATTTGTCCACGCATCAAAATAGATATAGTCTGGTTATTGATCTTGTTCACCATAGCGTCAAACAAAGTCACAGATTCCAGTTTATAAATCAATAGCGGGTCTTTCTGCTCGTAGCTTGCATTCTGTACGGAATGTTTCAGTTCGTCCAGTTCGCGCAAGTTTTCTTTCCATGCTTCGTCGATTACGTGGAGCAAGATTGATTTCTCGAACGACTTCACCACTTCTTTAGATTCCGATTCGTAAGCCGCTTTCAGGTTACAAGAGATATTATACATCCGTTTACCGTCTGTAATAGGAATCAGGATGTTTTCGTACATGTGTCCCTGGTTTTCATATACCTGTTTGATAACCGGGTTAGCGATCTGTGCCAGACGTTCAGTTTTGCGTTTGAAGTTATCCATCGCAATGTTGAAAGTCTTTTCGGCCAACTTTTCTTTTTTCTCGTTACGGAATTCTTCTTCAGTGAACGGAGTTTCCATTGCTAATGTCTGAAGCAGTTCCATTTGGCAGCCTTCATAATCATTGTTTTCGATAGCATTGGCACAACGGTCCCAGATCATGTTCACGATGTCCATACCGATACGTTCACCCATCAAAGCGTGGCGACGTTTGGTGTAAACCACTGTACGTTGCTTGTTCATTACGTCGTCATATTCCAACAGACGTTTACGAATACCGAAGTTGTTTTCTTCCACTTTCTTCTGTGCACGTTCGATGGAGTTGGAAATCATCTTGTGTTCGATCATTTCGCCTTCCTGGAAACCGAGCTTGTCCATTACACTGGCGATACGGTCGGAAGAGAACAGACGCATCAAATCGTCTTCCAGTGATACGAAGAATACAGAAGAACCCGGGTCACCCTGACGTCCTGCACGACCACGCAACTGGCGGTCTACACGACGGGATTCGTGACGTTCCGTACCGATAATTGCCAAACCGCCCGCAGCCTTCACTTCCGGACTTAACTTGATGTCGGTACCACGACCAGCCATATTGGTAGCAATGGTTACTGTTCCGCTTAAACCGGCGGTAGCAACGATGTCCGCTTCTTTCTGGTGCAGTTTGGCGTTCAATACCTTGTGCTCAATCTTACGCATGGTAAGCATCTTGCTCAACATTTCGGAGATTTCTACCGAAGTAGTACCCACCAATACCGGACGTCCTGCTTGAACCAATTTTTCGATTTCCTCGATAACAGCTTTATACTTTTCGCGTTTCGTCTTGTAAACGCGGTCGTTCATATCCTTTCTTGCAATCGGACGGTTGGTCGGGATCACGACTACGTCCAATTTGTAGATATCCCAAAGTTCGCCTGCTTCCGTTTCAGCAGTACCGGTCATACCGGACAGTTTGTGATACATACGGAAGTAGTTTTGCAAAGTAATTGTTGCAAAGGTCTGCGTAGCAGCTTCCACTTTCACACGTTCCTTGGCTTCGATAGCCTGGTGCAATCCGTCAGAGTAGCGGCGACCTTCCATGATACGGCCTGTCTGCTCGTCTACGATCTTCACCTGTCCGTCGATCACTACATATTCATCATCTTTCTCGAACATGGTGTAAGCCTTCAACAGCTGGTTGATGGTGTGTACACGTTCCGATTTGATGGCATAGTTTGTCAGAAGTTCATCTTTCTTTTCAAGCAGTTGTTCGTTGGTCAGATTCAGGTTTTCCAATTCCGAAAGTTGTCCAGCGATGTCCGGAAGCACGAATAATGTCGGGTCTTCAGAGTTACCGGTAATCAGGTCTACACCCTTATCTGTCAGGTCTACGCTATTCAGTTTTTCGTCAATTACGAAGTACAGCGGATCAGTCACTTCATGCATACGCTTGTTGTTCTGTTCCATGTAGATCTCTTCCGTCTTGAGCATACCTGCCTTGATACCCTGTTCACTAAGGAACTTAATCAAAGCCTTGTTTTTCGGCAATGCCTTGTGGCTGCGGTATAAAGCGAGGAATCCTTCTTCCACCTCTTTCTTATCGTTGGATGCGATCAGTTTTTTTGCTTCGGAAAGATATTTGGTAGCCAGTACCTTTTGTGCCTCTACCAGACGTTCCACTAACGGACGGAGTTGCTCGAACAACTGGTCATCGCCTTTGGGTACAGGACCGGAGATAATCAACGGAGTACGTGCGTCGTCAATCAATACCGAGTCGACCTCATCGACGATGGCATAATTGTGCTGACGTTGTACAAGGTCTTTCGGGCTGATAGCCATGTTGTCACGCAGGTAGTCGAAACCGAATTCATTGTTTGTACCAAAAGTGATATCTGCCAGATATGCCTGACGACGTGCGTCGGAGTTCGGCTGATGACGGTCGATACAATCTACGCTCAAACCGTGGAACATATAAAGAGGACCCATCCATTCGGAGTCACGTTTGGCGAGGTAATCATTCACGGTAACCACGTGTACGCCGTTTCCGGTCAATGCGTTGAGGAATACCGGGAGTGTAGCTACCAATGTTTTACCTTCACCGGTTGCCATTTCCGCAATCTTACCTTTATGCAGAACGACACCACCAAAGAGCTGTACATCGTAGTGAACCATGTTCCACAATGTATCGTTACCACCGGCTACCCAGTGATTCTGATAGATGGCCTTGTCGCCTTCGATGCGTACGAAATCTTTTGTAGCAGCCAGTTGACGGTCGAAGTCGGTAGCCGTTACGACGATTTCTTCATTTTCTGTAAAACGTTTGGCAGTAGCCTTTACGATAGAAAAAGCAACAGGCAGTACTTCGTCCAGTGCTTTTTCATATTTTTCCAGAATTTCTTTTTCTGTCTTATCGATTTGTACGAAGACTTCTTCGCGGTCTTCCAGTTCGAGAGTTTCAATGCTTGCCTTCAACTCTTCCACCTTCGCACGTTCAGCAGTAGCCGATTCATGGATATATTTTTTGAGTTCTTCCGTTTTGGCACGGAGGGCGTCGTTGTCTAGTTTTTCAATCTCCGGGTAAGCAGCTTTGATCTTTTCCACCCAGGGCTTGATTTCTTTCATGTCTCGTGTGGATTTGTTTCCGAAAACCGAGCTTAAAAATTCATTAAATCCCATGTTATATTATTTAGTTTATTATTTATCTTTTTCTTATTGCAGGCCACATTCATCCGGATAGATTTTCTCATTCCGCACACAGATTCAAGAAAGAAATCTGTGTGAATCGATCGATTATGTGACGAATAATCTCCGCAAAGTTACATTAAAATGCTGATTTATTTATGTTTTGCTCCCTGTTTTTGTGAGTAAATTTTTACCGCAGGTCGGTAATAGGAGCAGAAGTACAGGCGTTGGGAGCCCGGATACGCATAAAATGTGCCAGTGTAGGCGCAATATGGTCAATGGTTACAGGTGTCTGGATAATGGCCGGTTTCACGGAATGTCCCATGAAAATCAGCGGTGAGGGAATATAGGAATGACGTACCACTTTATTGTCTCCGCCGTTCTCGTTGACGATAGTCCATCCGGGGAGGACATCGATTACGAGGTCACCCGAACGTTTGCGGTGGTAGCCGTTACGTATTTTGTAGATTTCCGGAGTCCATGAACCCAGCAATAGCCGGTTAGCCGAATAGGCTTCGTTCACTCCGCTGAACTGCATCAGGAATTCTGCTGACTTTTGTTGGATCTCTGCCAGATTCAGTTCTTTCTTTTCCAATAACTTATGATTCAGATAAATCTGCTGGTTATGGTGAGCTTCCACATACTTTCCTTCGCCATACGTAGCCATCAGGTACATATTCAATAGAGCCGCACAACGGTTGAGGTAAAACTCTCCGCCGGGCACTTTGTACAATCCCGAATCAGGCGATTCGCTGTCTATATATCCGGTGGAAGTGACGAAAATAAGTACATTTTGCAGTCCTACTTTCTTATCAAGAACTTCGAGCAGGTCGGCAATGCTGCGGTCAAGACGCACGTAGGTGTCTTGTATTTCCATAGCACATTCCTGTACGGATTTGTGCGCATAGTTTCCAGCATAATAAGTGAGTGCCAATAAGTCAGTAATGTCATCCATGCCGATGGAGCTTTTGTTCAATGCTTCTTCGGCAAGCGCATTCACTTCATCATTCACAAAAGGGCTGGCGATGAAGCGGCGGTATTTATTACTGCGGTCATCATCGAATTTATATTTGAAGAGCATATCCCGCCAATCTGGCAGGAAAGTGTACATGCCCCGGGGAAATATGGGTTCCCATGTCATACCGGCAATACGGAAATCGATCGCTTGACGGTCGTTATATTGGCTTGCCCACCACGGAAACTCTCCATAATAGGTGGTTCCACTCCATTTTCCGGTGTTGGGATTGAGCCAAAAAGCAGCGTTTCCGGCATGTCCGGCTGCAAAAAGTGCGGCATCGCAATCAGGTGCAATGGCATATACGAGTCCTTTGCCTTGTGTCGCTATTTTCAGCTCGTCGGCAATGGTTGAAGTCAGAAGTTTGGTGGGGGCGACAGTCTGGTCGGTGTAATACCCCATAAATGCCGTGTCGTCTGTGCTGTTGACGGGGCGAAGGGTAGAGGCATCCATCCAGCGTTGAGAAATAATTCCGTTCATGGAAGGCGTCGTACCGCTATAAATAGCCGCTATGGCAGAAGCGCGGTCTATACCGCAGAAGGTATATTCGGCATTATGGAACACTCTTCCCTCTTTCCAAAGACGTTTGAAGCCTTTCTCACCGTAGAGTGACGAAAAAGCTTCCAGATAGTCCGTACGTAATTGGTCAATCGTCAGCCCTACCACTAATTTAGGGGCGGCAGGTAGTGACTGGGCTTGTAGCCCGGTGAAAGTCAGTACGGTGATGAGGGAAGTTAGTAGTCCTTTCATTATTTCTTTTTAGATGTCACAATCAGATTGCTCGCTGAACGTATCAGCAAAACGAGTGCCAAAGGTACAACAGCAAAGTCAAATCTTTGCGGAATTACCGGAAAAAGCACTATAAAAAGTGTTAAAACCGCCAGATTCAGGGTTAAATACCAACATTTCTTCCCTTTTCGGACACAATATATAATGTATGGCAAGAAAAGAAGTTGCCCCGGATGGAATACCAATAATAGGAAATTAGAGCTGACTGCCGGGTGTTGGGAGAAGAGTGCGAGAAATGCAAGGACACATCCCACAATACCCGCTATACCAAAAAGGAAGAGGTCGATTCCCCATAATCCGGTTCTCCGGCGGATTCCATAGATTGTGGCGGCGGCTGTCAGTATGAATAAGAGTAAGGAGCATTGAAGCGGAGTAGGCATCCAGTCGCTTTCATCCGGTTCGGGAGTGGCATCAACAACCAGCTCGTTGGCCGTTATGAGTGGGCGCTGGATAGAATCGCCTTTAATTTGTGCACCGTCGAAAGCATCCATCAGGTAGAAAGGGGCAAACATCATCTGACGTTGTGTGATGGGCTGGTCGGCTTCACTTCCGATACAGAGATCAATGCCGAAACGTGCCCACGGATGTCCTTTGCAATACTGATGTACAATGTCGCGGAAAGTGAGGGAGCCATCCTGCGGTTCTGCGGGATAAATCACTTTTCCTGCAATGCTTTCTTCTATCTTGTCCCGGGGGCGGGTAGCACAATTATCGTAAAAGAAATTATAACGATACACCCGGTTTTCCGGACGATAGTTTTCTTGTAATAACCGGATCAGTTCTGTCTTTTCTTCATCGGTCAGATTGAGCGTTTGCTGCCATACGCTGCGTCCGAAAAATGCGTATTCAGCTGCAAAACGTTCATAATCCGTTGCTCCCAGTTGGTAGTCTGTTTCTCCGAGCGAGAAGCGGAAAATGAAGTTGGGAGTGTTGAAACTGAACAATCCGTAGTTGAATACAACGTCAATCCCTTGTGAAGAATTTTCGTAACGGATGGCAGTATGTCCGAATAGGGAATATATTTCCTCTCCGGGGGCACAAGTCAACAGACTCAAACGGATGGAGTCGTTGTTGTTGGCAGATGCTTGTCCGGTGGGCAGAAGCAACAGGAAGAAGGAGAGGATGGTGTATGAGAAAAACCGTTTCATTAGCTGGTTCGTTTTATTTCGGTGGCAAATATAGAAAGAATAGTTGGATTCGGGAAAACGGAGCCTCTATTTTATCAGAATAAAGGCTCTATATGGCTTAAACAGAGGCGCTGTTTTCTTTAAATGGAGCCTCTGTTTGGGTGAAATAATGTTTCTGCTTGAACGGAAAATCGGTTACAAAATAGTGGAACACTTTTTGGAACGCTGTTTTTCTCTTGTAATCTGTTGCTTGTTAGTTGTTTATGATGTAATAAAAAAAGACTGCCGAACGCAAAGTGGAATACATAATAAACAATAAAAGATAATTGATCTATTTAAAAATAGATAGTTCGATTTTTTTGTTTTTGGGGATTTCTAAAATGAAAAAAAGAAGATAATTCCTCTTCTATGCTTCAACTTTTCTTTTTTTACTTTACCTTTGCGCCCGCTAAAGAACCAAAAGATTTGAATTTAATAATCGACATAGGAAATACAAAGGCAAAGATTGCTTTCTTCGACGGCGGAGAAATCGTGGATATAGTAGCTGAATCCAATCAATCGCTGGGTTGCTTGAAGGCTTTTTGTTCCAAATATCCGGTTGAACAGGGGATTGTGGCTACTGTCATTGATTTAAGCGAAAAGGTATTAGCTGATTTGGCAGCTTTGCCGTTTCCTTTGCTCTGGCTCAATCATCAGACTCCGCTTCCGGTTGTCAATCTGTACGAAACTCCTGAAACATTGGGGTACGATCGTATGGCTGCCGCAGTTGGTGCTAATGAGCAATTCCCTCATCGGGATGTGTTGGTTATTGATGCCGGAACTTGCATCACTTATGAATTTATCGACTCAAAAGGTCAGTATCATGGTGGTAATATTTCTCCCGGTATGCAGATGCGTTTTAAAGCACTTCATCAGTTTACGGGGCGTTTGCCTCTGGTGGACACCAACGGGCGCAAACTCCCGATGGGACGGGACACCGAAACGGCTATACGTGCCGGAGTGATGAAAGGGATGGAATACGAAATTTCAGGTTATATTGAGTCTATGAAGCATAAATATCCTGAACTTTTGGTTTTTTTAACGGGCGGAGATGAATTTTCTTTTGATAGCAGCGTAAAAAGTATCATCTTTGCAGATAGATTTTTAGTGTTGAAAGGATTAAATAGAATTTTAAACTATAATAATGGTAGGATTTAAACACACACTTTGTGCGCTTTTGCTCACGATGGTTACCGGAATGGCAATCGCTCAAAATAATACAAACTCTCCTTATACACGATATGGCTATGGCGACTTGTCCGATCAGAGTTTCGGTAACAGCAGGGCGATGGGGGGAATTGCTTTTGGACTTCGGGATGGAGCACAGATCAATCCGCTGAATCCTGCTTCGTATACAGCCATTGACTCATTGACATTCCTCTTTGAAGGAGGTGTCAGTCTGCAAAATATGAATATTAGCGGTAGCGGTGTGAAACTGAACGCTAAAAACTCCAGTTTTGACTATCTGGCTATGCAATTTCGTTTGCATCCGAGGATAGCGATGAGTATCGGATTATTGCCGTTCTCCAATGTGGGATATTCAGTGTCGGATACACAGGCTGCAACAGATCCTACTACCGGTAATACGGCTGATTATGCCAGAAGCTATACCGGAGATGGAGGTTTGCATCAATTATATGCCGGAGTGGGAGTGAAAGTGCTCAAAAACCTTTCGGTAGGTGTGAATGCTTCTTATTTCTGGGGAGATATTAATCGGACACGTGTCCTTTATTTCCCAAGTGTATCAGGTGCTTATAATTATAATCACCAGTCGGTTGCGTCAGTGTCGAGCTATAAACTTGATTTTGGAGCACAATATACATTCGATATTAATAAAAAACATTCAGTGACAATTGGAGCTATATATTCTCCGAAGTTGAAACTGGGTAATGACTATAGTGTAACGACACAAATGGTTTCAAATTCTACGGGTACAGCGGTTTCTACTACAACATTGAAACCGGATGCAACGTTTGAAGTTCCTAATACATTTGGCGCCGGATTTACATATAACTATGACAAACGCCTGACTGTTGGTCTGGATTATAGTTTGCAACAATGGTCAAAAACGAAATTTGACGTAAATACATCAGATGAAGCTGTACGTGAGGATTTTAATGAAACATATACGTATTGCGATCGTCATAAAATATCAGTGGGTGCGGAATACATTCCTAATTTGATGGGACGTTCCTATTTATCCCATATTAAATACCGTCTGGGAGCTTATTATACGACTCCGTATTATAAGATCGGCGGCAAAGAGGCTACCCGTGAATATGGCGTAACTGCCGGTTTCGGTCTGCCTGTGCCTCGTTCCCGTTCCATTCTTAGCATCAGCGGACAATTTGTCCGTATCAGTGGACAGGAATCGGCTTTTGTAAATGAAAACATCTTCCGCGTGAGCATCGGATTGACGTTCAACGAACGTTGGTTCTTCAAACGCAGAGTGGAGTAATGAGATGAATGTAAGAAAGAATAGACGACTTATAATAACAACTAAAATTTAGATACAATGAAAATTAAAACGCTTGTGGCTATGTTGTTCCTTTCGGCAGGAGCAACCACTGTGGTAGCACAGGATGCGTCTAACTGTAACTCGAACAGTAGTATCTCGCATGAAGCTGTGCGTGCTGGTAATTTTAAAGATGCGTATACTCCTTGGAAAGCTGTGTTGGAAAACTGTCCGACGCTTCGTTTCTATACCTTTACTGACGGATATAAGATTCTGAAAGGCTTGATGGGACAAATCAAGGATCGGAATAATGCAGATTATCAGAAATATTTTAATGAACTGATGAATACGCATGACTTGCGTATTAAATACACAGATGAGTTTCTAGCTAAAGGTACAAAAGTGTCTTCTGCCGACGAAGCTCTGGGTATCAAAGCAGTAGATTATATCGCTTTTGCTCCGAAGATTGATGTGAATCAGGCTTATCAATGGTTGAGTCAGTCTGTAAATGCAGTGAAAGGCGAATCGGCAGGTGCGACTATCTTCTATTTCCTGCAAATGTCTTTGGATAAACTGAAAACGGATCCGAATCATAAAGAACAGTTCATTCAGGACTATCTGGCTGCTTCTGAATATGTAGACGCTGCTATTGCTGCTGAAGCCAGCGAAGCAAAGAAGAAACCTTTGCTGGGTATCAAGGATAACTTAGTGGCTTTGTTTGTAAACAGTGGAACAGCTGATTGCGAATCACTGCAAAACATCTATGGACCGAAAGTAGAAGCTAACCAGACTGACTTGGCTTACTTGAAGAAAGTTATCGACATCATGAAAATGATGAAATGTACTGAAAGCGAAGCTTATTTGCAAGCATCTTACTATGCTTACAAGATGGAACCGACAGCAGAAGCTGCTACCGGATGTGCTTATCAGGCATTTAAGAAAGGTGATATTGACGGTGCTGTGAAATTCTTTGACGAAGCAGTGAACCTGGAAACAGACAATGTGAAGAAAGCTGAAAAAGCATACGCTGCCGCAGCAGTATTGGCTTCTGCCAAAAAGCTGTCTCAAGCAAGAGCATATTGCCAGAAAGCAATTGGTTTTAACGAAAACTACGGTGCTCCATACATCCTGATTGCTAATCTTTATGCAATGAGTCCCAACTGGAGCGACGAACCTGCTTTGAACAAATGTACTTACTTTGCAGTGATTGACAAACTGCAACGTGCAAAACAAGTGGATCCGAGCGTAGCTGAAGAAGCTAACAAATTGATCGGTAGATATTCTGGTCATACTCCGCAAGCTAAAGACCTATTTATGTTAGGTTACAAGCAAGGCGACCGCATCACTATCGGCGGTTGGATAGGAGAGACTACAACGATTAGATAAATGTATGTTGCGAAAACGAAGAAACCGTTTATTGCATAAAAGCATGAGCATAACAATTACCTCCGGGGTGATTGTTATGCTTCTTTTATTATCTTCCTGTGGCGGAAAGAAGAAAGCTATGGGTGAGGCTATCACGGAACGTGATTCCCTTCCGATGATGACAACATTGGGAGTCACCACCCTTATCTCCGATTCCGGAGTGACACGCTACAGAGTGAATACGGAAGAATGGTCGGTGTACGACCGTAAGAAACCATCCTATTGGGCCTTTGAGAAGGGCGTATATCTGGAACAGTTCGACTCTATCTTTCATATAGAAGCCAGTATCAAAGCGGATACTGCCTACTATTATGACAAAGAAAGGCTTTGGAAGCTGATAGGGAACGTAGATATACAGAACCGGAAAGGAGAGCGTTTTAATACGGAACTGCTGTACTGGAACGAAGCTACCCAAAAGGTATATTCCGACAAGTTTATACGTATTCAACAACCGGACAGAATTATTGCAGGGCATGGATTCGACTCGAACCAGCAAATGACCATATATACCATCCATAATATCGAAGGTATTTTCTATGTGGATGAGGAAGCAGGTGGTCCGCCCCAACCGGAAACAAAAGCGCTGCCGGATTCAGTGCGAAAAGATTCTGTGAAATAAACTATGAATATTTATATCTCTCTAATTATCACCATGGTCTTCTCCGCCTTCTTTTCAGGAATGGAGATTGCCTTTGTGTCGGTAGACAAACTGCGTTTTGAGATGGAACGCAAGGGGGGAATTACATCCCGTATCCTTTCCATCTTCTTCAAGAACCCGAATGAATTTATCTCTACCATGTTGGTGGGAAATAATATCGCCCTGGTCATCTATGGTATCCTGATGGCACAGATTATCGGCGACAATCTGCTGGCGGGATTCATTGATAATCATTTTCTGATGGTGTTGGCGCAGACCGTTATTTCTACCCTTATTATTCTGGTGACCGGAGAGTTTCTGCCGAAAACAATCTTCAAAATCAATCCCAATCTGGTCTTGAATGTTTTTGCCATTCCACTGATTATTTGTTATGTCATTCTATATCCTATTTCCAAACTGGCTTCAGGTTTGTCTTGTTTATTCCTTCGTGTCTTTGGAATGAAGATTAACAAGGATGCATCCGACAGAGCGTTTGGAAAAGTCGACTTGGACTACTTCGTGCAAAGCAGTATTGATAATGCCGAGAATGAGGAGGAACTGGATACGGAAGTGAAAATCTTTCAGAATGCTTTGGATTTTTCGAACATAAAAATCCGCGACTGTATCGTTCCGCGTACCGAAGTGGTGGCTGTTGATCTGACAACTTCACTGGACGAGTTGAAAAGCCGCTTCATAGAATCCGGAATCTCCAAGATAATCGTGTATGACGGGAATATCGACAACGTAGTCGGTTATATCCATTCGTCGGAAATGTTCCGTGCCCCGAAAAACTGGCATGAGAATGTGAAACAAGTGCCGATTGTGCCCGAAACCATGTCCGCTCATAAACTGATGAAACTCTTCATGCAGCAAAAGAAAACGATTGCCGTAGTGGTGGATGAATTTGGCGGTACGTCCGGCATCGTGTCTCTGGAAGACCTCGTTGAAGAAATCTTTGGAGATATAGAAGACGAACACGATAACACTTCCTATATCAGCAAGCAGATCGACGAACGCGAGTATGTGTTGTCCGCCCGCCTGGAGATAGAAAAAGTCAATGAGACGTACGGACTCGACTTGCCCGAGTCGGATGATTATCTGACAGTAGGAGGGTTGATCCTGAACCAATATCAGAGCTTCCCGAAGTTGCATGAAGTGGTCCGGGTAGGACGTTATCAATTCAAGATAATTAAGGTCACAGCGACAAAAATAGAACTCGTGCGATTAAAAGTCTTGGAATAATGACGATAATCAAGAAATTTTTAGCCAATAAATAGATGCATATTAGCATTTTTTGTATCTTCGTGCGCTAAAACGACAAAAGAAAGAAATAATAATAAACATAAATCGTATTAATCAAAATGGCAACGTTACAAAACATTAGGTCGAAAGGACCTCTATTGGTGATTGTTATCGGCTTGGCGCTGTTTGCTTTCATTGCGGGTGACGCATGGAAGGTGATGCAGCCGCATCAGGCACATGACGTAGGTGAGGTGAACGGAGACGCTCTTTCCGCTCAAGAGTATCAGAATTTGGTAGAAGAATATACCGAAGTGGTGAAACTCATGCGTGGGGTGACCGCCTTGAATGACGAACAAACCAATCAGGTGCGCGATGAAGTATGGCGTTCCTACGTAAACAATAAACTGATCGAAAAAGAAGCAAAAGCACTGGGACTGACTGTTTCTGCTGCTGAAATCCAGGACATCCTGAAAGCAGGCGTTCATCCTTTGTTGAGACAAACTCCTTTCCAGAATCCGCAAACAGGAAACTTCGACAAGGATATGTTGAACAAGTTTCTCGTGGAATATGCCAAGATGAGCGAATCACAAATGCCGGCACAGTATGCTGAACAATACAATAACATGTATAAATACTGGTCTTTCATTCAGAAAACACTGATCGAGAGCCGTCTGGCAGAAAAGTATCAGGCATTGGTGTCTAAAGCTCTTCTTTCCAATCCGGTGGAAGCACAGGACGCTTTCGATGCAAGAGTGAACCAGTACAACGTGTTGATGGCTGGTATTCCTTACTCTTCTGTAGTGGACTCTACAATCGTAGTGAAAGAATCGGAACTGAAAGACTTGTATAACAAGAAGAAAGAACAATTCAAGCAATATCAGGAAACTCGTGACATCAAGTACATCGATGTACAAGTGACTGCAAGTGCTGAAGACAGAGCTGCTATCCAGAAAGAAGTGGACGAAGCTACTGAACAGTTGGCTACTACTACGGAAGATTATACTTCTTTCATCCGCTCGACTGGCTCGGAAGCTCCTTATGTAGACTTGTTCTATAACAAAACAGCTTTCCCGTCAGATGTAGTTGCCCGTTTGGACTCTGCTTCGGTAGGTACTATTTATGGTCCTTACTATAATGGTGCCGACAATACAATCAACTCTTTCAAAATTGTAGCTAAAGCTGCTGCTGCCGACTCTGTCGAATTCCGTCAGATTCAGGTATACGCAGAAGATGCTGTGAAGACAAAGACATTGGCTGACAGTATCTACAACGCGATCAAGGGTGGTGCTAACTTTGCTGATCTGGCAAAGAAATATGGTCAGACTGGTGATGCAAACTGGCTAACTTCTGCACAGTACGAAGGTGCACAGATAGACGGCGATAACCTGAAATTCATCTCTGCTATCAACAATGCAGGTGTGAACGAACTGGTGAACTTGCCGATGGGACAAGCAAACGTAATTCTTCAGGTGACTAATAAGAAATCTGTAAAAGACAAATATAAAGTAGCTGTTATCAAACGTGAAGTAGAGTTCAGCAAAGAAACTTACAACCGTGCTTATAATGATTTCAGCCAGTTTATCGCAGCTAATCCGAGTGTAGAAAAGATGGTAGCTAACGCTGAAGAAGCCGGTTACAGACTGCTCGACAGAATGGATTTGAGTAGCTCTGAACACAATATCGGTGGTGTAAGAGGCACAAAAGAAGCGTTGAGATGGGCGTTTGATAAAGCAAAACCGGGTGATGTTTCCGGCTTGTACGAATGTGGCGAAAGCGATCACATGATGGTAGTAGGTCTGGTAGGCATTAAGCCGGAAGGATATCGTCCGTTGAAAGCAGTACAGGATCAGTTGAGAGCTGAAATCGTAAAAGATAAGAAAGCTGAAAAGATTATGGCTGACATGAAAGCTGCCAATGCAACTTCATTCAACCAGTACAAAGAGATGACTAATGCAGTCAGCGACTCTTTGAAGATGGTTACTTTTGCAGCTCCTGCATATGTATCAGCATTGCGTAGCAGCGAACCGTTGGTAGGTGCTTATGCTTCTGTTGCTCCAGAAAATCAGTTGAGTGCTCCTATTAAAGGTAACGCTGGAGTATTTGTATTGCAAGTATACGGTAGAGACAAGTTGAACGAAACATTCGACGCAAAAGCTGAAGAAGCTACGCTGACTAACATGCACGCACGTTTTGCCAGCCGTCTGATGAATGATTTGTATCTGAAAGCAAACGTAAAAGATACACGCTTCTTGTTCTTCTAAACAAGTAGCAAGTAATAGATATTAGGCACGGATTACACGGATTTACGCGGTTTAAACTTTTGAGGGAACCGCGAAACCCGTGTAATCCGTGCCTTTTTTGTGGTCGTTTTTTTGTTTATGGTCTTTGTTATCTGATTAAATTTCCATATCTTGCTAATCTTTATCAATTGGCTTTGCGAAATACTTCATTAACTAATACGAATCTATATTATGACTAAACAACTAGCCCAGTATTCAGTTCCCGCTGAAAATTCACGTGTTATCCGTGTATTCCTTTCGTCAACGTTCAGAGACATGGAGATGGAACGTTCTGCATTAGTCAAACTCTTTAAGGGTTTGCAAGTGAAGGCTGCCAGCCGTGGTGCCACCATTTCATTGGTTGATTTGCGTTGGGGAATCACAGAAGAAGATGCAAAAAGCGGCAAGGTTGTTGAAATATGCCTGAAAGAGATCGTTAACTCCCGGCCTTTCTTCATTGGTATGGTAGGCGACCGCTATGGATGGTGTCCCAGTTATGAAGATTTATCTCAAACTCTCAATGACAGCTTGGGATATCGTTGGATAGAAGATGACTTGAATCACCATTTGAGTGTGACGGAAATTGAAATGCAGTTTGGTGTACTGCGCAATCCCAATCCGTTACATGCCTATTTTTATATAAAACAGTCGGCAGATGATGATCTGTCTTGCCCTAAAGAGGAGTCTCTTAAACTGAAATGTCTGAAAGAGAGTATTTTGCAACAGGAACGTTATCCTGTGCAGGAGTATGATTCGCCCGATCAGTTGTGTAACCTTGTGGAAGCTGCTTTCACGGAATTGCTTGAACGGGAGTTTCCGGATGTACTGACCGTTGAAGATAATCAAGCATTGCAAGAACAACTGACGCGCAATGAACTCTTATTCAATTATCACCCAATACCTGAAGCAGATCAGGCGTTTGCTGATTTTTTGGCGGCGGATGAACAGCGGTGTCTGGTGGTAACGGGCGGTTGCGGTCTTGGCAAGAGCGCTTTGTTGGCTCATTGGAGCGATTTGGTGAACAATGATATGCCGATGATTCCTATCTATCATCGCTTGGATAGTACTACATTGTCTTCTTATCCGGAAACGTTGGCGAGAATGTTAGCTTCCAAATGCCAGAACGCACTCAAGCATCAATCTTTGGGTGAAGAAAATTTGTTCGCGGCGGAAGTATCAAAAGAACTTGACTCGACCCAAAGCACTGCCAAATCCATCATGGACGCCGTGAGAAACTCGGTTTTGATGGGAGATGCTGGCTTGAACATTTTTTCAGGGAACACACTTCGAAACCTCAAGGAGATTGAAGAAGATTTGAATTCTATCCAAAAGTTCAGTCAGTTGTGGAGTGCGTTGGGTGCATCAAGATATCCTATCATTTTGCTGATTGATGACATCAGTTATCTGAATCCGACTGAAGCATCCCTGTTTTCTTTATTTGCATCTATTCCCCCGAATGTGAAAGTCGTGTTGAGCTTTTCGGCGTCATCCACTGCTTACCTGCCCTTTGTTCAGAATGGCTACGCTCATTTCCAGTTGAATGGCTTTTCACAGGCGGATGCCAAGTCGTTCTCAAAGCAATATTTGTCTACTTACTCCAAGGCTTTGTCCGCACAACAGGAAGATATTCTTGCTTCGTGGGTGCTGGCTAAACAACCGCGCTGTTTAAGTGTATTGCTCAACGAGCTGGTTTCGTTCGGTCAGTACGATGCTCTCAATGAATATATGAGTGGATATTGCCGGCTTAATGAGGTTGGGCAATTCTATGACAGTGTGCTACGGCGTTTGTCGGCTGATTATGGTCTCGAAGAGATTGGAAGAACGCTTCTGATGCTTTCACTTACTTTAGAAGGATTTACCGAAGATGAAGTGAAGAGCATGGCAGACATTAATCAGATACTTTGGTCGCAGTTGAGAGTGGAAATGAGCAGCTGGCTCACCAACAAAGGAGGACGATATTGCATTGGTGACACACAAATGGTAGAGGCGATCGAACGCTATTTCGCTCAAGATGACGAATGTATAGATGATAGTCGCCATGAAATTATTTCCGCTCTGCTGGATGAGGAAGAAATCCTTTCCCATCCGTTGACTTTTGCCGATTATAACTATCGCATGAAACAGTTCTGCTACCATGATTCGTATCGCTATAAAGTGGAGATTACCTATCAATGCTATAAGATGCAAGAATGGGATATATTGAAGGATTGGATTTGTGATGTGGAGATTTTCGAGATTCTGTATCGCACGAATCGTTCTTTGTTGGAAGATAGCTGGAAAGCGATCATGAACGACAATCCTGAAGTTACGCCTGAAGTCTATGCCGAATTGGACTTTGATGAGATCGATTCTTTTTTAATTCCTGTTATTGCTAATGATATGGCTACTTTCTTGAGCAGTTCTTTCCATCTGACGAAGGCGGCAGCTGCTGTGAGTGAGAAGAGTATGGAAGGTGCTGCTATGCCACTCATTGCCAAGTCGGTATTGAAGATGAATGAGGGATGCCGGTATGCCCGTAATGAAGAATACGAAACGGCATGCGACTGTTTCCTGAAAGCATTGGTGATGCAGGAAAACATTGTACCGACTCCGGAACTGGAGATTGCCAACACCTGTCGAAATCTAGCTTTGGCATATTACTACAATGAGCAATACAATGAAGCGGCGATCTATTTGAATAGGGCGCTTGATTATCATGCGGCTTCTGCTGACGAGAAGAGTCAGGCAGAAGTCATTGAACTTTCCGAATATCTGGCTTATTGTGATTACTATAAGGATGAGGAAGAGAGTGCTGCCGAGAAATTCCGGAAAGTAGCTGAAATGCACGAGTCATTGAATGGCAGACTGTCCGGTGGAGTGGCTAAATGTTTGCGTATGCAGGGTAAATGTCTTTATTATATCAAACGATACGATGAAGCATGGATGCTGATGAATCAGGCGTTGGACATTGCTATACAGATAGATAGCAAAAAACAGATCGTCGCTTGTCATAAACAGTTGTATTATCTGTGCAGGGAATTCAAACGGGTGATGAATGAACGTGGCGATGAGCAGGCGTCTACTTTATTCTTCCGTGAGTCTCTTCTGCATGAAATGTATTTCAGCGAAAAACCGCGTCTGGCGGAACTGACTGTCCGATATGAGGCATTGAGATGTGATATTATGCAGCAGTATTACATGAATAAAGACTATGATAACGTGATTCGTATTGCGACGTCTTTGGATATTCACGATGATGCTGACCCTAATGCTTCCTGTCAGGTATATTATTACAAAGCACAGGCTTATGTGAAGTTGGAGAATTATCCAATGGCGAAAGAGGCTTTCTTCAGAGAGTTCGAACTGCGAAAGAAGTATTTGGGATGGGAGGAAGAAGATACGATTCTGGCTTGTCAGAACTTAGGGGTTTTGCACAGCTTTTGTAATGAACGGGAAGAGGCGCTGGCTTGTTTCCGTGAGGCGTACGGTCATGAAGTGAAAAAGAATAGCGAGGATTCTGAAATGGCGCAAAAGCTACTTCAATATATCAGCGTGGTTGAATCATAACGGAGGCATACTTCCCTTTTTTGTTAACTTTTACATTCCTGCTATACGGAAATCGACTTTATTTCCTTACATTTGCAGATATAAACTATCAACAGAAAGAAGAATGTCTAAATATCCCCTTTTAGGAATGACTCTTGTAGAGCTTCAATCATTGACAAAAAGACTGGGTATGCCCGGCTTTGCTGCCAAGCAGATTGCATCCTGGCTTTACGAAAAGAAGGTAGCCTCGATTGATGATATGACTAATTTGTCATTGAAACACCGGGAGTTGCTCAAGCAGAACTATGAGGTGGGAGCAGAAGCTCCGGTAGATGAAATGCGCTCTGTAGATGGTACGGTGAAGTATCTTTATAAAGTGGGTGAGAACCATTTTGTAGAGTCGGTTTATATACCGGATGATGACCGGGCAACGTTGTGCGTGTCGTCACAAGTAGGTTGTAAGATGAACTGTAAGTTCTGTATGACCGGTAAACAGGGGTATACCGCTAACCTGACCGCCAGCCAGATCATGAATCAGATTCATTCGCTGCCGGAACGGGACAAACTGACTAATGTCGTAATGATGGGAATGGGCGAGCCGCTCGATAACCTGGATGAGGTATTGAAGGCATTGGAACTACTGACCGCTACCTACGGTTACGCATGGAGTCCGAAGCGTATCACGCTTTCTACAGTCGGGCTACGGAAAGGATTGCAGCGTTTTATCGAAGAAAATGACTGCCACCTTGCCATCAGCCTTCACTCTCCGCTGACCGTTCAGCGTGCTGAATTAATGCCGGCGGAAAAGGCGTTTTCAATCACCGAAATGGTGGAACTGTTAAAAAACTATGATTTTAGTAAACAACGTCGACTTTCGTTTGAATATATTGTTTTTAAAGGGCTCAATGATTCGCAGGTCTATGCCAAAGAGTTGCTGAAACTTCTTCGCGGGCTGGATTGCAGGGTGAATCTGATTCGTTTTCATGCCATACCGGGGGTAGACCTCGAGGGGGCGGACATGGATACGATGACCCGTTTTCGTGATTATCTGACGTCACACGGACTTTTCACCACTATCCGTTCATCCAGAGGCGAAGATATTTTTGCCGCTTGCGGTATGCTGTCGACAGCGAAACAGGAGAAAAATAATGAAAGTTAATATATAAAACCGAACATCATGAAAAAGTACTCTTTTATTTTATGCATCGCTTTGGTAGCCTTTGTCGTTGCATCTTGTGGTCTGAAAGGAAATCACACCTCTAGTGGTCGTGCTTACGAGCTTTTGGTTGTAGTAGATCACGGTGTTTGGGATCGTGCTGCCGGAAGGGCGTTGCATGATGCGCTCGATGCTGATATGCCCGGTTTGCCGCAGTCGGAACCTTCTTTCCGGATTATGTATACTTCACCGAAAGATTATGATTCTACGCTGAAGTTGATACGTAACATTATTATTGTAGATATACAGGATATATATACGAAAGCCTCGTTCAAATATGCGAAGGACGTGTATGCCAATCCGCAGATGATATTGACTATCCAGGCTCCGAACGAAGAAGAGTTCGAGAAGTTTGTGGAAGAGAACAAAAAGACGATTGTCGACTTCTTTACCCGTGCGGAAATGAACCGTCAGATTACGTTCCTGGAAGGGAAACACAGTAATTTCATTTCGCAGAAAGTGGACAGTTTGTTCGGATGCGACATCTGGGTGGATGCCGAACTGGCTAATTCAAAGACCGGGGATGATTTCTTCTGGGCTTCTACCAACACAGGTAGTGCTGACCGTAACTTTGTGATGTACTCTTATCCGTACACTGACAAGGATACGTTTACCAAAGAATATTTTGTGCACAAACGTGACTCCGTGATGAAAGCCAATATTCCCGGATTCAAGGAGGGCGTTTATATGTCGACCGATAGTTTGCTGACCGATGTCCGTCCGATCAATGTACAAAACAGCTACACAATGGAAGCACGTGGCCTGTGGCGTATGAAGGGCGACTTTATGGGTGGTCCGTATGTATCTCATACTCGTCTGGACGAGAAAAACCAACGAATTATTACTGCAGAAATATTTGTTTATTCACCTGATAAAATGAAACGCAACCTGGTACGCCAGATGGAAGCATCTCTGTATACACTGAAACTTCCGAATGAAGTTCAGCAGAATCAGATTCCATTGGGAGAGGCATCTAAGGAAGCGGAACAAACTAATAAATAAAAACATGGAAGATAACAAGATAAGGATAGGTATCACCCAAGGAGATATTAACGGGGTGGGCTATGAGGTGATTCTTAAGACATTTTCCGACCCTACGATGTTGGAACTATGTACTCCGATCATTTATGGCTCACCGAAAGTAGCGGCTTATCATCGCAAAGCGCTGGATATACAGGCCAATTTCAGCATTGTCAACTCTGCTACCGAAGCGGGGTACAACCGTTTGAGCGTGGTGAACTGTACGGATGATGAGGTGAAAGTGGAATTTTCCAGACCCGACCCCGAAGCCGGTAAAGCTGCGCTGGGGGCTTTGGAACGTGCCATCGAAGAATATCGCGAAGGGTTGATAGACGTTATCGTAACAGCTCCGATCAACAAACATACGATTCAGTCGGAAGAGTTCTCCTTCCCCGGACATACGGAATATATCGAAGAACGTCTGGGTAATGGTGATAAGTCATTGATGATTTTGATGAAGAATGACTTCCGGGTGGCTTTGGTTACGACACATATCCCTGTCAGAGAGATCGCGACTACGATTACCAAAGAATTGATTCAGGAGAAACTGATGATATTCCATCGTTGTCTGAAACAGGATTTTGGTATCGGCGCTCCGCGTATTGCGGTGCTTTCTCTCAATCCTCATGCCGGAGACGGTGGTTTGTTGGGAATGGAAGAGCAGGAAGTGATTATCCCTGCCATGAAAGAAATGGAAGAGAAAGGAATCCTTTGCTACGGTCCTTATGCGGCCGACGGCTTTATGGGTTCGGGCAATTATACTCATTTTGACGGTATCCTGGCGATGTATCACGATCAGGGGCTGGCTCCGTTCAAGGCCTTGGCTATGGAAGACGGGGTGAACTATACGGCAGGCCTGCCGGTAGTACGTACTTCTCCGGCTCATGGAACGGCATACGATATTGCAGGCAAGGGATTGGCTTGTGAAGATTCTTTCCGTCAGGCAATCTATGTTGCCATCGATGTGTTCCGTAATCGTCAGCGGGAAAAAGTGGCTCGTGCCAATCCGTTGCGTAAACAGTATTACGAGAAACGTGACGATAGTGATAAACTGAAGCTGGATACAGTAGACGAAGATTAAAAACGAGTGATGACGAGAGCAGAGATACAACAAGTGAAACAGCGTTTCGGTATTATTGGAAATACTGAAGCATTGTCGCGCGCCATAGATGTTGCCATTCAGGTAGCTCCTACCGATTTGTCTGTGCTGATTACCGGAGAAAGTGGAGTCGGAAAAGAAAGTTTTCCGCAGATTATTCATCAATATAGCCGGAGGAAGCACGGACAGTATATTGCTGTCAACTGTGGTGCTATTCCGGAGGGCACGATTGATTCCGAACTGTTCGGGCATGAGAAGGGTGCGTTTACCGGTGCGATTGGCGAACGGAAAGGGTACTTTGGCGAAGCCGACGGTGGTACTATTTTCCTTGATGAAGTAGGGGAGTTGCCGATGCCTACCCAGGCGCGTTTGCTCCGTGTGTTGGAGAGTGGCGAGTTTATAAAAGTAGGTTCGTCCAAAGTGCAAAAGACGGATGTTCGTATTGTGGCAGCTACCAATGTCAATCTGACACAAGCGATTGCAGAAGGACGTTTCCGTGAAGATTTATATTACCGGTTGAATACGGTGCCTATCCAAATACCGCCTTTGCGTGAACGTGGTGACGATGTACTTTTGTTGTTCCGTAAGTTTTCCGCAGACTTTGCAGAGAAATACCGGATGCCTGCTATCCAGTTGACGGAGGATGCGAAGAAAGAGTTATTGGCTTACCCGTGGCCCGGCAACGTTCGTCAGTTGAAGAACATCACCGAGCAAATATCTATCATTGAAACCAACAGGGAGATCTCTGCTGCTATCTTGCAGAATTATCTTCCTGCACAAAATACGCAACGTCTTCCCGCGCTGATGGGAACGCGTGAGAGTAAAGGCTTTGAGAGCGAACGGGAGATTCTTTATTCTGTTCTGTTCGATATGCGCCAGGAAGTGGCGGAGCTGAAGAAGATGGTGCACAACCTGATGGCGGAACGTGCCGGACAGGTGGGGCAGGTAGGACAAGTGGGAACGGTGGTTACTACTCCGGTAGTGACGACACACCAGCCTTCGGTACCTGCGATCATTCATACCATGCAGCCTGCGGTTTGCAAGGATGACGATGACATACAAGACACGGAAGAATATGTAGAAGAACCTCCTTTGTCACTGGACGAAGTGGAAAAAGAAATGATACGCAAAGCACTTGAAAGGCATCACGGAAAGCGGAAGAGTGCGGCCAAGGACTTGAATATTTCCGAGCGTACACTTTATAGAAAAATAAAAGAATATGAATTGGATTAAGAAAATAATACGCCCTTTGCTACTGTTCGGCTTGCCGTTGGTAGTCATTGCGTGCACTGTTTCCTATAAGTTTAACGGATCGTCTATCAATTATGATAAGGTAAAGACCATTTCGATAGCCGACTTCCCGATCAAGTCGGAGTATGTATATGCTCCGTTGGCAACCAAATTCAATGAGGACCTGAAAGATATCTTCATCCGGCAGACCCGTCTGCAACTGCTCAAGCCGAGTCAAAATGCCGACTTGCAGATTGACGGAGAAATCACAGGGTACAATCAGTACAACCAGGCAGTATCTGCCGACGGTTATTCTTCGGAGACGAAGTTGACTATCACCGTCAATGTGCGTTTTGTCAACAACACCAATCATGCCGAAGACTTTGAACAACAGTTTTCTGCGTTCCGTACTTACGACTCTACCCAGTTGTTGACTGCCGTACAGGACGGATTGATTGCTGAAATGTCTAAAGAGATCACCGACCAAATTTTTAATGCAACTGTAGCAAACTGGTAATATAAATGACTTCTGTTAACTTTCAACAATGGATTCAGCATCCCGAGACGCTGAATAGGGATACTTTGTACGAACTGCGCAATCTTCTTGCGAGGTATCCGTATTTTCAGTCACTTCGTCTGCTGTATCTGAAGAATCTGTATATTCTCCATGATATTAGTTTCGGTGGAGAACTGCGGAAAGCAGTTCTTTACATTGCAGACAGACGGCAGTTGTTCCGGTTGATTGAAGGTGACCGCTATGATGTGCAGGCACGGAAAAAGGGAGTACCTCTCACGGAGGTGCTGAAAGACGAACCGTCCGTAGACCGCACATTAGCATTGATCGACGCTTTCTTGTCCACAGTACCCGAAGAGGTGACTGCCCGGACCAGTTTCGACTATTCGATGGATTACACCTCTTTCCTTTTGGAGGAGACTCCGGCCACGGAACAGCCGGCTGAAGAAACGCCCAAACTCAAAGGCTTCGAACTGATTGACGACTTTATAGAAAAGAGCGAGAGCGACTCTCCCCTCTGCATGAAACCTTTAAGAGAAGAAATGCCATCTTCGCCAACCTCTTCGGACGAACTTACCGAAGAAGAAACGATGAAGGAAGAAGAGGAAGATGACAGCTGTTTTACGGAAACTTTGGCAAAAATCTATGTTAAACAGCAACGATATTCAAAAGCTCTTGAAATAATTAAAAAATTAAGCTTGAAATATCCAAAAAAAAATGCTTACTTTGCAGACCAAATCAGATTTTTGGAGAAATTGATTATTAACGCTAATTCAAAATAACTAAAAATGTACTTATTATTCGTTATCTTAATGGTTATTGCAGCCTTGTTGATGTGTTTCATCGTGCTGATTCAGAACTCAAAAGGAGGCGGACTTGCTTCTGGTTTCTCTTCATCTAACGCCATCATGGGCGTGCGCAAGACTACAGACTTTCTGGAAAAAGCAACATGGGGCCTGGCCATCTTTATGGTTGTAATGAGTATTGCTACTGCTTATGTAGTTCCTCGCTCTGCTGTTGCTAAAGACGCAGTGTTGGAACAGGCACAGAAAGAACAACAGACTAACCCGTATAACTTACCCGCAGGTACGGCTGCGCCGCAAACTGAAGCTCCTGCTACCAATGCACCTGCTACAGAAACTCCGGCACCGGCTACTGAAACTCCTGCTCCTGCAGCAGAGTAATTCACTCCGTCGTCAGGTAAGACTTTGGGGTAAAACCATTAATGGGAAGGTGCAGACGGATGCTGCATTTCTTTGATATTTAAGTGCGGATTACGCAGATTACACGGATTTTCAATGTTCCGAGTGGTCAGTGTAATCCGCACTTAACTTTTTCTTGTAAAAACAATCTCTTTGTGATAGAAACAAACGAGATTTAACTACCTTTGTTGGCTGTATAAGATTATTAACTACTTTTTTAAATATAACAATGACAGAACATTTGAAACAGAAATTGAATGACTCCGCCGTACTCCGATGGAGTGTTCTAGCATTGGTCGCATTTACTATGCTATGCGGCTATTTCCTCACCGACGTAATGTCTCCTCTAAAACCCATGCTTGAGAAAGAACTATTATGGGATAGTCTTGATTATGGATTCTTCACAAGCGCTTACGGTTGGTTTAACGTATTCTTGTTGATGCTGATCTTCGGTGGTATCATTTTGGACAAAATGGGAGTTCGTTTCACCGGAATGGGAGCTTGCTTATTGATGGTGTTTGGTTGTGGATTGAAATACTATGCGATTTCTACTACTTTTCCGGAAGGTGCCATGCTCTTCGGATTCAAAACACAGGTAACCCTGGCTGCATTGGGGTATGCTATCTTCGGTGTAGGTGTGGAAATTGCCGGTATCACAGTTTCCAAAATTATCGTGAAATGGTTCAAAGGTAAGGAAATGGCATTGGCTATGGGACTTGAAATGGCTACGGCACGTATTGGAACAACTCTGGCAATGGTGCTTACGGTTCCTTTGGCCGACTTTTTCGGATCTACGGATGAGAGTGGCACATTCCATACCAATATTCCTGCTCCGATTCTGTTTTGTCTGATTATGTTGTGCGTGGGTACGATTGCTTTCTTCCTTTATACTTTCTATGATAAGAAGTTGGATGCTTCTTTGGATGCAGAGGGATTGGAACCGGAAGAGCCGTTCCGTATGAAAGATATTGTGTATATCATTACCAATAAAGGATTCTGGCTGATTGCATTACTATGTGTATTGTTCTACTCGGCTGTATTCCCCTTTATCAAGTATGCTGCCGACTTGATGGTGCAGAAATATAACGTAGATCCGAAGTTGGCGGGAACGATTCCCGGATTGTTGCCGATTGGTGCGATTATTCTGACTCCGTTGTTCGGCTCGCTTTATGACCGTATTGGTAAGGGAGCCACATTGATGATAATCGGATCAGTGATGCTTATTTTTGTGCATACGATGTTTGCTCTGCCTATACTGAATATATGGTGGTTTGCTACTATTATCATGATTATATTGGGATTTGCCTTCTCGTTGGTGCCTTCAGCTATGTGGCCGTCTGTTCCGAAGATTATTCCGGAAAAACAGTTGGGTACCGCATACGCATTGATTTTCTGGGTACAGAACTGGGGATTGATGGGTGTTCCTTTGTTGATCGGATGGGTGTTGAATACTTATTGCAAAGGTCCGGTAGTAGACGGTGCACAGACTTATGACTACACGTTGCCGATGACTATTTTTGCTCTCTTTGGTGTACTTGCTCTGATTGTGGCTTTGATGTTGAAGGCAGAGAACAAGAAGAAGGGATACGGTCTGGAAGAGGCGAATATCCAAAAGTAACTGGGAAATTCAATACCTAAAGTAACAAAGGAATTTTGTATCAAGGTGTAAACAAAAGGGTATCAGTATGAATACTCTGAAATAAAAAATAAGAAGTATGGCTGCCAAAGAGAAAATCAACCTGTTAGAGGTCATTCCCTGTCGCAGTGAACATATTACAGCAGAAAGGGAAGGGGAGACAATTGTGCTCTCCTTTCCCCGTTTTAAATATCCGTGGATGCAACGCTTCCTTGTGCCGAAAGGAATGTCGAAAGAACTTCATGTGAAATTGGAAGAACACGGTACGGCTGTATGGGAACTGATAGATGGAAAACGCAATGTTCGTGAGATTATAGAAAAACTCGCAGACCATTTTCAAAATGAAGAGGGCTACGAGTCGCGTGTATCGGCTTATCTTTCTCAAATGCAGAAAGATGGATTTATAAAACTGGTGATACCAGTCGCATAAATAGGAATTTATATTTCACCACAGAGGACACGGAGGACACAGAGTTCTTCTCTCTCTTTCCGCAAGTAAAACAGAGCGATAAATACGATTCTCAATACGTGAGACTCTGTGTTACTCTATAGTGAATAAAAAAGATTAAACCTCTGTGTCCTCCGTGTCCTCTGTGGTGAATTTATTATTATTTATTTGATAAATACAGCCCAAAGTATGACGGCAATTGCTATCAGGACTCCCATGATAATAAGCGTTCCCCAAACAAAATAATTGCTGTCTTTCTCTTTCTTTTTCTCCGAGTCGTGGATGATACGTTCCATTTCTTCGGGAGTGGTATTGGGTAGTGGATAAGGTTCGTTTGCACGGTTTAAATGCTTCAACTTGTCGTTAGCACGTTCACGACGTAGGCGGGAAGCTTCCCGTCCCTCTTTTATTCGGCGTATCATGTCGAATGCATGTCCTTCACCAACCATATTCTTTGTTTTTTAGAAGTTCACTTTCTCGTTTTTCTATTTCCCTTCTTCTCTGTCCACTTTGAGCAATCCTCCCGTATTCGGATCAAAATAAACTTTGATGGTAGAATTCTTGTTGAACAAAACCGGAGCCAGATATTCTATCACACCAAATTGAGTAATAGGAAGTTCACCTTCGTAAAGTTTCTTTTTGCCGTCGGTCAATGTAACCATAGCTTGTCCGGGTACGTTGTAGGCGATTCCATCCAAATCTTTCTTCTTCTTACCATCTTCCTGTGGTATCTTGACCGATTTCAGGTCTTTCAGACTGATATAAAACGGAGTTCCTGCCAAATCATTGTTGGCAACTACACCTAACTTCTTCGAGAAGCGGAAAGCAACTTCATTGTTAAATTCCTTGTCAGGGGTAAGGCGGACAGTGAATGTTCTCTCTTCCTTGTTGCAGGTGCCGGAGAACATTTGCGTCATGGCTTCTTCCTGTGCATTCAGATTGTCGAGCATAATCTTAAGCTGTGCTCCGTCTGAAGGCATATTGTCAGCCTGTCCGCGCAATAAGGCATTTTTGCTTTCGCGGATGTTATAGATTTCTTTAGCCACCAGTTCGGCCATCTTGGCGGTAGAGCTAGCCATCAGAATCTCTTCGGTCAGGAATTCACGAGGATTTGCTTTCTTTTGGAGGACTGTGGGAGCGGGAGCGGCTTTTTTGCCTACACTGCTGTTGCTGTAAGGAACATTGATCGTTTTCACAATGCCATCCTCTGTCAGTTCCATGAGCGGTGCTACTGTCTTATCCTTCAATTTTACGAAATACGTCGTTTCGCTGTTGGGCACACCTACGGATTTCACTTTTACGCTAGTCAGTTCCCAGTACTCTTCAGGGTCGGCGGAGACATTGGTCAGTCGCAGGTAACGATCAGCATATTTGCTGAATTCTCCCGGAGTATAGTTGACTTTGTTGGCTTTTATTTCAAGTTCTATTTGGGTTTTGGGAAGACTGTAAACCACTCCATAGTCTTTTCCTCGGGTAACCCCTGTCAGTACTTCGGTTTGTGCATAGGCGGACGTTGTCATAAGTAGTCCTGCTGCTATAATCAACTTTTTCATATTCGGTTCTTTTTAACTGGTTTTGAAAACAAAGTTAATGAAGTTATTGAAAAAACTGTAAGTTCTTAACTTTTATTCGCTTACAAGTCGCCATGCTGTCGGCAGACAGGTGATAATATCGCTTGCGATCATTCCGATCATTCCTTGCTTCTTTTGAGCGACATCGCCCGCCAATCCGTGAATGTAAGTGCCGATTTTAGCGGCTTCTTCGGTGGGATAACCTTGGGCAAGCAGCGCCAGGATTACTCCGGTCAGTACGTCACCGCTACCTCCGGTTGCCATTCCCGGATTTCCGGTTGGGTTGAAGAAACATTTACCTTCGGGGGTGATGATGGCGGAGTAGGCTCCTTTTAAAATAATGTGGACATGGGCGGCACGGGCCAGTTCGCAAGCCTTCATCAGACGTTCGTAAGAGTCCTGGCATTTGCCGGTCAGACGTTCCAGTTCTTTCGGATGCGGGGTGAGGATGGAACCCTTCGGCAGGTGGGTAAGGGTATGGCGGTGGTTGGCGAGGATATTAAGAGCGTCGGCATCCACTACAACAGGAGTCTGGCAGTGTTCCAGTTGCTCCAACAAGGCAGCTTCCGTTTCCTCGTTTCGTCCCAGTCCCGGGCCGATGCCGACTGCTTGGTAGTCGTCCGTATCGGTAGGTACGGCAAAACAGGTTTCGTTGATGTCGGTTTCTACGATTGCTTCGGGTATGGAGGTCTGCAAGATGTCGTTGTTGCACATTGGTGCATGAACAGTCAGCAACCCTACTCCCGAACGGAGGCAGGCGCGGGCAGCGAGAACAGAGGCTCCTGCCATTCCTTTTGAACCGGCAATCAATAGTGCATGGCCGAAGTTCCCCTTGTGGGCAAACTGTTTACGTGGCTTGATGAGTGAACGGATTTCTTCTATTTCCAACATTTCGTAGTTAGTCTCCATCTCTTCAATACCGTCTTCGCTTAATTGGATATCCAGCACTTCCCATTCTCCGACAAATTCAGTGTTCTCTGCGAAAAGAAAGGCGAGCTTCGGCAGTTGCAGACTGAAAGTTACGTCGGCACGGATAATATTAGCTTTTACGTTGAATGTATTTTCTTCTCCCATCAGTCCGGAAGGAATGTCGATGGCTACTACCATGGCAGGGGAGGAATTGATGTATTTCACTACGGCAGCGAATCCACCGCTCAACGGTTTGTTCAGGCCTGAACCGAATAATCCGTCGATTACCAGATGATCGGGCGTCAGGACGGGAGGTACGAATTGGGTACTGATTTCGTGGAATTTTACTTCTTCCATCATTTCTACCAGTTCTTTATTGGTCTGGCAGTCGGGTGAAAGTTCTCCTTTCGTGTTGAAGAGAAATACCTTGATTTTATATCCTTTTTCAGCCATCATGCGGGCTACGGCGAGAGCGTCTCCGCCATTATTCCCCGGTCCGGCAAAGATAGTGACCGGCGTTTCCGTATTCCATCTGTCTGTGATGGCTTTTGTTAATACGGTTGCTGCACGTTCCATCAGATCGATTGATGCAATAGGTTCGTTCTCAATGGTATAAGCGTCCAATTTCTTGATACTGCTGCTTGGAAATATTTTCATTGCGATGTTCTTTTAGTTTTCGGATTACAAATGTACATGATTCTTCTGACTTTTCCCGTTTGTTGTGGGAAGAAAACCATAATTGCAACTTTTAATTCATCATTAGTTCTATCTTTTGGTCAAAGAAATATCTGCTTTTGAACTATTAAGTGTTAGAATAACTCCGCCAAAAAATAATTCAATGCTGCACCATTATGAACTTACTTTTATTTCTCCCTGAAAAAGAAATCTTTTTCTGTAGAGGGGCGGATGGAAATTGTGTTTAGTTTATCTCCATACCTTCTTAAACAAATTTTTAATGCGGTTCCCCTGATTAAGCCTTTGATTATTTGCCGTTTCCGATAAAAATGTTATCTTTGGAGATAGATAATGTGCATCACATTAATTTCCTGTGCTCACAATGAATTAGAATCTAAATAACGGATTGTTTAATCTTCTAAAGTTTGCATGATGGAAAAGACAAAAATTGGCTTGAATGCCGGGAAAGTATGGCGCATCTTAAATGAAAAAGGTGAACTTTCAATGTTCGATTTGTGCCGTGAATTAAGTTTGACGTTTGAAGACGTAGCTCTTGCTATTGGTTGGCTGGCCCGAGAAGACAAAATCTTTTTGAGGAAAAGAGAAGGAATGCTTTTTGCCAGTATCGAAAATGTCGAATTTACTTTTGGCTAAGGTGGTAGCTAACCTATATTTAAGATGGATCTCCACTTTGTTATTTACACAGCTAAAAAAATAATGAAGTGGATCAGTAGGATTTTTTATGCCCATTTTTATTATTCCCCCTATATTCCCGTTTGATAAGAACTTTCTTTTTTTGAAGCATTTAATCTATTTTTCGTACCTTTGCACCCCATAAACTACTAAACACATAAATTCATGAGTGCATTGAAAGGGCATCCGAAAGGCCTTTATCTGATTTTCGCGACAAGCACGGCAGAACGTTTCAGTTACTACGGTATGCGTGCGATCTTTATTCTTTTCCTGACGCAGGCATTATTGTTTGACAAAGAAGCGGCAGCATCCATTTACGGTAGTTATACCGGGTTAGTCTATTTAACTCCTTTGATTGGCGGATACATTGCCGATAAATATTGGGGAATCCGTCGCTCTGTGTTTTGGGGAGCAATGATGATGGCAGTCGGACAATTCCTGATGTTTATGAGTGCCTCTACTTTAGATAATACGGAACTTGCTCACTGGATGATGTATGGCGGACTCGGATTCCTGATCTTGGGAAATGGTTGTTTCAAACCTACCGTTTCTTCTCTCGTAGGTCAACTCTACGAACCGGGAGACAGACGGCTGGATGCTGCATATACCATCTTCTATATGGGAGTGAATGTAGGTTCTTTTGCCGCCCCTTTGATTTGTGGTTATCTGGGTGATACCGGTGACCCGCACGATTTTAAATGGGGATTTCTTGCAGCCGGAATCATGACACTGTTCACTGTTGTACTTTTTGAAACTCAAAAGAATAAATATCTTTTCTCTCCTTCCGGAGAGCCAATCGGTATTATCCCCGATGCCAAACGTGAAAAGAAAGAGGATAAAGCCGAGCATATCTCACACCCGAAGATGGATAAGCGTACCAAGTTGCGTAATACCCTTGTAATCACTATTCTTACAGTTGCTTTAATAGCCTTCTTTAATTACGCTTTTGAGGGTGACTGGGTGAGCATCGGTATTTTTACCGCCTGCATTGTTTTCCCTGTTCTCATCCTATTGGATGGTTCATTAACCAAGATCGAACGTAGTCGTATTTTCGTTATCTATATAGTAGCTTTCTTTGTCATTTTCTTCTGGGCGGCTTACGAACAGGCAGGAGCCTCTTTAACTCTCTTTGCCTCCGAACAAACCAATCGTGATATTTTAGGTTGGGAAATGCCGGCTTCGTGGTTTCAATCCTTCAATCCTCTGTTTGTTGTTGTCCTGGCATATATAATGCCGGGTGTGTGGAGCTTCCTCAACAAACGAAAGATGGAACCTGCTTCTCCTACCAAACAAGCGATTGGCTTGTTACTTCTTTCTTTAGGTTATCTTTTCATCTGTTTCGGAGTGAAAGATGCTATCCCCGGAGTGAAGGTAAGTATGATTTGGCTGACAGGACTTTATTTTATTCATACAATGGGTGAAATAGCCTTGTCACCTATCGGACTTTCAATGGTAAATAAGTTGAGTCCGCTACGTTTCGCCTCTTTGATGATGGGAATCTGGTATCTGTCTACTGCCACAGCCAATAAATTTGCAGGCATGTTGAGTGGACTTTATCCGGAAGCCGGAAAAGTGAAATCAATCTTTGGTTATCAGATTGCTACCATGTACGATTTCTTTATGGTATTCGTTGTCATGTCCGGTGTTGCTTCATTGATTCTGTTCCTTCTCTCGAAGAAATTACAGAAGATGATGCACGGGGTAGAATAAAAAATCGTATTTTTGCAAGGTTATTTTTAAAATTACCGGTTATGGATACCATTCAGATAAAAGACAAACAGTTCACTGTTTCTATTAAGGAACAGGATATTCAGAAAGAAGTGATTCGCGTAGCGAACGAAATCAACCACGACTTGGCAGGTAAGAATCCGCTCTTCCTTAGTGTGTTGAACGGTTCATTTATGTTTACTGCCGACTTGTTGAAGCACATCACCATCCCTTGCGAGATTTCGTTTGTGAAACTGGCTTCTTATCAGGGAGTGACTTCCACCGGAGTGATTAAGGAAGTGATCGGACTGAATGAAGACATTGCCGGACGTACAGTAGTTATTGTAGAAGATATTGTGGATACCGGGCTAACCATGCAACGCCTGTTGGATACATTGGGTACACGCAACCCTGAAGCAATCCATATTGCTTCTCTGCTAGTGAAGCCTGAAAAACTCAAGGTCAATCTGAACATCGAATACGTAGCAATGGAAATCCCGAACGACTTTATCGTAGGTTACGGACTGGATTATGATGGTTTCGGACGCAACTATCCCGATATTTATACAGTAGTAGATTAAACAGTTAATATTAAATAGGTACCAGTTTAAATGGTAAATAGTAAATCGTTAAATTGTAAATAACAAAATGTTGAACATCGTAATTTTCGGTGCTCCGGGTTCAGGAAAAGGAACACAGAGCGAACGTATTGTAGAAAAGTATGGAATCAATCACATCTCAACAGGAGATGTATTGCGTGCTGAAATCAAGAATGGCACAGAATTGGGTAAAACTGCTAAAGGTTACATCGACCAAGGTCAATTGATTCCTGATGAATTAATGATTGATATTCTGGCAAGCGTATTCGACAGCTTCAAAGATAGCAAAGGTGTAATTTTCGACGGTTTCCCAAGAACGATTGCACAAGCTGAAGCATTAAAGAAAATGTTGGCAGAAAGAGGACAGGATGTTTCTGTAATGGTTGACCTGGATGTTCCGGAAGAAGAACTGATGGTACGTCTGATTAAACGTGGTAAGGATTCCGGTCGTGCTGATGATAACGAAGAGACAATCAAAAAACGTCTGCACGTATATCATTCACAGACTGCCCCACTGATCGACTGGTACAAGAACGAAAAGAAATACCAACACATCAACGGCTTGGGTACTATGGAAGGTATCTTTGCTGAAATCTGCGAAGCAGTAGATAAATTGTAATTTAGTAATCTTACTAATTATCAATACACTATTATAAATGAATAAGTCAGTCAGTAGCCGGAGTATTTTACTTAACTACTCTAACTACTGACTACTTTAACTACTTAAAAAGAATATGGCTGAATCGAATTTTGTTGATTACGTAAAGATATACTGTCGCTCGGGTAAGGGCGGAAGAGGCTCTACGCACATGAGGCGCGAGAAATATTGTCCTAACGGAGGTCCCGATGGGGGCGATGGTGGAAGAGGAGGTCATATCATCTTGCGCGGTAACCGTAATTACTGGACATTGTTGCACTTGAAGTATGACCGTCACGCAATGGCCGGTCATGGTGAATCGGGGAGTAAAGGACGTAGTTTCGGAAAAGACGGTGCGGATAAAGTAATAGAAGTGCCCTGCGGAACGGTCGTTTATAATGCCGAGACAGGGGAATATCTTTGTGACGTAACAGAAGACGGACAGGAAGTGATCTTGCTCAAAGGCGGTCGCGGTGGTCAGGGTAACTGGCATTTCAAGACGGCAACCCGTCAGGCTCCGCGTTTTGCACAGCCGGGAGAACCGATGCAGGAAATGACCGTTATCATGGAGCTGAAACTGCTTGCCGATGTTGGTCTGGTAGGTTTCCCGAATGCGGGTAAGTCAACTTTGCTTTCTTCTATTTCGGCTGCCAAACCGAAAATTGCTGATTATCCGTTTACCACGCTCGAACCCAATTTGGGTATCGTTTCCTATCACGGTGGAAAGTCTTTCGTGATGGCGGACATACCGGGTATTATCGAGGGAGCCAGTCAGGGTAAAGGCTTGGGACTGCGTTTCCTGCGTCATATCGAGCGCAATTCATTACTGCTGTTTATGGTTCCGGCAGACAGTGACGACATTCGTAAGGAATACGAAGTCTTGCTGAACGAACTGCGTACTTTCAATCCTGAAATGTTGGACAAGCAACGTGTGTTGGCTGTCACCAAGAGCGATATGCTCGATCAGGAATTGATGGACGAAATAGAACCTACATTGCCGGAAGGCATTCCCCACGTATTCATATCTTCTGTTTCCGGTTTGGGTATCTCGGTGTTGAAAGACATTCTTTGGGAAGAACTGAATAAGGAAAGCAATAAGATAGAGGACATCGTTCACCGTCCGAAGGACGTAACCCGTCTGCAACAGGAGCTCAAAGACATGGGCGAAGATGAAGACATCGTTTATGAATATGATGACAATGTTGATGATGATGACGATGATATCGACTATGAATACGAGGAAGAAGATTGGGAAGAAAAATGATTTCACTTACAAAAAATAATGAGTTGAAGGGATATAAGTCACTGGATGTATATCCCGAGGTAGCTCATTTCGTAACAACGCGTCACGAAGGTATAAGCACCGGAGCTTACGGCTCTTTCAACTGTTCGCCTTATACCAACGACTCATGCATGAACGTCAATCGCAATCAGAGCTGGTTGTTTCAGTGCATGAATCATCAGATAAAGGAGTTGTTTATTCCTGAACAGAGCCATGGTTGTGCCAGTCTGATTATCAATGAATCATTTTTTAAAGAGTCATTAGAAATGAGACGGCTACTTTTGCGAGGAATGGATGCCTTGATAACTAATGTGCCGGGGTATTGCGTTTGCGTCACGACGGCGGATTGTGTTCCTGTATTGCTGTACGACAAAAAACAACACGTTGTGGCTGCCGTTCATGCCGGATGGAAAGGAACTGTGAAGCATATTGTCAGTCATGTGATGGATCACTTGAATCAGAAATTCGGGACGCAAGGCGAAGATGTGGTAGCTTGCATCGGGCCGAGCATTTCGCTCGAATCATTTGAAGTAGGTGATGAGGTGTATGATGCTTTTAAAGAAAGCGGTTTCGATATGTCTCTTATTTCTATGAAGAAGAAGGAGACGGGCAAATATCATATTGATTTGTGGGAAGCCAACCGGATTGAATTACTGAATGCCGGAGTGCCTGCAGAACAGATAGAAGTAGCTGGCATCTGTACCTATATTCATCATGATGAATTCTTCTCCGCACGTAGACTGGGAATAGATTCCGGTCGTATCTTGTCGGGAATAATGATTAGAAAGTAATAATTGGTGTCCGTAATTGCAGGACGCTGATGATTGGTTTATGATAAGTTATGTTTGAAATAAAAGTATCTAAAGAAATAAAAGACGCATGCCCGGTTTTCGCCGGAGCCGCCGTGTATGCTGCAGTGAAGAATACTGCTTACAGCGAAGGTCTTTGGCAGGAAATCAACGCTTTTACCGGACAACTGACTTCCACAACACGGATGGAAGACATCAAACATCAACCCGTTATCTTTGCTACCCGTGAGGCTTATAAACGTTGTGGCAAAGACCCCGGACGTTATCGTCCGTCAGCCGAAGCTTTGCGTCGCCGCCTGATGCGCGGAATCCCTTTATATCAGATTGATACACTGGTAGACCTGATTAACCTCGTGTCTCTTCGTACGGGACATTCTATTGGTGGTTTCGATGCGGATAAAATACAAGGTACACACCTTGAACTCGGTATCGGCAAAGCTGGAGAACCGTTTGAAGGTATCGGTCGCGGTGTGTTGAATATTGAAGGATTACCCGTATATCGCGATTCATTCGGAGGAATCGGAACACCGACAAGCGATCACGAACGTACGAAGATGGATCTCGGAACTACTCATATCCTGGCGATAGTCAACGGTTATAATGGGAAAGATGGTTTGCAAGAAGCTGTTGAAATGATACAAACCTTATTAAGAAACTATACAGAATCGGATGGAGGCGAAATCATATTCTTCGAATAATTAGAATGAGTGCTCTAAGAAAAAAGACATGAAAAACATACTTATCTTACTGACAGTTTTATTATTGCCACTGACTGCCGACGGGCAGGATAAACCTTCCTTCTCTGCCCGCGAAATGGCTGATGTGCGGGTGGCTACTCCCGGATTATTTGCTAAAAGCAATCATATCTATCTGCATTTGGATTCTCTGAAAGACCACGAATATGCTTTCCCATTACCCGGAGGAAAAGTAATCTCTGCCTATGGAACTCGCGGAGGACATTCGGGAACAGACATTAAGACCTGTGCAAAAGATACGATTCGTGCTGCTTTTGATGGAGTGGTGCGTATGTCGAAACCCTATTATGCTTATGGAAATATTGTTGTAATCCGCCATGCTAACGGATTGGAAACGCTTTATAGCCACAATTTCAAGAATTTGGTTAAAGCTGGTGATGTCGTAAAAGCCGGACAAGCTATCGGGCTGACAGGACGTACCGGTCGTGCCACTACCGAACATGTACACTTCGAAACCCGTATTAACGGGCAACATTTTAATCCGAATCTCATTTTTGATTTAAAAGAGAGGACATTGCGGAAAGAACGTATCAAGTGTACCAAGAACGGGAGTAAAATCGTTGTGAAGACGCATACTCCTGATAGCCGGATTGCCCAGAGTAAGAAATAACTTATCGCACAAACCGTATACAGACCGGCTTGTCTACTTTAATATCCTGCTGTACGTCTGTTAATAGTCCTGTATCTGCATCTCTTTCATAGACTTGTATCACATTGCTGTCTCTGCAAGCAACCAATAAGTATTTGCCATTAGGTGTAATGATGAAATTGCGTGGATGAATTCCTGTCAGTTGGTAGCCTGCTTTTGACAACATTCCGCTATCCGGGTGGATATTGAATATAGCAATACCGTCTGCTTTCAAACGATTGCTGGCATACAGGAATTTTCCATCCGGGCTGATATGAATGTCAGCACTTCCTTGTGCGTTTACCGTGTCGGCAGCGATTGTTTGCATCTCTTTTAAATCTCCGTCTTTGTATTCAAAGGCGATTACTGTGCCCGATAACTCATTAATCAGATAAGCATAATGGCCGTTTGGCGAGAAAGTCAGATGACGGGGACCCGAACCGGCTTTCACTTTAAAGGCAGCAGGCGATCCTTCTTTCAGAAATGCTTCTTTATTCTCTGTATTTGCAGTGGGGTTAATGATAAACTTATGTATTTGGTCTGTACCCAAGTCATCGGCAAACAAGTATTTACCATCTGGAGTGATACGGACACAATGCAGATGCGGTTTCTCTTGTCTTTCCTTGTCTACTCCCGCGCCTTTGAATTGTATAATATCGGAAGTGGGTAGGAGTGAACCATCTTTTGCGATAGGGAATACAGAAATGCTGCCACCACTGTAGTTGGCAGTTATCACATTATTTTCACTGGCAATGATATAGCAAGGATCTTCACCTCCCGTTTGCTGTGAATTTAATAATTCCAAAGTACCTTTTTCTTTATTGAAAGCAAATGCATTGGCAGCAGCTTGTTCATTATTGAATTCACTGACTGCATAGACGAATTTTCCGTCGGCAGACGGAACAAAATAAGAAGGATTTTCAATTTCCGTTTCACTTAACGGAGTAGCAGTCCCGTCTTCTTCGTTGAAGCGGTAGCTATATATCCCTTTACTGGTTCCTGATGTGTAAGTACCCACCAACATGGTTAGTTCGTTTTTCGTTGTATCGGTTGTTTCCATAGGAGTCTTTTTTTTAGAAGTACAGCCACTGATACTGATTCCGAATATGCAAACAGCGGCAAATGCTTTGAATATAGATGTTTTAGATAGATATGTCTTAATCATAAGTAGCTTATTATTGGTTGATTTTTCATGATGCTTTTTCACCTTAAATATAAAATAGCTCCGTAAAGATAGTGCTTTGATATAATATTTGCTAACGTCTTCTCGTAAATTAGAAAACATTTCCTATCTTTGTACCCTTGGAAAGCGTTCTAAACAATCGCTATTCTGTACGAATAAAAATTTGGGGTTGACTGGATTTGACAGCGGGCAGAAATGGTAGGTAAGCATGCAGTGGGTCGGTAATTTCCACTTAAATATCAGTTATCAAAATTTTATCTGGCGAAACTAATTACGCTCTTGCTGCTTAATCGAATCACAGTAGATTAGCTTAATCCAGGCACTAGGTGCCAGGACGAGACATCACTCGGAAGCTGTTGCTCCGAAGCATTCCGGTTCAGTGGTGCAGTTACATCGGGGATAGTCAAAGGCGGCCTCGCACTTTTGATGAAACTTTAGAGGATAAGGCAGAAATTGATGGCTTTGGTTCTGTTCCTGCACGAAAATTTAGGCAAAGATAAGCATGTAGAAAGCTTATGATTTCCTCGTTTGGACGAGGGTTCGATTCCCTCCAGCTCCACAAATAAGATTGATAATCAGATTGTTACAGGATTTACACCCCGAAATACACCCTAAAATAAAAAGTGATAGTCTGATTATCATTCTTTATATCAAGCACTACCTACAAGTCTTAAATAATTTAACTATTATGATGCCTTGTGGTATTCTATTATATTTTTTGCTGTTTTGTTTGTTCTTATCAAATAAATACGTAACTTTGAAATATCATTTTGGGCTTGACTGGAATTGACAGCGAGTTGGAATGGTATGTAAGCATGCAGTGGGTCGGTAATTGCCACTTAAATCTCAGTTATCAAAATTTTATCTGGCAACGAAAATTATGCTCTCGCTGCTTAATCGAAGTATAGTAGATTAGCTTTATTTCTGCCAAAGTGGTGGAAACGAGATGTCGCTCAAAAGCTCTTGCTCCGAAGCGTTTGATAAAGCGGCACAGCAAAATCGGGGATAGTTTGAGTTCTTCTCCATAGCTCTTACGAAATATTAGGAGATAAGGCATAGGTTGGTGGCTTTGGTCTTGCTTATGCTCGAAAACCGAAGGCAAAGATAAGCATGTAGAAAGCATATGGTTTCCTCGTTTGGACGGGAGTTCGATTCTCCCCAGGTCCACTTTTGATGAGCGGTAAGTATATCATGAAAACTAATGGTGTTTTCTGTATTGCTTGTTGTTTTGTACCTTGAGTTTTTGTGAATACCCCGATTTTGTTACTCCATTCCATCCCCTTTGAAATTTTAAAGTATTAAATAATCTAATCCTTTCTGTAAGCGATTTAAGTTGTTTTTCTAAAATTGTTATTTAAAAATATATTAACATGGATGATTAGTTGCTTATAAATAGTGACAGTCTTCCTGTTTTGTAATAACCTTAAAAATCAGATCTCTTATGGAAAAGAAAATTTTGTATTTACTTACATGCGTTGGGCTATGTTGGTCTTCTTGTACTAATGAGGTTGATGAATTTATAGGTAATGTTGAACCAAGCACCCGTTCAGTTTCAACTGCCTTAAACGCTAATTTGGCATCGTTATTTACAGGAGGAGCTCCGACATTAACTTCTGCTGAAATTAAAGAAGTTAATGATGCTTATGCAAAAATGACCAGTATAAATTGCTATAGAAATATAGATGAAGCAGTACGCAATAAGACTTCTTATGCTGGAACTATCTTTTTGGATGACACATATGCGTCGGCATATTTTAGAAAAGGAAGTTTAGCTTTTCCTCCTTATGGTATCTTAGCCAGCAGCATGGAACATGAGTTTATTCACATGTATCAAAGAGATGTTCAGGGTAAAAAAGTAGATACTGATAAGGAAAAAAGAGATACAGGTATGATGGAATTTGAATTAGCCTTTTATCAAGGTATTATTAGATATATTCATGCTGGGTATTCTTGGACTTTTAAAGGTGAAGATGGTGACCCTTCATATCAATCGTTATGGACTTCGGGCTTGACTGACCCTTCTTTAATACCTCAATATGAAAGAGAATTTCAAACGTATGTTGCTTCTATATGTGCAAATGGGAAGCCTACATCTATAGATATTAATGAATTCGTAAAGTGGAGCAATATTTTTGGAGAATATAGTAGAGGATATAGTGGAAAAGGATATAAGTTTGGCAATTACGACTATGGTACATCATGCATTAATTCATTACTCAAACTTTATTAAATTTACTGTTATGAAAAAGATATTGTTTTTTTTATTTGCTTTTCTTGCATTTCAATATACTGTTGCGCAGTCAATATTTGAAAGAAAAAGTATCGGTAACAATGTGTATGTATCTACAAATACAAGTGAGAAAAAAGCTGAGTCTATCCGAAATTTCTCATTTGCAGAAGAAAGTTTATATGCACCTCCGGTAATTTTGCAAGGATCAGTTTTTTTAGATGAAATTTGTAATAAATATAAGTCTCAAGGTGTAAAAGGTTGGATGAATATTTTTTTGTATTCGGATTTAAATGGCTGTATAACTGATATTACATTAGCTTTTCCTGAAGGCTTAACAGTTACGGATGACGATGTTTCTCTTATACTTTCAACTGCCCAAAAGAAATGCAAATTACAGTTCCCGATAGAAGGTATTTATAAATATAAAGATTGGGCTATTTATGATTATGTCTTCTATTTGACGAATTAGTTATTTTTGATAAACCAATAGAACAACCTTCTTGAATTGTAGTTACCTAATTAAATAGAAGAGTCGTATCAAGCTCGTTTATGAGTAATGATACGACTCTTTTGTTTTTACCATTGTGGAATTATACTACCCAATTTCACTAAAAGAGTGAATTTCGCTATATTAGGGTTGTTTAATTTGTAAATTCCAGATAAGGTACAGCATGGATAGTAAGTTTGTTCTTGTAGCAATAATCTTTTAGTGCTTGAACCGTATATTCAATTTCGGAATCATCACCACGAAGCGGAACGAATGTAAGCGTCTCATCTCCTTTACATTCCAGCATGATGCGGTTGTCCTCTCCGTCAATTGTGATTTTCATTGGTATCAAGACTCCATTGTTTTTCACCATCCCAACAATATTGTAAAGATCCCTTGTTCTTTCCTTCAAACATAAGTCATTGTAAAAATAGAAAGTCTTCCCGGTTTGCAGGGTGATTCCTCTCGTTGTCTTAACTACATAGCCAACGGTCAATCCGCCATTTTCTTTAACGAATAAAGTGCGATAATGGTCTATGTGGTCTGTACCAAAGGATGGGTTGTCAGGATCTAGTCTGCCGTGCGCATTGAATATCACTTTTTCTTCCGACATGTTATACAAATCAGAGTTAATAAAAAGTTTATTGTCACTCACTATAACTTCTGTCTTTGAAGTTTCTTCTGTTTGTTCGGTTTCGATTGATGCTTTTTGTTTCCCACCGCATGCGGTAACTGACAAAACGGCAAATGATGCTATAGCGATAATAGTAAATGTCTTAATATTCATTGTTTCTTGGTTTTAATATTAGAAATACCTAAATGTAACTAACTTTCCTGTGATAAATGGAAACAATCTCAAGTCTTCAAAGCCTATTATGCCCGATATAAAATCTTCTCCGTCTTCATGCATTAGAAATGTCTTATTATATATCGAACAACTACTCACATAGACGTCTTTCAGCATTGATGCCTTGATATAGAAATTAAAGGGACATTGTCCCGGTTGTATTTCATAGTCCTTTGGTTTCGCAGTAACATACGCTTCTTTGATGACATTGTTTTCTATCCCTTCTCTGTTTTCTGCCTGAAACGCAATCCCTTCATCATTTAGAGACTCGCACAGAGGGGTTATCTCTGCCATGATACGCTTTCTGTGCGCTAAGCGCATTTCATTCAGCTCTTTCATTAGGAATCCGTCTTTTTTCAATCCTTCGATAAGGGCTTTGCATTGTTCTTCATTATCGCCATAGCCTGATTCTATGAGTAGTTTTTTCATTGCGTTTTCATCATTGCCCTTGTTATACATCACCCCGAATGCCAGTTTTTGAAGCGTATTGTTTATCATGTCGTACTGTTTGACTTTTTCTTCGAATACGGCATCTTCTTCATAATAATATTTCGACCATTCTTGAAGCTCTGTAAAGGGTGTAAGCCCTTGGAACTTTCTGTTAGACTTGCAAGCGGCTTCATATTCTTCTTCTGTTTGCCACGGCAGCCCATACCTTTCGCGTACGGCATCTTCAGGCGATTGTAACACTTTACTTCCATTACTACAACTGCTTACTAAAACTATTACAAATAAGCCGATAATCGAATAGCAAAACTTTTTCATATTTACTCTTTTTTATTGGGTTATTAATTGTCTATTTTTACATGAATCGGCATGTCATGATCCATATCTTCATGTTCATAATCGCTATGTCCCCCATTGTCGCCAAAAAAAGTTATCCATATCCATAGAATAAAACCGATAACAGCACCTATAATCATGGTAGAAATGCCAAAGATTTCTTTTATGCCAAATATCCAAAATATCAACCAAAAGAAAAATGAGCCAACTCCACAAAATATGAGTATAGGAAGAACATATTCCTCGAATAAAACCCATAAATATATAGCCGCATGAAATAGAAGCCAAATTCCTAAGATAACGGCAATTCCAATAAAAATAATTTCCATAATAAAAGAGAATTGGGTCTTGCAGCTTCCTTGAGTACCCTTTAGTTTAAACCACGAAGCGTGGAACTGCAAATGCCCACGTCCTAAGTTAGAGGTCCTGAGAAAACCTTGTAGTACAGATATGGTGATAGCAGCCCACGCTATAGCGTGAGAACCACTATGCTATCCTTGTACTACGTTCGAAGTTTCTCAGGTTTCTAACTTACAAGATAAGCATAACGCTTCTTCAAAATTCTAATATGTCTGGACAGAGTTACCTCCATCCGCTTGCAAAGATAGTCAATTTTATTGAAATCCAATCAAATACTATCAGATTACATTCTGAATCCTTTGGATTTTTGTTCTTTCTGCACTGAGTTACGCAGATGCTGCTGTAACTTCTCCCATTGTTCCTTGAACCATTCGCTGATTGGCTGTTGGTTTATAGTCAGCATCAATTTATTCTTATTGATCGGGCTTCGTTCAATTTTGAAAATTACATTTTTTGTTTCAAATCTCTGTCTATATTCTTCGGAATAGATTTTTCCACTACATCTGAGAGCTTCCTTTTTGTATAAAAGAGAATCAACCATCCCCTTGGTAAAACCAGTGACATAGCATAATTTTTCCATTCTCAGCATTTCTTTGAGCAATGGGAACCAGCATAATGCTTTTTCGAGAATGGTATTCAATCGTGATATTTCCTTGTCTTTAGCTTCAAGCTCTTGATTATGTATTCCCTGTATATTACGAATCTGTTTGCCGTGCTGTTCCTGCATTTGCTGCATCTTGGCTTTTAATTCATCAATGCTCTTGTCACGTTTGGCAATTTCATGACGTAAATTCTCGTTAGATTGTTCCAAATCTTTTAATTTACCGCTTCCGAAAAGAGAACCTACACTGCTGGTTATGGCTGTGGCTACATCGGTAGCTGCACTTTTGAGTTTGTCCGTACGTATCTCTGCTTTTACCTGTTTGAGTTCCTGCTCGGCGAGGCTTACCTGTTGCTCCTTGTGTCGCTTGGTTTCCTCTATACGTTGCAGTTCGGCTTTCTGTTTCTCAATGATAAAATCGTTCCGTTCCAAATGCTCTTTACCTGTAACAGCTTTTGCCTGCCCACGTTCCATCAGGAGAATATCGGAAGCAAGGGTCTGCATAGTTGCCATATCCTCGTCATTGAGCTTTCGGCTCTTCCCGGTTTCGTGGTTCATCCAGTCGAAAACGATATGGGCATGATAGTTCGGCTTGAACCATCTGTTACCGACTTGGAAGCACTCTTTGTCTTCCGCTTCCGGCTGACCGTTCAGCCAATGCCCTTCGTCTTTGTGCAGGAAAATCTGTAGCGGAGTGATGCCCCAGCGTCTTTGACACTCTTCACCGAATTTGCGTACATCAGCCAGTGTGGTGTCCGGTCTGATAAGCAATACTCCTTCACGGATGGGTGAACATCCCGCCACCTTGATAATCTTTCCATTCTTTCCCTTGCGTTCCCTTTCCTTTTCCTGCATGGCACGTCCGGTCTTTTCCTTGACCATCCGCTTGATATTGTCATAGTGCGTCCGCAGTTC
>NZ_QTMW01000021.1:0-1134 GCF_003604005.1 Bacteroides sp. OF03-11BH | reverse complement strand
CGCAGTTCGGGAGTGCCGAAGTCGGGATTTATCCACTGTTCGTTATCGGTGGAAAGTTCGGGAACGACATAGATTCTGGACTCCCCGATATTACGCATATACTCGGCAGTCCTTCGGTTGTGCGCCTCGCTCGATGCGATGTTGCAAGGCTTGATATGTATGCTTGATTTTGTTGCCATAGCTTCTTTTTTTTTGTTTGCAATTGATTATTCTGCTCGCTTTCGTAGAGGGGTTCTTAGGGGTAACCCATAAGCGGAGATTGCAAAGAGAGGGTCACTCTTTGCTCGGGGTTCTCAGGGGTGAAACGCCCTGAGTGGGTCATTAGGGCAAAGCCCTAATCCCCTCGGGAGAGCCCACAACTACGAAAGCGGAGCGTGTAGTTATAGTGGGCTATAACCGGAAGCCGTTCTTCTTCTCCGGTGATTGGCTGCGCACCCCTTTGGCGGACTGGAGCTGCCTTTTTCTTTCAATCTGTTTCTGTAAGTATTCGTTCAAGTCCTTGCATCCGCTGTAAATCTGCGAAGCGTCCCGGATGTACCGGTCTCTGCCGTATTCCATGCGGATTTGCCGGAGTGCTTCCATTCCTGCATGGTCGTTGTCGAAAAAGCAGTGGATGCGTTCGTAATTGCCCAACGGATAGAGAGCCTTGTTTATATTCGATACGGAGTTCAATACAATGTAGTCCTGCCCGTCCAATTCCGGATAATTCGGGCAGCTTTCCTGTCTCAATGTCAGAAAGGAAAGGTAGTCCATGAAACCCTCGAACACATAGCAGGCAGTCCTTGCTTTTCCCGACTGTCTGATGTGGGAGATTTCCTTGGGGGCGATGCAGCCCTTGAAATAGGGGTTACGAACCTCAAACCCACCCGAACCGTTAGGGAATGCGATGGCAAAGTAACGCTTGCCGTTGTGGGTGTAACGGGCTTCACTACATTCTCTTTTTGCCAGTTCCAGATTTATTCCTCTACCTTGTAAATAGGAAAGCAGGGCAGGAGACGATAGCGGTACTATCTCCAGCTGCTGGAAGCTCGGACCGAAAGAGTCTTGCTTGCCAAAAGAGAAAGATACCGGGTGTACATGCGGTGTTTGTTCCGCAATCCGCTCCAGCAGGTAAGGTACATGGTCGGTAGCATA
>NZ_QTMW01000020.1:42935-125134 GCF_003604005.1 Bacteroides sp. OF03-11BH | reverse complement strand
AAATTACAAACGAGAATATAGTAAAAAATATAATGCGTCTGCCCTGTATTGATAGAGCATCTCCATCGTTCCACTAGAGTGACGAGGGCTGTTCACTAGGGTGCATAGATTCGTTCACTGGAGTGAAAAGACTTGCCTACTGGAGTGGAACGATTGAGATGTCAGTCAGATAATCCGGGCATGTCGGTTGGAAAACATGAAGAGATAGGTTATATCATACATAAACTATAGCTTTAATACATTCAATATATGAATAAACTAATCACAATCTCCTCTGTACTTCTTACAGCTGCTGCTGTAAAAGCGCAAACACCCAATATCGTATTTATATTGGCGGATGATTTGGGTTATGGAGACATCTCGGCCTTTAATCCCGAATCTAAAATCCATACTCCTAACATTGACAAACTGGCCGAGCACGGGATTGCCTTTACGGATGCCCATGCTTCTTCCGCTTTATCCACTCCTTCCAGATATTCTCTTCTGACCGGAAGGTATCCGTGGCGAACCAAGCTGAAACGAGGTGGTCTTGATGGCGATTCGCCTGCAATGATTGATCCTGAACGTCGCACAATCGCGCAAATGTTTTCTGCAAATGGCTATAATACCGCTTGTATCGGTAAATGGCACTTAGGCTGGGACTGGGGATATACGAACAATGGCAGAAGTATGAAAGATATAGATTTCTCGCTTCCAATCAAGAACGGACCCGCCGACAGAGGATTTGATTACTACTTCGGCATACCCGCGTCATTGGATATTTCTCCCTATGTTTATGTAGAAAATAACAAAGCAACCTCTATCCCCGATCATGTGATAGAACCCCAGAAAAAGAATCTGGCATTATTGATGCACGGAGGAATGGCAGGAGCCGACTTCAAGCCGGAAGAATGTTTTCCCAACATCATTCGTCATAGCCTGAACTATATCAATGAGCAGAAAGACAGCAAGAAGCCGTTTTTCTTATATTTGCCTATTACAGCTCCCCACACCCCTATATTGCCTTCGAAAGAGTTTCAAGGTAAAACCAGTATCGGTCCTTATGGCGATTTCGTAGTCATGATAGACGACATGGTGCGCCAAATCGTAAAAACATTGAAGAAGAACAAGCAACTGGATAATACCATCATTGTCTTTGCTTCGGATAATGGGTGTGCCGGTTATATCGGCGTGAAAGATATGGAAAAGAAGGGACATTTTCCTAGTTACATCTATAGAGGCTACAAAAGCGATATTTACGAAGGCGGACACAGAATTCCCCTTATTGTCTCCTGGAAAGGAAAATATGGGAAAGAGACAAACAACTCTTTAGTCTCATTGATAGACTTTTATGCCACTTTTGCTCAAATGCTTAACCACAATTTGGAGACAGAAGAAGCTGTTGACAGCTACAGTATGTGGCCGATATTGAGTAAGAAAGGTGCTTCTGCGCGTAAAGACTTGGTGCACGAAGCGGGGGAGGGGTATTTGTCTTTGCGTACTTCCCAACTGAAATTGGTGTTCTATGGAGGTTCGGGTGGCTTTTCCTATCCTGTCAAACCCTCCGATGTAGAAAAATTCCCTCCGATGCAATTGTTTGATATCGTGAAAGATCCTTCGGAAAAAGAAAACATTATCGGTGATAAGCGTTACGAAAATGAGGTGAAAGAGATGAAACGGACTATGAAGCAATATGTAGAGAATGGTCGTTCTACTCCTGGTGAGAAAGTTTCGAATGATACGAAGAATAGTTGGAATCAGGTAAAGATCTTCATGCAGGAAGGAGAGGGAAGGTAGTGTGTTGCATACTCTTATAACTTTTATTTAGGCACGGATTACACGGAATTACACGGTTTTAGTTTAGTGGAACCGTGTTAATCCGTGTAATCCGTGCCTAAATAATATCGATTTAATAGATGGTCTTACTTTTGATGCACCATTCTCCTTCAATCGGTATATAAATTGATGTTTCTATATAAGTTTGTTCAAAATAAAGGCTCTGGAAACGTACGCATTGCTCCACTCAAACGCGGATAAGTTTCCCATATATCGTCTTGAGTAGGATCGTCCAAATAGCGTGTATCTTTGGTCTTTTTAAGTAATTTGTCCATTTCTTTACGGAGGTTATTTAGCTTTTCGGTGTATTTGCCATTGCCAATTAAATTATGAAGACAACCGGGGTCGGAAGATACATTATATAATTCTTCATAAGGTCTTTTTCCTGCTGCTTTCAGAAAATAAGGGTATATTTCTCTGTCATCTCTGTTGGCGACTATGAAATCCCACGCCGGACATTGGTCTATGTCGTGATAAGCACTATGCATTGCTCCTGTTTTCCCGTTCTTGTCAATGGCGCAAGGGTCACCGGCAGGCCATCTCTCCGGACGGAAGTTTCTGATATAAAGAAAATCCTTTGTTCTTAATGCGCGTGTCGGGTAACCTAAATTATGGTAACGTGCAGAAGCATGACGTTCTCTTCCGGCAAAAACCATCGTTCTTCCTGTGTCTTTTTTCTTTTTCTGAAGATAGGGTAGTAGGCTGATACCTGCCATTTGCTCTTTATTCTGTATGCCGACTGCGTCAAGTATGGTTGGGGCTAAGTCAACGCCGCTTACAAATTCATTACTAATTCCTCCTTCTTTTATTTTGCCTGTCCAGCAGATAGCCATCGGAACATGGATGCCATATTCAAAACAGGTTGCTTTAGCTGCCGGAAAAGGCATTCCGTTGTCTGCCATGACAATAATTAGCGTATTTTCCAACTCATCCTTTTCTTTCAAAATGTCAAGGATGCGTGATAATTGGCTGTCATACCATTCAATTTCTGTTCCATAGTCTAATAAATCTCCTTTTATAGCTTCTTTGTCGGGAAGGAAAGGAGGAACTTCCGCATCGGTCAGCTCTCTGTTTGCTTTTTTCCAGCTATCTTTTTCATAAGGACGATGCGGTTCACGTGAACCGACCCAGAAATAAAAGGGCTGTTTTTCCTTGCGGGCGTCAAGAAACTCTTTGAAGTTTTGGTAATAATCGGTATTGGACACTCCTTTGAAAGGAGGCTGAATGTGCCTTTTATTGTATTCCGGACCTGCCGGATTGTGTTTCCGTCCCGATATTTTCCAGTCACCGGGTCCCCATCCTTTACCTGTGCAGCCAACGTGATAACCTGCTTCCGCCAAAATATCAGGGAAGCATTTGTATTGGGTCGGGAAGGAGGAGGCGTGGGTGCCTGCTTCTGCTATTTGCCAGGGATAGAGTCCGGTTAAGATAGAAGCTCGCGAAGGACTGCTTCCCGGAGAAGTGACAAAAGCGTTGTTGAATAACCAGCCGTTGCGGGCTACAAAATCAAAGGCCGGTGTTTTAGCTATGGGTGATCCGTAGGCCGATGCGTGTGGGTAAGACTGGTCGTCGGAAATGACAAATAGTATGTTGGGCCTGTTGGTTTCGGCTGCATTGAGTGACGGAATTACTAAGGGACCGACTAAGGTGGATAAGAAGATATGCTTGCTGTTCATAAAAACCTCCTTTAAATGAAACATGGCTCTCTGACTGATGGATGGGAGAGCTTTCTTATTATAAATGAAAATACAGCACCTCGAATTTAAAATTCAAAGGTGCTGTCCTGATATTCAACAAGGAAAAGAGTATTTATTTAAATTTGCTATTTCCTATTTATTCAGAGAGTTACAGATTTGTTGGTTGATTTCTCTGACTTTAGCTTCATTCATCTTGATCACTTTACGGTCATAAGTCATCAGACCGTTGATCTCACCTTCTACGTCTGTTGTCTGGGTATATACGGCAGCAGAGAATCCTTTCTGGATCAATTCCAACAGATGTTTGCCATATTTAATGTATTCGTTCGTTACTTCGTCTGATGTATTGAACTTCACATAACCCCAGTTTTTCTTGTCATTCACCCAAGTATTTCCTTCTACTACCAAGCCGATACCTCCATATTCACCCAATACGGTAGCACGTCTCGGATCGTAAAGGAACATGTTCGGGCCCGGATAGTGGTGAAGATCGAGAATATCGCCACAAGTATAGTGATTACCACCACTGGCAGGATTCACCAGGCGGCTAGGATCGTATTCTTTAGTCCATGCTACGATTTCCGGAGTCTTGAATTGTCCCCATGCTTCATTGAAAGGAACCCATACGGCGATACTCGGATAAGAATACAGACAGTCGATAATTTCTTTCCACTCTTTGCGGTAGTTAGCTTCGGAAGCGGCAGAACGAATCACTTCTCTGCCGTTAAAGTAGTTGCGTGCCTGCCACTGTGGGCTAGGACCACCGTTCGGCATATCCTGCCATACGATCAATCCTAATTGGTCGCAATGAGTGTACCAGCGTGCAGGTTCTACTTTGACGTGCTTGCGTACCATGTTGTAGCCGAAGTCTTTCGTCTTCTTCAAGTCATAAACCAATGCTTCGTCTGTCGGTGCGGTATATAAACCATCAGGCCACCATCCCTGGTCGAGCGGACCGAACTGGAAGTAGTCTTTGTTGTTCAATTGCAGGCGAGTGATGCCATTTTGACCTTTGCGGATAGAATATTTACGCATAGCGGTATAACTCTTTACCTGGTCTATTGCTTTTCCGTCTTTATATAGAGTCACTTCCATATTGTAGAGGAAAGGAGAGTCCGGAGACCACAGTTTGGCATTGGCAGGCATTGCCAGTTCAACAGGTACTCCGTTCAACGCTGCGCCTTTGGCTACAAGGTTCTTGCCATCGAATACTTTTACTTCCACTTTGTCTGCGGAAGTCGTATTGGCAGCAACTTCTACCTTCACAGAATGATTGTCAATATCGGGAGTAGTTTTCAGATTAGTGATGTATTGTGTTGCCACCGGTTCCAACCACACTGTTTGCCAGATACCTGTAACCGGAGTGTACCAAATGCCATGAGGATTTCCTATTTGTTTTCCTCTGGGTTGTTCGCCACGATCTGAAGGGTCCCATACTTTTACTACCAAGTCATTATTCCCTTTATTAAGTACAGAAGTAATATCGAAATAGAAAGGAGTAAATCCGCCTGTGTGTTCACCTACCTTTACGTCATTCACCCAAACCTCTGCTTTCCAGTCTACTGCTCCGAAGTGCAATAGGATTTGTTTACCACGCCAGGCAGAAGGAACGTCGAAAGTGCGTTGGTACCATAGTTCTTCTTTCTCGTTTATCATTTTGCCTACGCCCGATAAAGACGATTCTACGGCAAAAGGAACAAGAATATCACCTTGGTAAGCGGCAGGTGCAGGAGTACCTTTGGGAGTGATTGCATATTTCCAAAGCCCGTTCAGGTTTTTCCAGTCGTTGCGTTCCATGATAGGACGCGGATATTCCGGCAATACGTTTTTAGGGTCAAGCTGTTCTCCCCACGATGTTTTGATTTTGTCACCGGCAGGTTTCCATTGAGCAAAAGTCGAACCGCATAAAGCCAATGCAAGCAGCATTGTTAGAAAATTCTTTTTCATGTTCATGGTATAAAAATATAGTTAGTTATTAGATATAAATTCTATTAAAAGGATATTGCAAAGAAAGGGGAATTAAAAGAGAATAAAGGAAAATTACCGTTCAAAAAACAATAAATTCTCTTCTTTTTGACCAAATAAAGAGCTTTTTTGCTAATAAAATGGACTATTGACTAATTTTTATTCTTTATTGGACCGTTAGTTTCATGCGATATTGGAAATAATGTACACCTTTGTAATGTAATATCAGGATACAAAAATATAATAGTCTTAAAAGTTTCTTTTATATGAGATTTTATATATTTTTGTATGACCGATGATCGTTAATCTATTCTTATTTGATATTTATGCAGGAACATAGACAAAAATACGTTTGGGACTTTTGGATAATATTCTTTATTATTATTTCTATATTTTATATGGGTTGTACAAGTGGAAATCCAATTCAATATAGAGAGGAAGTTGCTAAACAAATGTCACTCGCTTTGCAACAGAAAGATGTGTATAATCAAATGAAATTGAATGATATAGATTCTATCCGGAACTTCTTGAATACTAATTCGAACAGGATGACATGTGAAGAAAAGTTTCAGGTCAATGTAGATTTGTATAATGAATTTAAGTTATATTCTTTTGATTCGGCCTTTCATTATGCTACCCAGTTGTGTAGGATAGCTAATGATATAGACAGCTCCGCATATAGAGTAGATGCCAGAACCCGATTGGGATATATTTTAGCGCGAGGAGGCTTTTTTAAAGAAGCTATCGATTCGCTTTCCTCTATTCGAATTGATAAAGAAGTACTGCCTGCAAAGGTCTTGTCAGACTATTATATTAGCTTTGGACGTGTTTACCACGATTTGGCAGATTATACTAAGGATAATGTGTTTTCATCCAAGTATAACCAAATAGGGAATGAACTTTTGATGGAAAGTTTGCCTTATCTTTCCGATTCGTCGACAATCTATTATGTAAGAGGAAAAGTAGCCCTGAAAGAAGATAAGTTAGCTAAATCCAAACAACTTTATCAACGAGCTTTGGAACTATGTGATACTACTGATACGGAAACGCTTTCTGTTCTTTTGTCCACGATGGCGTATGTCAACCGTAAACTGGAACTGAATGATGAGGCTATTTACTATTATGTGAAGGCGGCTGTAAACGATATCCGTAGTGCCACAAAAGAGTCAGTGTCTATGAGAGGACTGGCAACTATGCTATACTACTATAAAAATGATGTGAATCTTGCTTCCGAATATATAAATGAGGCTTTTGAAGACGCAACTTTTTATGGAACGCGTCATAGGATTAACGTTATCGGAACATTATTCCCTGTTTTTGTTGGGGAAAAACTGGGTATAGAGCAGGTTAAACGGCAGACTTTTCAAGATAGTTTTATTTTAAGTTCTGTTTTTGCGGTTGTATTAATAATAGCTATCATTTACATTTTGATGCAGATGAAGCATCTGCGACGTTCTCGCCAATTATTGGAAAAGTTGAATTTGAAATTGTCAGAAGCAAACCGGATTAAGAACTCTTATATAGGACATTATCTGGATGCTACTTTTAAACTGGTCAACCAGCTTGATAATTTTGTATTAGTAGGACAGCAAAAACTGGATAGCAAACAGTATGATTCTCTTTCCTCGATGATTCATAATCTGAATTCGGATTTTAACAGGAAAAGTGCATTTGCCGATTTTGACCGGACATTTTTGTCTCTGTTCCCGACATTCGTCGAGAGCTTCAATTCATTGCTTCAACCAGATGATAAGTTTGTTCTGGAAAATAAAGGTGCATTAAATTCTACCTTGCGTATTTTTGCCTTGATCCGGTTGGGAATTACAGAATCTGAACAGATTTCGGAGATTTTGGGGTATTCTGTGAATACAGTTTATAATTATAGAGTTCGCACTCGAAATAAAGCAGTTGATCCTGCAAATTTTGAAAAAGATGTCAGAAAAATAGGTCTTTAGGGTTATATAAGGATGTGCGAATCCCTATATTTTTACCCTTGTTGTGGGACGATAAATGATTGATTAATAGTGCTATGTGGGTTGTAAAACCTTATATTTTTATTATACAGCGGGTGTAACCTTATACTTTTCGGTATGTAATTTCTAATTTTGCCTATGCTTCGACTAACGAAGAATGTAAATGGCTTAAATCAACAAAGAACCGTGAAAAGTATGAAGAACTACAGCAGATTATTCTTATTACATCTAATTGCTTTATTTTGGGTTTCCATCCCGTCTCTGGCAATAGATACAAATTCCTCTTTAAAGCTGCAGAAAGGAAATTTCAAGATTCTACTATCCAAGAACGAAATGGAGCCAGTAAAATTGGCAGCAAAAACTTTATGCAAAGATTTTGAGAAGGTGATGCATTATAAACCTGAAATCTTTCAGAATACTGATGATACACAGCAAATCGATATTGTTATTATAAATGAGGCGGTGGATAACCCTTTGTTTCAGTCACGATTTATCCGTCCTTTGGATGGTTTTGAATCTCACAGGGTATATTGTAGCCCGGAAGAAAAGCGCATTTATCTTCATGGAAAGGATATGCGTGGAGCTATTTATGCCATTTATACTTTTAGCGAGTTATTTTTAGGAGTGCCGCCCTTATGGTATTTTTGCTCGTGGGAACCACAGTATAAGAAACATGTAGAGATAAAATCAAGCTTTGACTATTTTAAGAAGTCACCACAGGTCAGGTATCGCGCATGGTTTCCTAATGATACAGATTTGTTCAAACCTTGGAGGCGGTTGTCAAAAGAGAATGATGAGCTGTGGCTTGAAACGATGCTTCGGTTAAAACTGAATACGGTAGAATTAGAGGCAACGGTTACTTATCCTGATTATAAACTGAATAGTCAGGCTGCTTTATTACGCAAATATGGACTTGTACTAACTTCTCACCATCATGTTGCTTGCAACAATAATTTAATGAATTGGGCAGGATATTGGCGAAAAGTACGTGGCGTCGAACCACCGGAGCTACTTTTGTCGAATGAGAAAGCTTTGATTGAGTTTTGGCAATATAGTATAGAGACGGTATGTCGCAACAAACAGGAAAACTTGTGGCAGATTGCTTTTCGTGGTGTAAATGACCAACCTTTTTGGGCTGCATTCTCTGATGCGCCGAAAGATGATAAGGAACGTGCAGATATTATTAACCGTATGATCCGTATACAGCTGGCTATGATAAAAAAAGCAACCGGTGAAGAGGATCCTTTCGTGCGAATGACCTTTTATGATGAGCTTTCTGATTTGTTGGCTAAAGGTTATTTACAACCTCCAACTGGTAAAAATATGCTCTGGACTTTTGTTGCAGGACGGAGAGATCATTATCCTTATGATGATTTGGTCTCATTCGATATGACGAAACAAGTGAAACTAGGTTATTATATGAATCTCCAATTTACTTCAACCGGCGCCCATCTGGCTCCTGCAGAAGGCCCTTGGAAAATGGAAGCCAATTATCGTTATGTGAATACCCGCGGTCCGCTAACTTTTTCGGTGGTTAATGCCGGTAATTTAAGGGAGTTTGTGATGGAAATGTCCGCTAATGCTCGTATGATGTGGGATATGCAAGCATATAATACAGATTCTTTCTTGATTGATTTTTGTTCTCAATATTTTGGACAAAAATATGCTGAAGAAGTAGCCAAGCTTTATCACGACTATTACTATGCTTATTGGCAGCAGAAACCGTCTGAATTTCCGGGAATGGAACGTCAGTTTATATTCCAGGATTTGCGTTATTCCCGTGTTTTCGATCAGATAGGTAAACGATTTAGCGATTTTTCTCCGAATCCGCTCTATGACATAGGATTCGAACGGGTTCCCGGACGTTCATTCCGCATTGATGGCAATAACCAAGTTGATTCATTGATTGCAGGTATGAAAAAGACAGCTGTGCGTTTTGAGGAAGTTTCTCAACGTTGTGAGAATCTTTTGAAACGTTTGCCAAAGCAAGACCAACGTTTTTTTAGGGATAATTTGGCTGCTCCTTGTCATTATATGGCAGCATTGAGCCGTTCATTATATCATTTTGTCTTTGCTTATAAAGAAAAAGAAAGTAGTAAGCGCGCAGAAAACCTGGATATTGCTATCCGGCGATTGGAAGAGGCGCGTGATGCACTATATGATACCCAAGAAGGAGTGTTCTCAACTTGGTATGCCGGCGACTCGGCAGATGGTAAATTTAATATTCCAGCCAAGCTTAAACTATTAAGAGAACTGCGTAACAAAATATAATAAGGCAAATCTGTATCATATTCTTTCTCTCCTTGGGAAAGAATATGATGAGGTCATTGATTGAATGATATATTTTAATAGGCGAAAGGCGTAATATATTAAAATGCTAATTCGCTTCATAATAAATTTGTTAATTAAATAGAATCACTATGAGACATCAAAGCATGAAACTAAAGTGGATGTGCCTGCTTTTTCTGTCCCTGTTGCTTTCTCCTCCTTTGCTTTGGGGACAAAATCACAGCATCAAAGGGCAAATAGTAGACGCAAAAAGTAATGAGCCTTTGATCGGTGTGAATATCACCGTTGAGGGAACTTCGAATGGAACCATTTCCGATGTGGATGGTCATTTTACATTAACGGCGACTCCCGATGCTGTGCTAAAGATTTCTTATATCGGATATAGGGAGATACTTTTAAAGGTAGCTGACTTGAAAAAGGATGCTATTATCTCTCTGGAAGAGGATAGTAAGCAATTGGAGGAAGTTGTAGTGGTGGGTTATGGAGTGCAGAAGAAAGTCACCAGCGTAGGTTCCATCACGCAAACCGGTGGTAACGAACTGATGAAAGGTGGTAGTGTAAACTCGGTATCCGAAGCGCTGCAAGGAAAGCTTAATGGAGTGGTAGCCATCAATTCGTCGGGCATGCCGGGCGACAATGAGGTTAAAATGTATATTCGTGGGAAAAGTACTTGGGACAATACCGATCCGTTGGTGTTAGTGGATGGCATCGAGCGTAACATGAATGATGTTGACATGAACGAAATCGAAAGTATCTCCGTATTGAAAGATGCTTCGGCAACAGCTGTTTATGGTGTTCGTGGTGGTAATGGCGTTATCCTTATCACAACCAAGAGAGGTACTGATACGGCTCCGGTCATCAACTTTTCTGCCAATTACACTTTTAAATCACCGACCACAAGCATGAAGCTTGCTGATCACGTTACTGCCATGCAGGCCTATAACATGGCAATGGCCAACGATGCCAGTTGGGACAAGTTGATACCACAATCTACCATTGATGCATGGAGCAGAGCCTATGCAGAAGGCAACTATGGAGCTTACAACGATGTGTTTCCCTATGTTAACTGGTGGGATGAATTGATAACGGGCGGATTTACTCAAAACTATAATATCAACATACGTGGTGGAACCGACTACATGAAATATTTTGCTTCGGCGGGTTATCAGGGTGATGGAGATATTTACGACCTGAAAAAGAATGACGACTTTGATCCGCGGCATACCTACAAACGGTACAATTGGCGGTCGAACTTCGACTTCAACTTCACCAAATCTACCAAACTATCCATTAACATAGCCGGTAGCATGGGTTATCGCAACAAGTCGATTGATAACGACAGTCCCTTTAATCGTATTCTGACCGAATCCACCAGCGACCATCCGATTATGTATTCTGATGGCAATTGGGGTGATGATGAAGAAAAGAATCCGGTGGCCAACATGAATCTGGGAGGTGCCAAACTTCGTAAAACATTTCAGGGGTGGTATGATGCATCTTTGGAGCAGAAACTGGATTTCATCACCAAAGGATTGAAAGTGGCTGCAAAAGTATCTTATTCGTCTTCGTCGACTACCAATACCGATGTTTATCGGGGAGGAGGCTCTGCCGATCAAGCCTTAAAATCCATTGTCCGGTATCACCGAGTCTATGATTATGCCAATCCGGTGGTCAATACCGATGGGACCATCACCTATCCGATGATAGAAGATAAAAGGCTTCCGACTTCCGAATCGGTGCCTCTGCCTCCCGGTGTGACTATGTGGGACGGATTGGATGCCTATACGCGTCGTTTCTATTATGAATTTTCTGTTGCTTATAATCGATCTTTCAACGATCACAATGTAAGTGCGCTTGCTTTGGTCAACCGTAAAATCTATGACGAAAGGTACACGGAGAACAATACCCAATACATGCGTTTCCCTAACTACAATGAAGACTGGGTGGGGCGTGTCACCTACAACTGGAAAGAACGTTACCTTACGGAAATGAACATCTCGTATACCGGTTCCGAGAAGTTTGCCCGTGGAGAACGGTTTGGCTTGTTCCCTTCGTTCTCCTTGGGATGGCGTCTTTCGGAAGAACCGTTTATCAAGAAAAGCATAGGCAAGGTACTTACAAATGCCAAGTTCCGTTATTCGTGGGGTAAGGTAGGTTCCGATGCAGGTGCCAAGAGGTGGAACTATATACAGCAGTTTACTTCGGACGGCAACATCACGTTGGGTACAGATGCCTCCGGACAGATTTGGGGGCCTTTGTATCATGAAGGAGATGTAGCCAACCTCAATTCCACGTGGGAGAAATCAACGAAACAAAATCTGGGTATTGAGATTGGATTGTGGAACAAGCTTGACATCACGCTCGATCTTTTCGACGAGAAACGTAAAGACATCCTGATGGAACCTCAAACTACTTCTTTCATTACGGGAGCCAAGTTCAATGCATTAAACATTGGTTCCACCAAGAACCATGGATTTGAGTTAGAACTGCATTACAACGATAAAATAGGTTCCGATTTCCGTTATCATGTAGGTTTCACATTGGCCTCGAGCGAGAATAGGGTAGTATTTCGCGATGACCCTGTCAACGGTCCCGACCATTTGAAAGAGGCGGGAAAACCTATCGGGCATCAAAACCGCTATTTGGCAGTGGGTAATTATGAAACTATCGATGATGTATTTAATAATGCGCAGACCGGTTCCATCAATTCGGTAGCTCCCGGTCAGGTGGTGCCTGGCGACTTTATCTACATTGACTTCGACTCCAATGGAATTCTCAATGGTCAGGACAAAGTGGCAGTAGACGAGCTCAACTATCCGTTACACACGTATGGCTTGAATCTGGGCTTTGATTGGAAAGGGTTGAGTTTCAGTGCTATGTTTTATGCGCCTACCGGTGTTTATAAATTGGTAAATTCTGTTTATTCCGCTTCGTTTAAATCCGGGAAAATTAATGCGCAGCCTGATGTGATGAATGCGTGGACACCAGAAACAGCCAATACTAGCGGTGTGAGAGCACCCGCTTTGCACCTGACAAATGACGGTGCTTTTAATGGAACCGAAAGTACTTACCGCTATCAAAACTTCTCGTACTTGAGACTGAAAACCATGGAATTAGGATACAATCTGCCCAAGAAGTGGTTGAAAACGGTAGGGTTGAAGAGTTTGCAAGTTTACGTCACCGGAAACAATCTGCTCACTTGGTGGGGCGGTGACGACCGTATTGACCCCGAGGGCGAACAAGCCAAATATCCTATCTTACGTTCGTTTACTTCGGGCGTGCGAGTTTCATTTTAATCTATTAAAACGATGAATTCAATGAAGAAAACATATAAATACGCAGTGGTTGGACTACTCTTCCTGTTTTTGGCAGGTTGCGAAGACTTTCTGGATAAGCGCGAAGACTCCGGTGGGCTGACGGAAGAGGCTGTATATAGCAGTTATGAGTCCATCCGTGGATTTTTGGATCAAGTATATCCAAATTTGGAAGCTTACAACACATTTGAAGGTGCAGATGATGGGAAGAATCAACGCACGTATGTAGGTGTAATGGCGGATGAAATGTCTGCGACATACAATAAAACCGTTTTTGCCAAGTTCTTTTCCGGGGCATGGTTGACTACCGATAAGGCGGCCAATGTGACAGAGATCGGAAATGGCAACAATACTCCCATTGGTAAGGCACTTCCTTCCATACGCATAGTGAATCGGGTCATTGCTAATATTGATAAAGTACCATTGACGGGAGAACAACGTAATGAAATTCTGGGACAGGCTTATTTTTATCGTGCTTGGTTCTATTTCAACGTCATCAAACGCTATGGAGGTATGCCGATTCTGGATAAAGTATTTGCCGGTGGTGACGACGATATTCCCCGTGTCACCTATCATGAAAGTAGTGCATGGATGATAGGCGATATAGATCAAGCCATTTCCATGCTACCTGACACTTGGCCCGATAACCAGTATGGCCGTCCTACTAAATTAGCAGCTCTGGCATTCAAAGAGATGGCTTTGCTTTATGACGCCAGTCCATTGATGCAGAACGACCTGAACTCTGTTCAAATAAAAAGCTATGATCAGGAACGTGCAAAGGCGGCTGCAAAGGCTGCATGGGCAGCTATCACCTATATGAAGCAGAATGAAGCGAAAACAGGTGTACGACTGGCAACTGCCGATGAGTATATGAACCTGTTTTGGTTTCCCGATACGGAACTCAAGCGTGTAGAGACTATCTGGTGGCGACGCAGAATACCCAGTAATAGCGATCGTTCCAAGACCGCACGTGCTTTTTGGCTTTATGCTGATATGACGGGAGGAACCGGCTCGGAATCATTCGCTATTTCTTGTCCTACACTGAATGCGGTAAATATGTACGAGCGCAAAGGAGCAGATGGTATTTATTATCCGATTAATGATACCCGGTCGGGTTACAAATTCGACCCGGAACATGCTTTCATTGATCGTGATCCTCGTTTCTACAACAACATTCTTATTCCTGGTGATACTTGGGGGACCTATGCAAGTGGCAAGCCCTATTACATTCGTTTGTGGAGAGGTTGCACAGCCTACAATAACTATGGAAGTTCGAAACATACCAACGGACGACAATTATCAGGATTTATGTGCCGGAAGTTTTTATGGCCGGAAGCAAACTATCGCCATGATCAAACGTTAGGAACAACCAACCCGTTCTTGCAAAAGATTGCTCAAACTGTCTTTATCCGTGCTACGCAACTTTACCTTGATTTTGCCGAAGCCTCTTTTGAAGCTACCGGAAGTGCGACCGCTAAAGTAGAAGACTGTGGTATGACGGCAGAAGAAGCCCTTAATACTATTCGCAATCGTATCGGTGTGACGGATATTCCTTCCGACATCGTGTCTGATCCCGAAAAGTTCCGCGAAGCCTATCGTCGGGAACGGGGAGTAGAACTGATGTTTGAGAACCACCGTTGGTGGGATGTTCGTCGTTGGATGATCATGCACACACTGTTTAACGAACCTTATCCGATAAAGGGAGTTTACTTCGATCCTGTAGGCAGTTATGAAGATTCAGCTGACGGCAAGTCTGGTACACGTCCGGCAAGTTTTACTTATACGGTGTTTGACATGGAGAAGGAAATTCGCGGATTCTCGAATATGCGCAACTATTGGTATCCGTTGCCGCAACACGATGTGGATGCACTTCACAATTTGCAGCAGAATCCCGGTTGGTAATAACACTTTAATATTTTGATATTTATGAGAAATAGTTATAATAGATTCTTAAAAGGATTGTTCGCAGCCATCTTCTTTCTGGGGATAACATCTGTTGCGAATGCCCAAAAAGAACAGCCGGATTCGGTAAGTGCCGTGAGCCGGGTCAATATGGATCACCTGAAGAAGTATCCTACCTTGCAACTGTCGAATGCGTTGCAAGGACAGGCTGCCGGACTGATAGCGATCCCTAATGTGGGAGGTATCGGTTATGATAACTCTACTTTCTATGTGCGAGGTCTGCACAACAATGGAACGAGCGAAGCTATCGTGATTATTGATGGTATCAAACGTCCGATTGACGACATCCTGCCCGAAGAAATCGAATCTATACAGATTTTAAAGGATGCCACTGCTAAAATTATGTATGGAGAGCAGGCTACGAATGGAGTGATACTCGTTCGTACTAAACGGGGAAAGGCCAACGAACGCGTGATTCGTGTAGGATTGGAATACGGCATACAACCGGTTACCCGTATGCCGGAATTTCTTGATTCCTACAACTATGCTACGCTGTTCAATGAAGCTTGTGTAAACGATGGTATACAGCCTTTTTATTCGGCAACTGATCTTGAAGGTTATAAGAATTCGAAGGGGGTGAATGATTTGCGTTATCCTAATGTCGATTATTACAAAGAATTTCTACGTGACGCAAGTACATTCCGCAAGGCTACGATCGAATTGAACGGAGGTACAGAGAAAGCGACTTATGCCGTGACAGTAGGCTATACCGGCAGTTCAGGTTTGGAAAAAGTCAGTGATCGTTCGAATTTGAATCGTATCAACGCGCGAGGTAATTTGGATTTGCGCATTACCGACTTTCTGACTGCTTCGGCTGATGTAGCAGGACGGATTGAGAAGAAAGATTGGGGGGCTGTGGATGGAGCCACGCTGTTTAGTGAAATCTCTACCCTTCGTCCCAACGAATATCCTTTCATGATTGCTCCGGAAGATATTAATGGTCGCGATGGAGTCACCACCGACGAATCGTCTTTGATATTCGGAACCAGTGTCCGCAAGACCAACAACCTGTATATGGATATGGCTTATGGAGGTAACACTTCGGAACGTTATGTGAATAGTCAGACCAATTTAGGATTGAAGTTTGACCTGAAATCATTGACTGAAGGTCTGACGGCAAATGCTTATATGACATTTGATAATTATAGTTACTTGCGTCAACAGTTACGTAATGCTTATCCTACTTATTCTATCGAACGCTACCTTGATGACGAAGGGGAGGAAGTGCTTCGATTCACGGAACGTAAGAAGTTGAATTTACCCAAAAAGCAATCTATCTCATCCAATGATACATATCGTAACTTCGGATGGCGTGCTAACGTAAACTATGAGCATTCATTCGATTTGCACGATGTATTGGCAGAAGCCGCTTTCCGTTATACTACTGAAGAGAAAACCGGTAATACACAAGATGTGAAAAATGGTACTTTTACCTTTCGCGGTAATTACGCTTACAATAAGCGTTATTTTGTGGAAGGCGTTCTTTCAGCTATGGGGTCGAACCGCTTTAGCGGCAGTAACCGCTACTTCTTTGCTTATGCCATTGGGGGGGCATGGATGATTTCTAAGGAAGACTTCATGAAAGATGTAAAGGCTGTTAACTCGTTAAAGTTGAAGATTAATTACGGACATTTGGGATATGCCGGCAATACGGGGCATTTCCTTTATCGTACCAACTGGAAGAATGGTGATAAATTCGAACACAAACCTAGTACCGGAGGTCCAACTACCGATTTGGTGCGTTATGGCAATCCGGACTTGAAATGGGAATATTCCAACGAATTGAATATAGGCGTAGAGGGAACCTTCTTCAACAACCGCCTCTCGGCTGACGTGAACTATTTCCGTGAAATGCGTAAGAATATCATAGGAAAGAACACCGTTAAATATGCTGCTGTAGTGGGAGACTTTATTCCTGCCGAAAACATCGGTGAAGTAATGAACCAAGGCATAGATGCGCAAGTAAGGTGGCAAGATAAAATAGGTGAGATTCATTACAATGTGGGGGTGAACCTTACTTTTACCAAAAACAAATTGCGTAAGAGCGATGAATTAGATAACATCGAAGACTATCGTAAGAGCGTGGGACGTTCCACCAGTACAATTTTTGGTTTGCAGGCAGAAGGATTGTTTGGTAAAGACGTGCAGTTGGCTGGGCATCCGTTGCAAAGCTATGGTGCCTATCAGGCGGGTGATATCGCTTATGCCGATTTGAATGGTGACAATATGATTAATGATAATGACGTAACCGATTTGGGACAAAGCTTCCCCACTACCACGATGGGTATTGATCTTTCGTTGAATTACAAAGGTTTTGGCCTTTACATACTGGGTACAGCTACGACAGGCGTCACGAATATACTTTCCAGTTCGTACTATTGGAACAACGGACTGGATGGATATTCCGTATTGGCGCTCGACCGTTATCATCCGGTAAACAATCCTACCGGGACCCAGCCCAGACTGACTACCACCTCCGGAGCAAACAACTCCCGCAATTCCTCTTTCTGGTCGGAAAACGGGTCGTTCTTCCGTCTGAAGAATGTGGAGTTGAGCTATACGCTTGCCAATAAAACGGGCAAGTTTATAGGAAAAGATTTCAAATTCTTTGTGAGGGGAACCGATTTGTTTGTACTTTCGGGCATCAAAGACTTAGACCCCGAACGTATGTTGTCCGGCTTGACCAACTATCCGACTTACCGAACCATTACGGGCGGAATATCCATTAACTTCTAAATGAAAGAAATGATGAAAAGATTTAGATACATAATAGTCCTTGCATGGATTACAGGCATCGTAAGTGCCTGCACCGATCTCGATACCAAGATGAACAATCAATGGTCGGTGGATGATACATGGACCAACGCTGAAAAGGCACAAGGTGTGCTGCTCTCGGTTTATCAGGATGTTTTGACCGCCCCTGATGCATGGGACGGCAACTTCCTGGATGCGGCAACAGACAATGCCATGACACGTGTTTACGACTCTAATGTTTATCGTGCCGGACAGGGCGGCTTTAGCCGTACAAACAATCCCTTGGGAAATTGGAGTGCTTGTTATGATCAACTGCAACGTATTCATACTTTCCTCGACAATGGACTTACGGATGAAATACGCTATAGCATTTCTAGCGACGAAATTGATCAGGCTTACAAAAAACGTTTGCGTGGAGAAGCTATTTTTCTTAGAGCATGGTGCAGTTTCAATCTGTTGAGAATGTATGGTGGAAAGACCGATAACGGACAAGTGTTGGGCTATCCTATCGTAACACATTATATTACTCCGGAAGAAGCGGCGCATCCGGAAAGTTTTTCGCGCGATAGTTATGAAGATTGCGTTAAGCAAATTTGTTACGATTGTGACGAAGCAATGGCGTTACTTCCGTTGACTTATTCCGGAGGGGATGCTATATTGGGCGACCAAGCATTTGGTCGTGCTTCGGGATTATCTGCCGCAGCACTGAAAGTACGAACACTGCTCTATGCGGCCAGCCCTGCTTATCAGCCAGATAACATAGTACGATTGAACGGCATGGGCGATTATACGGTGGTGGACGAAACGGCTTACCAAGCCAAATGGGAACGTGTGGCTAATTATGCCGATGAAGTGTTGGCGATGAGTGGAATGAAAAACTACTCGGCATTAGTTCCGAAGGACCTGTACGATGGAGGGGATGCCCAATCGGCCGAATTCCTTTTTCGTACATTTGTAGGACGTAATCATGGTCTGGAGCAACGGCATTATCCGCCGTTCTATTTCGGGAACGCGCAGACTACGCCTTCGCAGAACTTGGCTGATGCTTTTCCGGCAAAGAATGGATTTCCCATAACCGATTCGCGATCGTTGTATGACGAAACCGATCCTTATGATTGCCAGCGTGACAACCGCTTCAATGTGAATCTTTACTATCAAGGACGTCAGTTTGGGACCAACAGTTCGTATATTGATGTTACTCCGGGGGGAAAAGACTCCGGATACATGAACGTGAATGCTACCCGTACGGGGTATTACCTGGCAAAGTTTATGAATACGGTTGCCGACTTTTTGAAACCTCTTGAAGAACAGGATTCCCGTCACTATAATCCGATGTTGCGCAAAGCAGAGGTATGGTTCAATTTCGCCGAAGCATCCAATGAAGCTTTCGGACCGAAAGTTGTGGGACCCGGATGCACCAAGTCTGCCTACGACGTGATAAAAACTATTCGGGAGAAGTCAGGTGGAATTACCGATGTGACTTATTTGGACGAGATGGCTGCCTCGAAAGAAACATTCCGTACATTGATACAAAATGAACGTCGAATTGAATTTGCGTTTGAAAATCAACGCTTTTGGGACTTGCGGCGTTGGTTGTTACCTCTCAATGAACCTATTTATGGAATGCAGGTTACTCGTGACGGTTCAGGCGATGAGGCATTCAAGGTGGTGAAGGTAGAAGATCGCCCATTAAACGATGTTCGCTATTATTACATGCCATTACCCTATTTAGAGGTACAGAAAAATCCGAATCTTATCAATAATAAAGGATGGTGATTGTGTTTAACTATAATAAGAAGAAAGTATGAAATCTGCAAAACTTTTACTGTCCGCACTCCTGCTGTTAGTTGGGATTACGGCGTGTTATGACGACTATACCCACGATTACGAAGGAGCTGATATGGGCTTTGCTGTAGCAAAACCGCTGCGAACTGTGATTAGCGACCGTGATATGAACATTTATGTCGGAGTGGCTATTGGTGGGAAACGTGAAATAGACATGAATGATTGGGCGAAATTTACCATTGACCCCTCCTTGCTTGAAGGAACGGGGAAAACGTTGCTTCCCGCCAACTATTATACACTGGCGGATCCGGAATATTTCCGGGTGCGTAAATCGAACTCTCCGGTAGCCGATGTAAGCATTAGTTTTACCGATGCTTTCTATAGCGATCCGCTATGTCTGACGGATCATTACGCACTCCCTTTCCGAATGACGGAAAACTCGATGAACGCTTTGAGAGAAGGAGCCGAAACATGTGTCGCTGTTATTAAATATATCAGTACTTACGCTGGCACTTATTACCGCATGGGAAGTGTAACTGAAGTGGATGCCGGAGGAAATCCTGTCGGCGAACCTGTAAGTTATGGTAATACCAAAGATATTATCAAATGTAGTACTACCACTTTTAAGACTACGGCTCCGAGTGTAGTGGTGTGTCCGGGTGTAGGCAATAAGTTGGAAGCAGTAGGTAGTTTGACATTGGCGATGGATGCCAACAAGAATGTGACAGTGGAAGGAGTGAGCGGCAAAGCGGCAATCACCAATGCAACGGGTACCTATCAGGCTGAAGGAGACTACGATTATGTGGCGAAGACTGGTACGCGTGCTCCGCAGTTCGATCTGGAATATACGTATGAGAACGGTGGCAAGTTTTACCATGTGGTAGAGAAACTTGTGTTGCGTCAAGATCCGCTTTATGATTTGCGCGTAGAGACTTGGTAACCATAAAAAAATGAGTAAAGATGAAAAAAATACTATTAATGCTGCTGTTGTGTACTCCTTTATTATATATGGGGTGCAAAGCAGAACCTGAATGGGTAAACTTGATAGCACAACAGGAACAGGAAAAAGGGCAAGAGGAGAAACGGGAAGAGGCAGACTCTGAATTCAAGTGGGCTAACCTTGCCGACAGTTGTACAACGGTGCTGATAAACCAGTTCATGAACAAACCGAAAGGCACTTTCTGGGCATCACCTGCAAATGAGAGCAATAACTCCGGCAATATCTATTGGCAGCAAGCGCATGCCATGGATGTAGTGATCTATTCGTACCAACGTATTAAAGATAAAAATCCGAATTTGGCTGATACGTATGAAAACTATTTTAAGTTATGGTATGCTAATAAAGCCAATAATTATGATAAAGGTGACACAAAATATGGAACTACTGGATTCGGTAATCGTTTCACGGATGACATGTGTTGGATTAGCCTTACCTTGATACGTTTGTCGGAGGCTACTGGAGACGATACATATATCAATATGGCTAAAACTCTTTATGATACTCAAATTATCACCCGCGCATGGGAAGACGAGAAAGGGAAAGGGCTTCCGTGGAAAGAGTTAAGTGTTGATAAAACTAGAAACGCTTGTACGAATGCTCCGGGTTGTCTGGTAGCGGCAAAGCTCTATCTGAAGTTTAAAGATGCGAAATATCTGGCAGATGCGAAAACACTCTGTGCTTATGTTAATGCCAATATTCTGAAAAGTGACTATCGGGTGGGAGAACCTCCTCTGACTTATACACAGGGAACATTCGGCGAAGCTTGCCGACAGCTATACCACATCACACAGGAACAGTCATACATGGCAATTGCGGAACAGGTAATAAGTTATGCCTTTACTAGTACTCGCTGTACTAACAAAGGATTTCTGCGCGACGAAGGGACAGATATGAACCAAAGCATTTTCAAAGCAGTGTTAATTCCCTATGCCGTGAATCTCGTTTTGGATGATGCGGCATCGGGTACTGTTAGAAATACGCTGACGCTCAAATTGCAAGACAACGCGGAAGCTTTGCGAAAAAACATGGACAGAACACAATGGCCTGCCATGTATTGCAATTATTATTGGGGAAGTTCATTCAACTCGGCTAATATAGCTTCTATGGGAGCGCAGGCAAGCGGTGCTTCTTTAATGGAAGGAGTGGCTCGATTGGAGGCTGCTCAAGCAAAATAAAGTTTTAATACGATAAAATAGAAACTCATGAATCACTGTTTTCGTTGTTTTAGCATCGTTCTGCTCTTCTTTTTGAGCTGTATGAGCTATCTTTTTGGTCAGGAACAGACGTTATCCACTGTAGATACAGGGTATGAACTTTGGATGAATTATAAACCTCTTCCCGAATCTGGCTTAAAACAATCTGCCATTCGGTATGGTAGTCACATTACTCTGCCCGGAAGCCGGTACGATGAAGTCATAAGAGAAGAACTGGAGCGTGCTTTGAAGGCGTTACTGACAGTTACACCAATATTTGTTCAGGATAATGCGGTGGGAATTCAAATGAGTTTTTGTAAAGATAAAGGGCTGGGAGAAGAAGGATATATCATCCGCAGTGGTAAAAAGAGGATAACACTTCAAGCCTATTCCGATGCAGGATTTCTTTATGGTACGTTCCACTTGATTCGATTGATACAATGTGGATATCCGCTTGAACAGTTAAATCTCAAAGAAATTCCTGCATTGGAATTCCGTATGATCAATCATTGGGTAGGTCTGGGTGGAACAGTAGAACGCGGCTATGCTGGAAAAGGATTGTGGGCATGGGACGATTTGCCAAAGAAAATCGAACCTCGATATACCGATTACGCCCGTGCGGAAGCATCCATCGGCATTAACGCCGTGATTCTGAATAATGTTAATGCCGATCCGCGCATCTTAGGACATGACTATTTAGAGAAGGTTGCTGCGTTAGCTGATATCTTCCGCAAGTATCACATCAAGGTGTATCTTGCACCCAACTTTGCTGCTCCCGTAAAACCTTCTACGACCAAAGACGCGGGGAAACAATGGGGAGGTGTCGGAATTGGACATCTGGATACAGCCGATCCTCTCAATCCCGAAGTGCAAAAGTGGTGGACGGATAAGGTCAACGAAATTTACAGTCTGATACCTGACTTTGGAGGTTTCCTTGTAAAAGCCAACTCTGAAGGCATGGCAGGTCCGCAAGATTATCATCGTAGCCATGTGGATGGCGCCAATATGTTAGCCCGTGCACTCAAACCTCATGGAGGCATTGTGCTTTGGCGCACCTTTGTCTACAATCCCGAGATTGATAAGGATAGAATGAAACGTTCTTATAAGGAGTTTCAGCCTTTGGACGGACAATTTGACGAAAACGTAGTGTTGCAAACCAAAAACGGAACACTTGATTTTCAGCCCAGCGAACCGGCACAGCCGTTGTTCGGAGCCATGCGTCATACTCCTTTATTCCCCGAACTTCAAATTACGCAAGAGTACTTGGGACGCTCTGTTAGCTTGGTTTATTTGTTGCCGATGTGGAGGCAAACCTTCCTCGACTTCGATACATATTGTAACGGAAAAGGGAGTACTGTGTCGAACATTATCACCGGCAAGACATTTTCATCACGTATGCTTGGTATGGCAGGAGTAGGCAATATCGGTCGTTCGCGCAATTGGACTGCTCATCACTTTGCCCAAGCCAACTGGTATGCTTTCGGGCGTCTGGCATGGAATCCGGAAGAATCGACTGAAAGTATTACATCCGATTGGATAAAGTCTACATGGAATTGTGACGAAGCAACGCTGGAGGTCATCCGGCAAATGATGATGCCCACATGGGAAAGTTTTGTCTGTGCCCATGCCCCTTACAGTCTGGGATTTACTGTAAAGCGGGAAGATCATTATACGGCGGGGTTCGAACAGCGTGCAAACAAAGAGTGGCATGTGAGCAAAGAGTCTATCGGCACTGATCGTACCACAAAAGGTACGAACTATGTGTCTCAATACTTTAAATACAACAAGGATATATTCAACAGTTTGTCACAATGTCCCGAACTTTACTTGCTTTGTTTTCACAACGTGCCGTGGTCGTACAAGATGAAGTCTGGCAAGTCATTGCGTGAAGAGTTCAAATCCAATTTGAAACGAGGCATTGAACAGGTTGATGTGAACATCGGGCTATGGAAATCTATCCAGAACAAGATTGACCCGGTTAGATATGAAGAAGTATTGCAGAGCCTATATAAAGAGCAAAGAGATACAAAGGCCTTTTATCAGGCAGCTTTGAATTTCTTTAGCCAATATTGGTAATTGCTTTGTGCATAACTATTGATCGTGGTCAATAGGCTCATCGTGTGTTTGTAACTGGACTATTTGTCATTTTTTGTCCTTTATTGAACAGCTATTTTCGTAGTTTGTCAAATGAATTGTCGAACTTTGGGCGTGAACGATTAAAGAATTTATTATATGAATACAAAAGTTTTAGTTTCAATCTCTGCGATTTCCAGTATGGTTAATGTTATTCCAATGCTGGCACAAACACCCAAACCCAATGTTGTTATCATCATGACTGACCAACAGCGAGCTGATTTGTGTGGTCGCGAAGGTTTTCCGATGGCTGTCACTCCTTTTGTCGATTCACTGGCATTGAGTAATGTCTGGTTTGATAAGGCGTATACGGTAGCTCCTGCTAGTATGCCTGCGCGTTGTTCCATGTTTACAGGACGTTATCCGACTGCTACGCATGTCCGTACGAACCACAACACTCCCGATATGTATTATAAGAAAGATATGCTCGAAGTGTTTAAAGAACAAGGATATAAGACGGCATTACTGGGAAAGAACCATGCGCATGTGAAAGGGAAAGATTTTGATTATTGTGAGGAATATTTTCATTGGGGAAAGAATTAGCGTGATACGCAGGAAGATAAGGACTTTGCATTTTTTCTGAATAATAAAGCGAGAGGTCAATATTTGGAAGCCACCCCTTTCCCGGCAGAAGCGCAGAATCCGGTGAAAATGGTTACCAAAGCTTTGGCTTGGGCGGAGCAGCAAAAAGATTCCGCATTCTTTATGTGGGTTTCAATGCCTGAACCGCATAATCCATATCAGATATCAGAGCCTTATTTCTCAATGTTTTCTCCAGAAAAGATACCGGCAACTTTGACTAGCCGGAACGATTTATCTAAAAAAGGAAATAAGTATGAGATTTTGGCGGAATTGGAAGATACAGCCTGCCCGAACCTGGCAAAAGATCTTCCTCGTTTGCGTGGAAATTATTTAGGAATGCTTCGTCTGATTGATGACCAGACCAAACGTCTGATTGAAGGATTCAAAGCAGCCGGGCTTTATGAAAATACTATTTTTGTAATCCTGTCAGACCATGGGGATTATTGTGGGGAGTATGGCTTGATTCGTAAAGGTGCAGGAGTGCCTGAATGTTTGACCCGTATTCCGATGATTTGGGCAGGATATAACATTCATCCGCAAAAATCTCCTATGGATGCACATGTTTCTATTGCTGATGTATTTCCTACTATTTGTACAGCAATTGGTGCAGATATACCTCTTGGAGTGCAAGGACGCAGTTTATGGCCGATGTTGACGGGTAAATCGTACCCCAAGAAAGAATTTTCGAGTGTAATTGTACAACAGGGATTCGGTGGTGAAGATTTCACCCGGGATGAACCGTTGACATTTGCTAAAGAGGGGGCTTTGCAACCCAATAAAATAGCTCACTTTGACGAACTGAATACCTGGACACAAAGCGGAACTGAACGTATGGTTCGCAAAGATGACTGGAAACTAGTACTCGACAATTATGGTCGTGGTGAACTGTATAACTTGAAAGCCGATCCTTCCGAGATTAATAATCTTTATAATAAAAAGAAATATGCCTCCAAACAAATGGAATTGCTGGAAGAATTGACGACTTGGGAACTGCGTGTACAAGACCCATTGCCGGTGCCAAGAAATCGTTATCATTTTAAGCGGAATCCATATAACTATCATTTTGAAGATAAAAAGAAATAGAACTGAATAACTAGAACTACTGTATCAATGAGAATCTTTTCGCTATTAATATTATTGGTAGTGGCATCTGCCCTGCAATCACAAGTGGTTGTGAATGAGAATGTAAAACATAGTAAATATGCTTTCCCATTAGTCGCATCGAAAATAAAGGCGACCGTGTGTTATGATGCCAATGATTACCCGGTTGTAAAGAAGGTTGCCGAACTGTTTGTGTCTGATATTGAAAATGTCACAGGGCAGAGATTAAAATTGGCAGATGAATGGCAGAAAGGAAGAACAGTGGTGATTGTCGGTACTATTGAAAAGAATCAGGCAATTCGTCAGCTAGCCTCCAATGGGAAAATAGATATATCTCCTTTGGAAGGAGCATGGGAACGTTATCTGATTCAGACAGTTAATCATCCTTTTCCAGGAGTAGATAAAGCGTTGATTGTAGCCGGAAGTGACAGGCGAGGAGCTTCTTACGGTTTGTTTTCTCTTTCGGAAATGGCAGGTGTGTCTCCTTGGTATTGGTGGGCGGATGTCCCTGTGAAGAAACATAAAACACTTTATGTGGATGCTCCCACTACTGTTTCCAAGACCCCTTCCGTCAAATATAGAGGCGTTTTTCTGAATGATGAAGATTGGGGACTGAAACCTTGGGCCGCTAAGACTTTTGAGAAAGAGCGTGGCAATATAGGTCCCCGTACTTATGCCAAAATATGCGAATTGTTGTTACGGTTGAAAGCCAATCATCTGGCTCCTGCCATGCATCCGGTGTCGACTGCATTTTATAAGATACCTGAAAATAAGTTGGTGGCAGATACTTTTGCTATTGTAATGGGGTCCAGTCATTGCGAACCATTATTGTTAAATACAGCTAGTGAATGGAATTCAAAAACGATGGGGCCTTGGGATTATGGTAAAAATAAGGATAAAATTAATGAAGTTCTAGGAAACCGTGTAAAGGAAAACTGTGCTTATGAGAATGTATATACATTGGCTTTGAGAGGATTGCATGATGCGGCAATGGGAGGAGGTGATGTCCCCATGAAAGAAAAGGTCAAAATGCTGGAGAGTGCGTTGAAAGACCAGCGTAATTTGATTGCAGAACATTTTGATCGACCGGTTGAAACAATTCCACAGGCATTTACTCCATACAAGGAGGTGTTGGAAATCTATTCGAATGGATTGGAATTGCCGGATGATGTAACCATTATTTGGCCGGATGATAACTTCGGCTATATGAAGCGCTTAAGTGGCCCGCATGAACAGAAGCGCTCCGGGCGTGCAGGTGTTTACTACCATGTCTCTTATCTGGGAGTTCCCCATAGCTATTTGTGGTACAGCACTACTCCCCCGGCTCTGATGTATGAGGAACTCCGAAAGGCTTATGATACGACGGCAGACCGTATCTGGCTGGCTAATTGCGGTGATTTAAAAGGAGCCGAAATGCAAGTCTCTTTATTCCTTGATATGGCTTATGATATAGATAGCTTTAATGCGAATAATGTGGTTACCTATCCCGCCCGTTGGTTGGCAAAGATGTTTGGGGAGCAGTATTATAGCGTATTTGAAGATATCACTTCTTCGCATATCAATCTGGCCTTTTCCCGGAAACCGGAATATATGGGTTGGGGATATTGGAATAATTATTGGGGCGGGGGAGAGAAACGTACGGATACGGAGTTCTCTTTTGCCAATTATAATGAAGCAGAAAATCGTCTGAACGAATATAGCCGTATTGGGAAGAAAGCGGAAAATCTTTTGGCATCTTTGGATAAAGACAGTCAGCCGGCTTTTTATCAGTTATTATACTACCCGGTGAAAGGTGCCGAACTGATGAACCACATGACTATAAAAGGACAATATTATCGGCAGTATGTTCGTCAGCAGCGTGCCGCCGCCAATTTGATAAAGGAGAAGGTAAAGAATTACCATGATAGTCTGCAAATCATAACTGAAGGGTATAATTCTTTGTTGAACGGGAAATGGAAATATATGATGTCTTTGAAACAGAATTATGAAGGTTCCAGTTCTTACTTTATGCTTCCGTTGATGGAAGAAAGTTATACACCGGTTGGTGCTCCTAAATTAGCTCTTCAGGCAGAAAGTGAAATTTTGGATAAAGGTGGGATAAGCTATCATAGTTTGCCTGTTTATAACACTTTTTCCCGTAAAAGCCATTGGATCGATGTGTATAATCAAGGAAGTGGAGATTTGAGTTGGACTGCAAAGTCTTCGGACGATTGGATTATAGTGTCTCAAAAAGCTGGGAAAACTCCGACAGAGGACCGAATCAGGGTATCTGTTGATTGGGAGAAAGTTCCGGTTGGAGAGAGTATTAAAGGTTCTGTGGAGTTTAGTTCTAATGATCAAAAAGAATGTGTATTGGTTTCTGTTTTTAATCCGGCGTCTCCTGCGCGTGATGAGATGCAAGGAGTGTATATGGAAGAGAATGGGTATGTCTCTATTCCGGCTGCAGGGGTTCATCGTAAGTTTGAGAGTAATGACATAAAAATGAATATTCTTCCCGGGGTTGGGGTTGAAGGGCATGCTTTGCAATTAGGGAATCCTATATCTCCCTTACAGATGTATCGTGCTGGTGATGTACCTAGAGTGGAATATGATTTTTATACGTTTAATGCCGGGATTTATGATGTGTATACCTATGTTCTACCTACATTCCCTTTGCACGCAGAGCGAGACTATAAATTGCCGGAACATACTAATTCGGACACAAAGTATAGTGTCCGTATAGATGATGGTTCTATTTCTACTCCATCTACTTCTGCTATTGAGTATTCTCAAGTTTGGTATGATAGTGTACTGAAGAATTGTAGAGTGAATAAATCTACTTTGTATGTGAAGAAGCCGGGCAAACACACCCTACAGATACGTTGTGGTGATCCCGGAGTCGTCATTCAAAAAATAGTCATCGACATGGGAGGATTAAAACGTTCATACCTTGGACCTGAAAGTACAAAATGTAATTAGTCTAATTGATTGGAGAACCAGATGGCTTTGCCATGGGTTCTCCGGCTTTATCCGGTATTCCGAGTACAGGCATCCCATCTTTGTCACACTCTATTTTCTGCAAGCGGGGAGTACGTGAATCCATTGCACCCGGAGCATCATTCGGTATCTGACGGGCATGATAAAGCATATAACATTCCTTTCCATCCGGTGAAGAGACGAAAGAACTGCCGCCGGGGCCAAAAACTTCATTCTCCGGTTTCTGCTGAAATACAGGTGTCGGATGTTTCTTCCAGGAAGCAGGGTCCAACAGGTTGGCATTGGCGTCTGCTGTTAGCAATCCTACACAATAATAGGGAGTCCAGCTACCGCTGGCGGAATAAAAAATGCATACTTTATCTTTATTCTTCGGCTGGAAGAAATGAGGTGCTTCGTTCACATGGATCGGATAGGCTGTTTTGCTGCCATCGGGATTCACCCATTGACACTCCCATTCATATTCAGGCTTGGAAATCAGGACTCTATCAGAAGAAAGAGTCCACGGATTTTCCATCGAAGCGATGTATATACATTGTGTCTCGCTGTCAATTCTTCGTTTTTGCCATCCGCACCAAATCATGTAACGCTGTCCGTTGTGTTCGAAAGTACTCGCATGAATTGCCCAGTTGTTATCTTTGTCGGTCGGTATGCGCCCTTTCATAACAAACTTACCCTCTGTAGGAATATCAGCCTCGTTTTCAATCACATAAATCTGGTGATTATCCATATTACCATCGTCTGCTGCGAAGTAAATATACCATTTGTTGTTGATGCGATGCATTTCGGGGGCCCATAAGTGATGGGAATTGCTTGGATCGGTTGGTATCCATACCGGCTTTCTAAGACTGTCATTCAAATTTGTAATATCACTGGTCTCCCAGAGCATGATTCTGCTTTCAGAGCCTTGCGTATAATAATATTTCCCTTTATAAAAAACAGCCCATGGCTCTGCTCCTCTTTCACGTAGCGGATTTGTATAAGTAGCTCCTGTTATGGCTTCCTTTTCCGGCTCTGTTTTCTTCTTGGGTTGACAGGATGCACAAATAATGACTAAAAGTACGGCTAGTAATAACAATCTGCTTTTCATGGTATTTTTCATTTAATAATGACACTGCAAAGAAAGCACAAAATCCTGATAAATCATCTTTTTTTTGCAGATTGGTTAGTATTTATCCTTAATTGGTTTGTATTTATTGAATTTCTAGTTGTTTTTTCTCATCTTTGTGGCACGAACTTTAAAATTGATATTGTATGAAACTGAAGCACCTTATTCTTCTTAGTGTTATTTGCTGTTCCCAGTCTGTATTTGGACAAAAAGCCAATCAACAACCGAAGACGAGTGGCAATCCTGTATTTCCGGGATGGTATGCCGATCCGGAAGGAATTGTATTTGGGGATGAATACTGGATTTATCCTACGTATTCGGCGCCTTATGACGAACAGACTTTCATGGATGCCTTCTCATCTAAAGACCTGGTGAACTGGACAAAGCACCCGAAAGTGTTATCAAAAGAGAATATTAGTTGGTTTAAACGTGCTTTGTGGGCACCTGCCGTGATTCATGCGAATGATAAATATTATATATTCTTCGGTGCGAATGATATCCAAAGCAATAATGAACTGGGCGGTATTGGTGTAGCTGTGGCCGACAATCCTGCCGGACCATTTAAAGATGCGTTAGGCAAACCTCTGATTGATAAATTTGTAAATGGTGCGCAACCGATCGATCAGTTTGTTTACAAAGACGATGACGGACAGTATTATATGTATTATGGTGGCTGGGGACATTGTAATATGGTGAAACTGGCCCCGGACTTGTTGAGTATCGTACCGTTTGAAGATGGTACCCTTTATAAGGAAGTAACCCCCGAAAAATATGTAGAGGGACCTTTTATGTTGAAACGTAACGGAAAATACTATTTTATGTGGTCAGAAGGCGGTTGGACCGGACCGGATTATTGTGTTGCTTATGCCATTGCCGACTCACCGTTCGGACCCTTCAAAAGAGAAGCAAAAATATTACAGAGAGATCCCAAAATTGGAACAGGTGCCGGTCATCATTCAGTTGTAAAAGGGCCGGGAGAGGATGAATGGTACATCATTTATCATCGCCATCCATTGGGTGAAACGGATGGAAACGCTCGTGTGACCTGCGTTGACCGTATGTACTTTGATAAAGATGGAAAAATAAAACCCATAAAGATGACTTTCGAGGGAGTAAAGGCAAGCCCATTGAAGTAAAATCTGAAAAGTTCAGCCCATCCGTAATTAATATTTTAATAAAGATGGGCTTTTTTTGATTTATTGTTTTATTTTTGTCCTTGTAAATCAAACATACTTATTATAATGACCCCAGATATACACACTCTTTCCGACTCCCTTTTGTGGAAAAGGTTTCTCGAGGGAGATTCGAGTGCGTATACCCAAATCTATAATCGAACGGTGCAAGATCTGTTTCGATTCGGACTATTATATACTTCAGACAAAGAATTAATTAAAGATTGCATACATGATGTGTTTGTGAAAATCCACATGAATCGTGCAAAGTTAGCCCCAACAGATAATATTGCAGCTTATTTGACGGTAGCGTTGAAAAACACTCTTTTTAATGCGCTAAAAAAGACAACAGATTCTCTTTCGTTTGATGAAATAGGTGAGAGAGAAGAGACGGTTGACGAATCCCCCTCCACTCCGGAAACTATATATATTAATAATGAACAGGAAAAACAAGTTCAGGCAACCGTGCATACTATGATGTCTGTATTGACGGACAGACAGCGTGAAATTATTTATTATCGATATATCAAAGAGATGAGTATCGATGAAATAAGTAAGGTGACAGACATGAATAATCAATCTGTTTCTAACTCCATTCAACGGGCTTTGGGACGTATCCGGGACTTATTTAAGAGAAAATAAGAGAGAATAATCAGCCTATTTTTCCTGTCAATCAAAAAAAGTGGAAAAAACTTCGGAAAAGGTGAGTATAAAATGAAAGTACAACTGTTATTCATACGTAAAGACAATGAAAATGATGAACTCTGAACAAAAACATACAGATTTTTCCCTATATACTTTTGAAGAATTCCTTCAGAATGATTTCTTTATTTCTTCCATGAATTACCCTACGGAAGAAACACAGAAGTTCTGGGATGAATTTGAACAGATGAATCCTTCTAATATAGATGAATATATAGCAGCAAAAAGATATTTGGAGGTTTTTTCAAAAGAGAAAGAAGAAGTACTTTCAAACGAGGAAACGGATGATTTATGGACTCGTATACAGGCAACCAATATAAATAAGGAGAAGGCGAAACGTAAGAACTATTTCTTAATAGGATTGAGCTCGGCGGCCAGTGTTGCTATTCTTGTGGGATGTTTCTTCTTATTAAAGAGTTATTCTTCGGTGCTGGATCCGGATATTGCCACTTTTGCAGTGAATACCAAAGCTGATTTGCCTCTGACGGAAGAAACACTGTTGATTTTGGCGGAAGATAACGTAGTGAGCCTGAAAGAAAAAGAAACGGAGATTACGTATGATTCCGTAGAAATCAAAACAAATCAGGAAAGTATACAAAAGGAAAAATCGGCAGCTTACAATCAATTGGTCATTCCGCGTGGAAAGCGATCGGTATTGACGTTTGCCGATGGATCTAAAGTCTGGGTGAATGCCGGCACGAGAGTGATTTATCCGGTAGAGTTTGAAAAAGATAAACGTGAAATCTATGTGGACGGAGAAATCTACATAGAAGTAGCCAGAGATGAAAACCGCCCTTTCTATGTGCGGACCAAAGATATGAATGTCAGGGTGCTTGGTACTAAATTTAATGTAACGGCGTATGAGTCGGAAGCGATTAGAAGTGTAGTGCTAGCGCAAGGATGTGTTCAGGTAGAGACAGCCCGGACTCCGAAAGCGATTTTGGCTCCTAATCAGATGTTCAGTTCTGCCGATGGAAAGGAAAATATATCACAAGTAGATGTAGAACAGGCAATATCGTGGATAAATGGACTCTATTGTTTCCAAAGTGCCGATTTGGGAATAGTCTTGCAACGCTTGTCTACCTATTATGGTGTGAATGTAGAATTTGACCCAGCGCTAAGTAAAATAAAATGTTCCGGAAAAATCGATTTGAAAGACAACTTTGAAACAGTTATTAATGGATTAACCTTTGTTGCACCAATTTCTTATGCCTATGATGAACAATATAAAACGTATCGAGTAGTAAAGAAATAGATATAAAAAAATAAGATAATAAACTAATCTAACTCCCGTATTTTATGGTAATTATTGAAGAGAGTGGATGATACGAACTATCATCCAGATGGGACTTGTGTGCCTATGAATGTTTATATACAGAAAATAATATTATGAGAAATTTTTAACATGTTTAATATGAAAAATGCAATTAGAGAACGAAAGAGTAAGGTTCTCGGGCTATTCCTGTGCTTTTTACTTCTCGGAATAGACTACTCTTTCGCAAGTTACAACAATTATTCTCAATTTAAGACTCTTTCGGTCAGCATGAGTAACTCGACGTTGAGAGAAGTGCTTAAAACAATAGAGAAAAGTAGTCAATTTGTTTTCTTCTATTTAGATGACGCTGTCAACTTAGAACGTAAGGTATCTATCGACAGTAAGAATAAAAATATAGAAGATATTCTTTCTGAACTTTTCGAAGGTACTTCGTGTACTTATCGGATCTCTGACAGGCAAATATTTATTTCCGGAAAAGCCCCTGCTTCAACCGAACAGCAACAGAATAAGCGGAAAATATCCGGACGTGTCACTGATATAAAAGGAGAGCCGCTTATTGGGGTGAACGTCACTGTGGATGGAGATGCAAACGGTTCGATTACGAATATGGATGGTTTGTATGAGATATTCGTAACCAAGAAGAGCGTAGTGCTTAAATTTACCTATATCGGGTTTAAAACTTCTGAAATACGAACCAATGCCTCGACCAACATTTATGATGTCACCTTGGAAGAACAGGTCAACGAATTGGAAGAGACTGTTATTGTGGGGTATGGTACCCAGCGTAAAATAAGTAATATCGGTGCACAGTCTTCCATGAAGATGGAAGATATTAAGACGCCTTCTGCCAGTTTAACAACTACATTGGCGGGACGTCTGGCGGGTGTTGTGGCTGTACAACGTACAGGAGAACCGGGAAAAGATGCTGCTGATATCTGGATTCGTGGTATTTCCACTCCCAACACTTCTTCTCCGCTGGTATTGGTGGATGGAGTGGAACGTTCGTTCAATGACATCGATCCGGAAGATATTGAATCGTTGACAACGCTGAAAGATGCATCAGCAACAGCTGTGTATGGTGTACGTGGTGCCAATGGCGTAATTTTGATTAAAACCAAACCGGGAAAGGTAGGAAAACCGACAGTGAGCGCGGATTATTATGAATCGTTTACCCGTTTCACGAAGATGGTCGATTTGGCAGATGGTATCACTTATATGAATGCAGCCAACGAGGCAATGCGTAATGACGGTATTGCTACGAAATATACAGAAGATCAGATACGTAACACGATTGCCGGTAAGGATCCTTATCTATATCCGAATGTGGATTGGTTGAAAGAAATCTTTAATGATTGGGGACATAATCGCCGTGTGAATGTAAATGTACGCGGTGGTAGCGAGAAAGTCGCTTATTATGCATCAGTCAGCTATTTTAATGAGACAGGTATGACGGTGACTGATAAGAATATCAACACCTATGATTCCAAAATGAAATATAGCCGTTATAACTTTACTACCAATTTGAATATCGACGTAACTCCTACTACTAAGGTCGAGATCGGTGCGCAAGGTTATCTGGGAGAAGGAAACTATCCGGCCATCTCTTCTGCCGATTTGTATAATGCGGCAATGTCTATCTCACCGGTTGAATATCCGAAGATGTTCTTTGTTAACGGAGAAGCCTTTGTGCCGGGAACTTCAACCAATAACAACTTTAATAACCCTTATTCACAGGCTACACGTCGTGGTTATGACAACCTGACGAAAAATCAGATTTACTCTAATTTGCGCGTCACACAGGATTTGGATATGCTCACGAAAGGACTGAAACTGACTGCTATGTACGCATTCGACGTATACAATGAGATACATGTACATCAGGACCGTGCGGAGTCTACCTACAACTTCCTGGACACTAGTGTTCCTTACGATATGAATGGACAACCTATTCTGCAACGTATTTATGAAGGAAGTAACGTGTTAAGCTATACACAGGAAACGAGTGGCAACAAAAAGACTTATTTGGAGGCTTCCTTGAATTATGACCGGACATTCAACGACGATCATCGTGTTAGTGCGTTATTCCTGTTCAATCAGCAATCCAAACTATTATATCCGAAAGGGACATTGGAAGATGCGATTCCGTATCGTATGATGGGTATTGCCGGTCGTGCCACTTATTCATGGAAAGACCGTTACTTCGCAGAGTTCAACATCGGTTATAACGGTGCCGAGAATTTTTCGCCCAAACATCGTTTCGGAACTTTCCCTGCATTTGGTGTAGGATGGGTTGTTTCAAATGAGAAATTCTGGCAACCTCTGTCGAAGGCAGTTTCTTTCTTGAAGATACGTTATACGGATGGTAAAGTGGGTAATAGCGAAGTTTCCGACCGTCGTTTCATGTATCTGGATCAGATGAAAGAGAATGGAGACTATGGCTATAAATTCGGACCGAATGGAACTAAGTGGGCCGGTTATGAAACAGTGAATATGGCTGTTGACCTGATCTGGGAAGAATCTCGCAAACAAGACTTGGGTATTGACCTTAAGCTATTTAATGACGACCTGTCTATTGTGTTCGACTTGTTTAAGGAACGTCGTGAAAACATTCTGTTGAAGCGTGAACATTCTATGCCTTCATTCTTGGGGTACAACACATCTGCTCCTTACGGAAACATCGGTATCATAGAAAATAAGGGATTTGACGGAACAATCGAATATAACAAGCGTATCAATAAAGACTGGGTAATTGCGCTTCGGGGTAATGTCACCTTTAATAAGGATAAATGGATTCAGGGAGAATTGCCGGAACAGAAATACGAATGGATGAACCAATATGGACGTAACATCAATGGAGCGAAAGGGTATGTTGCCGAGGGACTGTTCACTCAGGCTGAAATAGATGATATGGCACGTTGGGAATCTTTGTCGGCTGCCAATAAAGCCATTACTCCCAAACCGTTTGCTTCACAGTTTGGAACAGTGAAAGCCGGAGATATCAAATACAAGGACTTGAACAATGACGGTCAGATTGATGCGTACGACCAGACTTACATTTCTCGTGGAGATGTGCCGACAACTGTCTATGGTTTCGGATTTACAGTAGGCTGGAAAGACTTGTCTGTGGGCATGATGTTTCAGGGCGTAGCGGGAGCCGAACGTGTATTGAACGGTAGCAGTATTAATCCGTTTAATGGCGGTGGTGGTAGCGGTAACCTCTACTCTAACATTGACGACCGTTGGACAGAGGAAAATCCGGATCAGAATGCCTTTTATCCGCGTTTGTCTTATGGAAGCGAAACAACCAGTAGCATTAATAACTTCCAGAAAAGTACCTGGTGGGTGCGTAACATGAACTTCCTGCGTCTGAAGACATTGCAGATCTCTTATAATCTGCCGAAACCCTGGGTGAATAAAGTTCATCTGAAGAATGCGGCTGTATATGTAATGGGAACTAACCTGTTCACTTTGAGTCGCTTCAAATTGTGGGATCCGGAGTTGAATACCGATAATGGTGCTTCTTATCCGAATACGACTTCTTATTCAGTTGGTATTAATTTCACATTCTAAACAAAAAGATAATGAAAAAATATAATTATATAATCGTAAGTTTGCTGGCGTGTCTCTTGACGACATCTTGTAATGACTATTTTGACCAGGTGCCTGATGACCGTTTATCACTCAAGGAGATTTTCACAACCAGAGATGGAGCCTTGCGGTATCTTTCGAATGTATACACATTCTTACCGGATGAATTTAACCAACGTCAGGTGCATGAAACAAGTCTGTACCGTACTCCCGGTCCTTGGACGGGCGCTAGCGATGAGGCGGAGTGGACAAATGACAAAAAGGAAAAACTGATAAATAACAACTCTATCGATGCGACTGAAGGAACAATGGTATTATATCGCTGGAAGAGTTGGTTTTCAGGTATTCATGAAGCGGCAGTATTTACAGAAAATGTAGATCAGGCACCGCTGACTGTTACAGAAAGAAATCAATGGAAAGCGGAGGCAAGAGCTTTGCGGGCGATCTATTATTTTTATTTAGTACGTACTTATGGTCCGGTTCCTTTGCTTGAAAAGGATTTTCCGATGGATACTCCGAGTGATGAGTTGCAACTCTCGCGCAATACGGTAGATGAGTGTTTTGATTTTATCGTATCAGAACTGAAAGGTGCACAAAACGATGGTTTATTGGACGATGCTTCTACCGACAAAGTGTCCGGATATGGCCGTATTGACAAGGCGATTGCACAGGCGTTTATCATTGAAGCATTGACTTATCGTGCCAGCTGGTTGTTTAACGGAGAGTGCACTTACTATTCAGGCTTGGCTAATACGGACGGAACAAAGCTGTTCCCTAACAAACCGGATGAAGCTACCAAACGTGCCAATTGGCAGAAAGTGATTGATGAATGTAACACTTTCTTCTCTAATTACGGAAGTCGTTATCATTTGATGTATACCAATAAGGACGGTGTTGCTGTTTCCGGTCCGGACTCGGAAGGATTCAGTCCGACGGAATCTTATCGCCGTGCAGTAAGAACCTTGTTTTCTGAAATGGGTAACAATAAAGAAATGATTTTCTACCGTTTGGATAATGCTGCCGGAACCATGCAGTACGACCGTATGCCGAATAGATCCGGTAATACGACCAACTATAGGGGTGGTAGCTTGTTGGGAGCAACCCAAGAAATGGTAGATGCCTATTTCATGTCAAACGGAGAATCCCCTATTTCCGGTTATAGTGCTGACGGTGTCACTCCGATTATCAACGAAAAATCCGATTATGTAGAAGAAGGAGTCTCTACAGCAGAATACAAAGGAATAGACGGTACTTTATATGCACCGGTAGGAACCAGAATGATGTATGTTAATCGTGAACCTCGTTTCTATGCAGACATAACCTTTAGTAATTCAAAATGGTTTGAAGGAACAGAAGGCGGTTATATAGTAGATTTCACTTATAGCGGAAGCTGTGGTAAGGAACAAGGTAGCAATGACTATACGAGTACAGGTTATTTAGTACGTAAATGTATGGATTCCGGTGACCGTAACCAGAATCTGGTTTGTGTGCTCTTGCGTCTGACTAATATTTATTTTGACTATATCGAAGCGCTTGCTCATGTCAGCCCGACTCATGAAGACATCTGGACGTATATGAACATGATCCGTAAGCGTGCGGGCATTCCGGGCTACGGTGAAACAGTCAATCTGCCTAAACCGACTACAACGGAAGAAGTCATGGAGCTGATTCGTAAGGAGAAACGCATTGAGTTGAGTTTTGAAAACTGCCGTTATTTTGATGTACGTCGCTGGGGATTGGTAAATGAGTATTTCAACAAGGCAATTCACGGTATGAATGTCAATTATGACGGAAATGAATTCTTCAAGCGTACGGAGATTGTGAAGCGTATTTTTGACCGTCAGTACTTCTTCCCCATACCACAGGGCGAAATTGATATTGATAAAAACTTGGTTCAGAATACAGGATTCTAAATACTGATTATAAAATAGAAATGATGATGAAACAATATATTTTCTCTGCAGTTTGTCTCATGTCCGGTGTCCTTTGTATGTCCTCTTGCAATGAGGATAAACAGGCAAAGCCATATACTCCGGATTACGAGATTGTACCGGAGTATACCAATGCGGATACCTGGACTGCCTATGAAGCATTTAATGATAACTTACTGGACCCCGATAAGAACATTTATAAAACAAGTACCGCTTATACTGCTGCTACCGACCGTAATAACGGAGCTGCCGCTATCTGGTGCCAACCGATCTATTGGGATATGGCCATGAACGCATATAAACGTGCAAAAGCGGAAGGAGATACGGAAAGAGAAAACAAATACAAGCAGTTGTGTGATGATTTGTTTGCCGGAAATAAAGCACATTATGTAAACTTTGATTTCGACGATAATAATGAGAATACCGGCTGGTTTATCTATGATGATATACAGTGGTGGACCATTACTTTGGCACGTGCTTACGAATTATTTAAAGTGGAAGAGTATCGCAGTCTGGCAGAAGCAAGTTTTGCACGTGTATGGTACGGTTCTCCCCGCGTAGGTGATACGGGTTCTTATGCAGATCCTGAAAAGAATTTGGGTGGAGGTATGTTCTGGCAATGGCAGCCTATCGGCAATCCGAATGAAAATGCTGCCGGTGATGGTAAGATGGCTTGTATTAATTTCCCGACTGTGGTAGCTGCATTGACCCTTTACAATAACGTTCCTGCCGATCGTGTGGCTGATCCGAATCCGGAAAGCTGGAGTAATAAGTACGGTGATTTTACCCGTCCGCATTATGAAACGAAGGAAGCTTATCTGGCAAAAGGAAAAGAAATCTATGAATGGGCTGTGAAGAATCTGGTAGACAGCAATACCGGAGAGGTTGCCGACAGCAAGCATGGTGAAGGTAATCCGGCATGGTCGGACCATGTATACAATCAGGCCACTTTTATCGGAGCTTCGTTATTGCTTTATAAAGCTACCGGTGAGAAAACATATTTGGACAATGCAATTTTGGGAGCTGACTATACAATGAATACCATGTCCGGAACGTATGATTTACTGCCGTTCGAGAGTGGCGTGGAACAGGGTATTTATACCGCTATCTTTGCGGAATACATGGCCATGCTGGTGAATGATTGTGGCCAGACCCAGTACGTACCGTTCTTGAAACGTAGCATTAATTACGGCTGGGCTAATCGCGACCGGACACGTAATTTGTGTGGTGGCGAATATCATAAGGCACAGATAGAAGGCGCTACTATTGACAGCTATAGTGCATCCGGAATACCGGCATTGATGTTGTTGTTTCCGGCAGATAAATAATTGTAACCCATAAAAAAGAAGAATAATGAATACGAAATATTCAAATTGGAAAATGTGGTATTATGTGTTATGCATGGTACTGACACTTCAATTGGCGGCTTGTTCTGAAGAAACGCATGACGAGTATACTGCGGCTCCTGAAATAGAAGATACCTATATCGACCAACTGGATGCATTGATTGCTGAAATGACCGATTTGCAGCAAAATTCAGACTACGGAGATAAGAAAGGACAGTACCCCACCGAAAGCCGGGCAATTCTGACAGATGCGATAGATGATGCCAATCATGCGGTACTTTTAATCAAATATCAGCAACCCTCTCCGTCGGAAAGTGAGAAACAACGCTATGTGGCAGAAGCCAAGGCGTCTATAGAACAGTTCAAGAGTACGATCCGTACAGAAGACGCTGAAACAACACCGGCTGAACTGTTTGTGGACGGACGTGGTGATGGTGGTTCTTATATCGATTTCGGACGTAGCGAAGAATATGTCAATTTCGGAACCGAAGGAAACCAAGCCTTTACTGTTGAGTTTTGGGTGAAAGTAACCAAAGGTGGTGGAAAAGACCAGAATGTGTTCCTGTCAACTTATATGGGCGGTGATGGATGGCGTAACGGCTGGATGATGTACTGGCGTAATGCAGACGGTGGTATTTATCGTGCAACTTGGGGCGAAACAGGAGGAAATATCTGTGAACCGTCACTAAAGGCACCGGAAGATGGAGAATGGCAACATTTCTTGTTTGTGTACAGTGATAAAGGCTTGCCGGGCAGTCCGGAGCTTCGTGCGAAATTGTATGTGAACGGAGAAGTGAAAACAACCGAGGGAAGCGTGGGTAGCAGATTCTATAATTCAAGCAACTATGCCAACTATAATGCCCCGATGACCGCTTTCGGACGTTATATGCGTACCAGTGATAATCTGTTTGAAGAAGGCTTTGCCGGTTATATGAAGAAAATCCGCATCTGGAAGAGCGCAAAGGATAACGAATATGTTCAGAATTCTTATAATGGAACGGCAGAAGTGACGGGTAAAGAAGCAGATTTGGCGGCAGCATGGGATTTCATGACCAAACCTTCCGGTTCGGGTAATGAAGTAATAGATTTGACAGGCCGTCATACTGCTAAGATTATCGGTACTTACGAGTGGCAACGTATTGTTGAATAATAATGTAAAAACGATGAAAAACATGAAATGTTTAACTAATAAATGGAGAGAGGGAGCAATGCTCCTCTCTTTCCTCCTGATTTCTAGTCTGGCAGGGATATTTACCGCTTGTGACGATATTGAAGACGAGTACATAACAGATACACAATTAAGTATCTTACAGGAAAGCCGTACGTCATTGAACTATTTATTGAAAAATTCAACCTATGGAACTGCTCCCGGAACATATCCTGAAACTGGAAAGGATATATTAAATGCTGCTATTGCCGAGTTGGATGCACTGATAACACGGGTAGAAGCTGGCGAAGAACTGGATGAAACAACTTTGGAAGCTGCTGTAGCAAAGGTAAATCAAGCGATTGACGAGTTTAAAAATTCAAAATATTATAATCTGTCTCCGGAAGCACAGCAATATATCAATAATTTACTGGCTAAGGCGGATGAAATACTTGCAATCGTTAATGATGAAACGAAGTGGGGAAATCATCAGGGACAATATCCGGTAGAAAATAAGTCGGTTTTGGAGAGTGCAGCTAAAGACTTGGAAAGTCTGGCTGAAAGAATCAAATCCGGTTCCATCACAGATATGACGCAGGAGATTTATGATGAGGCTATTGCTGCTGCCGATAAGAAAGTAGAAGAAGTCGAAGATTCTGCATGGCCGGATAACAGTCAGATTACCTGGAATCTGTTTGTAGACGGAAATGCCGGTTCTTATATAGACTTTGGTTATAGCGAGGATTATGTGAAGTTTGGAGAGGATGACAATCAGGCATTTACGATTGAACTTTGGGTGAATATTAAAGAATATTGCAATAGACAGGGAGAAGACAACTGTACTTTCCTTTCTACCATGACCAACGATCCTTATTGGAGCGGATGGCGCGCACAGGATCGTACGAAGGGATTGTTGAGAACAATGGTTGCTCACTGGCAAGATAATAATCATACAAATCCACAAGAATGGGAACCGGGATGGAAAAAGTCGGACAACTGGACCAAAGATCGTTGGACGCATTATGCATTCCTCTTCAGGGATAAGGGACTGCCGGGATTTGATACTCCGACAGATGTGAAGTGTTATTCCATGATTGACGGTACGAGGCAAGGAGATCCTATTCGTGTGGGTGAGTCTTGGAGAACGTATATCAATGAACAATCCATAGCCAATCAGATTCGCATGACGGGATTCTGTATGATGGACAAAAATGGAAATCGTAACGAATGGTTCTCCGGTTACATAAAGAAGATACGTATCTGGAAAACAAACCGGACAGAAAATCAGGTATATGCTTCTTATATGGGGAATGAAGAAGGTGTAAGTGCCGATAATCCGAATTTGGTAGAAGCCTGGGATTTTGAAGTGAAAGGTGATCAGCCTACTCAAAGTGCTACCAGCACAATAACAGGTTTGAAAGGCCATACGGCAACATTGGTTGGTGATAACTGGCAATGGATTGAATCCACAGATATTACAGATAACAAATAATTGTTTACCGGAATGAGTTTTCAATAGGTAGATTAAATATTCCCCTTATCTCTGTCATAAGGACAGAGTGAGGGGGAATTATTCTCCAATAACCCTTTATTAATCCTTTATTTTTATTGTAGAAAAGTGTTTTGGTCTGTATTTGTTCTTTATTGAATAAATATTATCGTTTTTTTTCAGCTATTTCTGCAATCTTTGTAACAGGAAAAATACTATAAACTTATAAACTTATAAACTATCATGAAAGGCAAAATTCTTTTAGCTCTGACACTACTATTGGGAGCATCAACTACTATATGGGCAGTCGGCAATTCAGGAAAAGCAAACCAGAAGAAGCACGCATATACGAACGAAGATGTATGGGCAGCTTATGAAGGATTTAACAATACACTACTAGACTCCAATAAATATATTTACAAGACAAATTCTGCCTATCCAAGTGCTGTTGACCGTGGCAATGGAGCAGCGGCTATCTGGTGTCAGCCTATTTATTGGGATATGGCAATGAATGCCTATAAACTGGCAAAGGCACAGAAAGACAGAAAGAAGACAAGTTATTATAAAACACTCTGCGAGAAAATATTCGCAGGGAACAAAGCGCAATATTGTCAGTTTGATTTTGATGATAACAACGAAAATACCGGTTGGTTCATCTACGATGACATCATGTGGTGGACTATCAGCTTGGCACGCGGCTACGAACTTTTTGGAGTGGATGAATATCTGAAACTCTCGGAAGCCAGTTTCAAACGGGTATGGTATGGCTCGGAAAAAGTCGGTGATACCGGTTCGTATGACAAAGAAAACGGAGGTATGTTCTGGCAATGGCAACCCATTCAAAATCCGAAACCGAATAAATTCGGTGATGGAAAGATGGCATGTATCAACTTTCCGACAGTTGTTGCAGCATTAACCCTCTATAATAACGTGCCTGAAAATAGAAAAGAATCGACCGACAAACGGCCGGATTATCAGACGAAAGCTCAATATCTTGCCAAAGGTAAAGAAATCTATGAATGGGGAGTGGAAAATCTCTTGGATAAAGCAACAGGAAAGATTGCCGATAGCCGTCATGGAAATGGTAATCCTGACTGGAAAGCACATGTCTATAATCAGGCAACCTTTATCGGAGCGTCCATACTGCTTTATAAGGCGACCGGAGAGAAACGTTATCTGGACAATGCTATTCTGGCAGCAGACTATACAGTGAAAGATATGTCTGCAGAACATAAAGTGCTACCTTTCGAAGGTGGTATTGAACAGGGTATCTATACTGCCATCTTTGCGGAATATATGGCATGGTTGGTGTATGATTGCGGACAAACCCAATATCTCCCGTTCCTGAAACGTACCATCAAAACAGGTTGGGCAAACAGAGATAAGACACGGAACGTATGTGGAGGCGAATACTATAAAAAGTTGCCGGAAGGTGCGGAAATCGACAGTTATTCTGCTTCCGGTATACCGGCATTGATGCTTTTGTTTCCGGCTAAAAAATAAATAGAAAACGACGGAATTTGCGTAAAATAGATTAAATAAACAGGTGATTTAAATTATGAAACAACAACTGATGATGCTGTTACTGGGAACAGCTTCTGTATTTTGTAGCTGTGAGACCCAGGTAGAACAGCACGAGAAGAATGAATTACGTGCTCCGGCATATCCGCTGGTGACAATTGATCCTTATACTAGTGCATGGTCTACTACGGACAATCTATACGACAGTCCTGTAAAACATTGGACAGGCAAGGATTTTTCTTTACTTGGTGTTGCAAAAGTAGACGGACAAACCTACCGTTTCATGGGAACGGAAGAACTGGAACTACGTCCTTTGGTGAAAACATCCGAACAAGGTAGCTGGACGGGAAAGTATACCACTCAACAGCCTGCTGACGGATGGCAGAATGCTGGATTTAATGATAAAGCATGGAAAGAAGGCGAAGCTGCCTTCGGAACCATGGAGAATGAACATACAGCAAAGACTCAATGGGGTGAAGAATTTATCTGGGTACGCCGGGTAGCTGATATTCAGGAAGACTTGACAGGAAAGAATGTATATCTTGAATTCTCTCATGACGATGATGCTATTATCTATATCAACGGCATCAAAGTGGTAGATACAGGTAATGCTTGTAAAAAGAACGAGAGAGTGAAACTGCCCGAAGAAGTGGTAGCTTCTTTGAAACCGGGTGAGAATCTGATTGCCGGCTATTGCCGTAACCGTGTAGGAAACGGATTACTGGATTTCGGATTGTTGGTAGAACTGGACGGTTACCGTTCTTTCCATCAAACAGCACAACAAACATCTGCAGACGTGCAGCCTATGCAGACTTATTATACATTTACTTGTGGTCCGGTAGATCTGAAACTGACATTTACCGCTCCTATGTTCATGGATAATCTGGACTTGTTGTCACGTCCTGTCAACTATATCTCTTATGAAGTAGCCTCCAATGATGGAAAGAAACATCAGGTTGAACTGTATTTCGAAGCATCTCCGCAATGGGCAATCGACCAACCTCACCAGGAATCTGTTGCCGACAGCTTTACTGACGGCGATTTGTTATTCCTTCGTACCGGAAGCCGCAATCAGGATATTCTGAAGAAAAAGGGTGATGATGTTCGTATTGACTGGGGACATTTCTATCTGGCAGCTGAAAAGGAAAACAGTACCTATGCAATCGGTGACGGCAGAGAGCTGCGCAAGAACTTCGTAGCCAATAAACTGGAAGCTCCTACCACAAACGGTTATGATAAACTGGCTTTGGTACGTTCATTGGGCGAAACACAAAAAGCTGATGGCCATCTGCTGATCGGATATGATGATATTTATTCTATCCAATACTTTGGTGATAACCTGCGTCCTTACTGGAATCGTGAGGGCAATGAAACGATTGTTTCCCAATTCCAGAAAGCGGAGAAAGAATACAAGACACAAATGAAGAACAGTGCTGCTTTCGACAAGAAACTGATGGAAGAAGCTACTGCTGCCGGTGGACGTAAATATGCCGAACTTTGTGCATTGGCTTATCGTCAGGCATTGGCTGCACATAAACTGGTACAGGCTCCGAATGGCGACTTGGTATTCCTTTCTAAGGAGAACTTCAGTAATGGTTCCATCGGAACAGTCGACCTGACTTATCCGGGAGCTCCGTTGCTCTTATACTACAATCCGGAGTTGGTGAAGGCTACCATGAACCATATCTTCTATTATAGCGAAAGCGGAAAATGGGCGAAACCATTTGCTGCACATGATGTCGGTACTTATCCATTGGCTAACGGCCAGACTTATGGCGGTGATATGCCGGTAGAAGAATCGGGTAATATGGTAGTATTGGCTGCTGCCATTGCAAAGGTAGAAGGTAATGCAGATTACGCACAAAAACATTGGGAAACTCTGACTACATGGACAGACTATCTGGTAGAGTACGGACTTGATCCGGCCAACCAACTTTGTACCGATGACTTTGCAGGACACTTTGCACACAATGCCAACCTTTCTATCAAAGCGATCATGGGTGTTGCTTCTTATGGTTATCTGGCAGATATGCTGGGCAAGAAAGACGTGGCTGAAAAGTACACACAGAAAGCGAAAGAAATGGCTGCCGAATGGGTGAAAATGGCGGATGATGGTGACCACTATCGTCTCACATTTGACAAACCGGGAACATGGAGCCAGAAGTATAACTTGGTGTGGGATAAACTGTTGGATCTGCAAATCTTCCCTAAAAATGTTGCAGAAACGGAAATAGCTTACTATCTTTCGAAGCAAAATAAATATGGTCTTCCGTTGGATAACCGTGAAACATACACAAAGACCGACTGGATCATGTGGACAGCTACATTGGCAAATGACAAAGCTACCTTTGAGAAATTTATCGAACCCGTATATCTGTTTATGAACGTTACACCTAACCGTGTTCCGATGTCCGACTGGGTATTTACAGACGAACCGAATCAAAGAGGCTTCCAGGCACGTTCCGTTGTAGGTGGATATTATATCAAAATGCTTGAAGGAAAACTGATTAAATAAAACAAAAATACCATGAAGAAACTAGCTCTATTCGCTTTTACGTTACTTAGTGCATGGGCTATGACTGCAAAAACAATTACCGGACCGGTGGACTATGTTAGTCCGCTGGTTGGTACGCAGTCAAAGCACGCATTATCTACCGGAAATACTTACCCTGCCATTGCGCTGCCCTGGGGAATGAACTTTTGGGTTCCGCAGACTGGTAAAATGGGCGATGGATGGGCCTATACGTATGACGCTGACAAGATCAGAGGATTCAAACAAACCCATCAGCCAAGTCCCTGGATCAATGATTACGGTCAATTTGCCATCATGCCGGTAACCGGTAAGGCAGTATTTAATCAGGATGAGCGTGCCAGTTGGTTCTCTCATAAAGCTGAAACGGCTACTCCTTATTATTATAAAGTATATCTTGCCGATCATGATGTAGTGACCGAAATTGCTCCGACAGAGAGAGCGGCTGCTTTCCGTTTCACTTTCCCCGAAAACGACCACTCTTATGTAGTGGTAGACGCCTTTGATAAAGGTTCGTTTGTGAAAGTAATCCCTTCGGAGAACAAGATTATCGGTTATACCACTAAAAACAGCGGTGGTGTTCCTGCTAACTTTAAAAACTACTTTGTACTGGTATTCGACAAACCGTTCACTTATACAGCTGCCGTAGCTAGCGGTGTGATTGATGCCAATAAACTGGAAGCGACAGACAATCATGCCGGTGCACTGATCGGTTTCAAAACCCGCAAGGGCGAACAGGTAAATGTGCGTGTAGCTTCCTCTTTTATCAGCCCTGAACAGGCGGAACTGAACCTGAAAGAGCTGGGTACGGACAATGTTGAACAGATTGCAGCGAAAGGCCGCAAGATATGGAACGATGTACTGGGACGTATCGAAGTGAAAGACGATGATATCGACCATTTGCGTACATTCTACTCCTGCCTGTATCGTTCGGTATTGTTCCCCAGAAGTTTCTATGAGATAGATGCCAAAGGAGACGTGATGCACTACAGTCCTTATAATGGCGAAGTGCTTCCGGGCTATATGTTTACCGATACCGGTTTCTGGGATACGTTCCGTTGTCTTTTCCCATTCCTTAACCTGATGTATCCATCCATGAATACGAAGATGCAGGAAGGATTGGTGAACACTTATAAAGAAAGCGGATTCCTGCCGGAATGGGCAAGTCCGGGACACAGAGGTTGTATGGTTGGAAACAACTCTGCTTCTGTAGTTGCCGATGCTTACCTGAAAGGATTGAAAGGATACGATATCGAGACATTGTGGGAAGCCGTGAAACATGGAGCGAACGCAGTGCATCCGAATGTTCGTTCTACCGGACGATTAGGACATGAGTATTATAATAAATTGGGATATGTGCCTTATAATGTAGGTATTAACGAGAATGCAGCCCGTACACTGGAATATGCATACGATGACTGGTGTATCTATCAATTGGGCAAAGCCTTGAAGAAACCGAAAAAAGAGATTGAAATCTTTGCAAAGCGTGCAATGAATTATAAGAATCTCTATGACCCTAAACATAAGTTGATGCGTGGCAAGAATGAAGACGGTACGTTCCAGTCTCCGTTCAATCCGTTGAAGTGGGGGGATGCCTTTACGGAAGGTAATAGTTGGCATTATACCTGGTCGGTATTCCATGATCCTCAAGGTCTGATTGACCTGATGGGAGGTAAAGACGGATTCAACCAGATGATGGATTCTGTATTTATCCTGCCTCCGATTTTCGATGAAAGTTATTATGGAGCCGTTATTCATGAAATCCGTGAAATGCAGATTATGAACATGGGCAACTATGCACATGGCAACCAACCGATTCAGCACATGCTCTATATGTACAACTATTCCGGCCAACCCTGGAAAGCGCAACATTGGATTCGTGAAGTGATGGACAAGCTCTATACTCCAGCTCCCGACGGTTATTGCGGTGATGAGGACAACGGTCAGACTTCTGCCTGGTATGTATTCTCGGCAATGGGATTCTATCCGGTATGTCCGGGTACGGATGAATATGTCTTGGGTACTCCTTACTTCAAGGAGATGAAGCTGCATCTGGAAAACGGAAAGACGGTGACTATCTCCGCTCCGAATAACGGAGACGATAAACGTTACATTTCGTCGATGAAATTGAACGGTAAAGAATATACCAAAAACTACCTGACTCATCAGGACCTGCTGAATGGTGCCACCATTTCTTTCAAAATGGACGCAAAACCTAATCAGCAACGTGGTACCAAAGAGGCCGATTTCCCTTATTCTTTCTCTAACGAATTTAAAAAGAAGAAGTAATCATGAAGAAACATATCAAATATATCAGCGCAGGTATGCTGGCAGGTATGCTTCTCTGTGGCGGGGAGCTACAAGCCTCCAACCGTATGACGGAAATGCATGTATGTCTGGCGGATGCTATTCAGAAAGATAACCGCCCGGAAATATCCAATCGTTTGTTCTGTTCCAATGCGGTAGAGAAGGAGATTCTCCGTGTACAGAAACTTTTGAAGAATGCGAAGTTGGCATGGATGTTTACCAACTGTTTCCCGAATACACTGGATACAACCGTACATTTCCGTAAAGGAAGCGATGGCAAACCGGATACGTTCGTATATACGGGCGATATTCACGCCATGTGGCTACGCGACTCCGGTGCACAGGTCTGGCCTTATGTGCAATTAGCTAATGCGGATCCTGAACTGAAAGAAATGCTGGCAGGTGTTATTCTCCGCCAGTTCAAATGTATCAATATCGATCCGTATGCAAATGCGTTTAATGACGGCGCTATTCCTGACGGTCATTGGATGAGTGACCTTACCGATATGAAGCCGGAACTCCACGAACGTAAATGGGAAATTGACTCCTTGTGTTATCCGTTGCGCTTGGCTTATCATTACTGGAAGACTACCGGAGATGCAAGTATATTCAACGAAGAATGGATTCAGGCAATCACTAATGTACTGAAAACATTCAAAGAACAGCAACGTAAAGATGGAGTAGGCCCTTATAAATTCCAACGTAAGACGGAACGTGCACTAGATACTGTGAGCAATGACGGTCTGGGAGCACCGGTGAAACCTGTCGGTTTGATTGTTTCCAGTTTCCGTCCTTCGGACGATGCTACTACGCTTCAATTCCTGGTTCCTTCCAATTTCTTTGCCGTATCTTCTTTGCGTAAGGCAGCCGAGATTTTGGAGAAGGTAAACAAGAAGACAGCTTTGTCTAAAGAATGTAAGGACTTGGCGCAGGAGGTGGAAACAGCTTTAAAGAAATATGCGGTGTATAATCATCCTAAATATGGTAAAATCTATGCATTCGAGGTAGATGGTTTTGGAAATCATCATCTGATGGATGATGCCAATGTGCCGAGTTTGCTTGCGATGCCTTATCTGGGTGATGTGAATGTAAACGATCCGATTTATCAGAATACCCGCCGTTTTGTGTGGAGTGAGGACAATCCTTATTTCTTTAAAGGCAAGGCAGGCGAAGGGATCGGCGGACCGCATATCGGTTACGATATGGTGTGGCCGATGAGTATTATGATGAAAGCCTTCACAAGTCAGAATGATGCCGAAATCAAGACCTGTATCAAGATGTTGATGGACACGGATGCCGGTACCGGTTTTATGCACGAATCTTTCCATAAGGACAATCCGAAGAAATTTACCCGTGCATGGTTTGCCTGGCAGAATACTCTTTTCGGTGAGTTGATTTTGAAGCTGGTTAATGAAGGAAAGGTAGATTTATTGAATAGTATACAGTGATATGCTGACATAGTAAATTGAACGCGGATAACGCGGATGATGCGGCTCTTTTTCTGATGCAAAATTAGAAAAAACGCGTTATCCGCGTCGTCTGCATCTAAATATGAATAGCTGAAAACTAATATTTAAAAACCAATTGTATCATGAAAAAGTTATGTGTATGGGCAGTTGCCGCCCTTTTAATGGCAGCTTGTACTCCGAAAGCTGAAAAGGCTACAGATTCCGGTTTACTGCAGAGTAAATTCCAGACAGAAGTAGATGGAAAGAAGACTGATTTGTTCACTCTGCGTAACAAGAACAACATGGAAGTTTGTATTACGAACTTCGGTGGACGTATTGTTTCAGTGATGGTTCCCGACAAAGACGGACAGATGCGTGACGTTGTTCTCGGTTTCGATTCTATTCAGGACTATATCAGCAAGCCTTCGGATTTCGGTGCGACTATCGGACGTTATGCCAATCGTATCAATCAGGGACAGTTCACCTTGGATGGTGTAGAATATCAGCTTCCCCGCAATAACTACGGTCATTGTCTGCACGGCGGACCGCAAGGATTCCAATACCGGGTGTTTGATGCAGAATTGTTGAATCCGCAGGAATTGCAGTTGACTTATCGTGCAGAAGACGGTGAAGAAGGTTTTCCGGGAAACATCACTTGTAAGGTAGTGATGAAACTGACGGACGATAATGCCATCGATATTCAATACGAAGCGGAAACAGACAAACCGACGATTGTAAATATGACCAACCACTCTTATTTTAACCTTGAAGGTGATGCCGGCAACAACTCCGGTCATTTGTTGATGGTGGATGCGGACTATTACACTCCGGTGGATAGTACTTTCATGACAACTGGCGAGATCGTTCCGGTAGAAGGAACTCCGATGGATTTCCGCACCCCGACTCCGGTAGGCGAACGTATCAACGATTATGATTTCGTACAGCTGAAAAACGGTAACGGTTACGACCACAACTGGGTATTGAACACGAAAGGCGACGTAACCCGTAAATGCGCTTCTTTGAAATCACCGAAGACTGGCATCGTACTCGACGTTTATACTAACGAACCGGGTATTCAGGTATATGCAGGTAACTTCCTCGATGGTTCGCTGACAGGAAAGAAAGGCATTACTTACAACCAACGTGCTTCCGTATGTCTCGAAACACAGAAATATCCGGATACTCCGAACAAAGCGGAATGGCCGTCGGCTGTACTTCGCCCGGGCGAAAAGTATACAAGCCAATGTATCTTCAAATTCTCTGTTGATAAATAGGTTATAAAGGCAGTTCATGCCATTGAAGAACGGGTTGTCTGATTAGAGATTATCCGTTCTTTATTTTAATGTAATTTGTTAGTGCTCAATTGGGTTCATAGGGAAATTAGGATGATTTCCGGAAGTAGTAGAATAGACGAAATGAAGAAAAATAAAACGAAAGGACTTTTTGCATCGATAGTGCTTGGAGTGGCGGTTACAGCTTGTGCGCCTGCTTCTTCTTGTGGTACGGTGACGGTAGTGGACCGACCGGACATACAGTCCGTCAATACCAATTATATCGGGTATCGCGCTCCGCTTCGACCGTTGAATTTTATAAAGTTGCCGGTAGGTAGTATTCAGCCCGAAGGATGGGTGAAGAAGTATCTGGAGTTGCAACGTGACGGTCTGACCGGACATTTGGGAGAAATCAGCGCTTGGCTGGAAAAGGATAATAATGCCTGGTTGACAACTGGTGGCGATCACGGCTGGGAGGAAGTTCCTTACTGGCTCAAAGGGTATGGCAATCTAGCATATATCCTGAATGACCCGAAGATGATTGAAGAAACCAAATATTGGATTGAAGGTGTATTTGCCAGTCGCCAGCCGGATGGCTATTTCGGTCCGGTCAATGAACGTAACGGCAAACGCGAACTTTGGGCACAGATGATTATGCTCTGGTGTCTGCAATCTTATTATGAGTATTCTCAAGATCAGCGTGTCATTGACCTGATGACGAATTACTTCAAGTGGCAGATGACTGTTCCCGATGACCAACTTCTGGAAGATTATTGGGAGAAAAGCCGTGGCGGTGATAACATCATCAGTATCTACTGGCTTTACAACCATACCGGAGATGCTTTCCTACTCGAATTAGCCGAGAAAATTCACCGTAATACAGCCGACTGGACGAAATCCACCTCCTTACCTAACTGGCACAATGTCAATATCGCCCAATGTTTCCGTGAACCTGCCACTTATTATATGCTGACCGGAGATTTGGCGATGCTGAAAGCCTCTTATAATGTCCATCATCTGATTCGGCGTACTTTTGGTCAAGTTCCCGGTGGTATGTTCGGTGCGGACGAAAATGCCCGTCTGGGATATATTGATCCCCGTCAGGGAGTGGAAACCTGCGGACTGGTTGAACAAATGGCTTCTGATGAAATCATGCTTTGCATGACAGGAGATCCCATGTGGGCGGAACACTGTGAAGAAGTAGCGTTCAACTCTTATCCGGCTGCCGTGATGCCGGACTTCAAGGCATTGCGTTATATCACTTGTCCGAACCATGCCATCAGTGATTCGAAGAATCATCATCCGGGCATTGACAATCGTGGACCGTTCCTTTCGATGAATCCTTTCAGCAGTCGTTGCTGCCAACACAACCATGCACAAGGCTGGCCTTACTTCACCGAACATCTGGTATTGGCAACTCCCGATAACGGAGTGGCAACAGCTATTTATGCAGCTTGCAAAGCTACAGTGAAAGTGGGTGACGGCAAGGAAATCACTCTTCACGAAGAGACAAATTATCCTTTTGAAGAAGCTATTGCCTTTACTGTTTCTACCGGTGAAAAGGTCGCTTTTCCGTTCTATCTCCGTATTCCTTCATGGACTCAAAAGGCGGAAGTGCGGGTGAATGGCAAGAAGGTAAGTGCAGCTCCTGTAGCGGGAAAATATCTTTGCATCAATCGTGAGTGGGCGAATGGTGATCGTGTGGAATTGACTCTTCCGATGTCTTTGTCTATGCGTACCTGGCAGGTTAATAAAAACAGTGTAAGCGTAGATTACGGACCTTTGACTTTGTCTCTTAAGATTGCAGAGAAATATGTAGAGAAAGACAGTCGAGAAACAGCTATCGGTGATTCAAAATGGCAGAAAGGTGCTGATTCGAAGAAATGGCCTACTACTGAAATCTATCCGGATAGCCCCTGGAATTATTCATTGGTATTGGATAAGAAAGAACCTTTGAAGAATTTCAAGGTAATCCGTAAATCCTGGCCGGCTGACAACTATCCTTTCACAGCAACCAGTGTACCTTTAGAAGTAAAAGCTATCGGTCGTCCGGTACCTGAATGGAAGATAGACGAAACAGGACTGTGTGGCGTATTGCCGGAAGAAGATGCGGTGAAAGGTGATAAAGAAGAAATAACATTGATCCCCATGGGTGCGGCACGGTTGAGAATCTCTGCGTTCCCGAACACAAAAGAATAAATTAATAACTAGAAAACTTAGAATAAATGAAACGTATTGTTTTTTTAGATTACATCCGTGTGTTTGCATGCTTTCTCGTCATCCTTGTTCATGCCAGTGAGAATTTCTATGGTGCTCCCGGATCCACCGATATGGCAGGCCCGCAGTCTTTTCTAGCGAATGAAGCAGACCGGCTATGGGTATCAGTATACGACGGTTTTTCACGTATGGCAGTACCCCTGTTCATGATAGTCTCCGCCTTCCTGCTTGCACCGATGAAGGAAGAGCAGTCTATGTGGCAATTCTATCGCCAGCGCTGTCTTCGCATCCTTCCACCGTTTTTCATATTCATGATACTGTACAGCACTCTACCTATGTTGTGGGGACAGATAGACGGAGAAACATCTATGAAGGACTTGTCGCGGATATTCCTGAATTTCCCGACGCTAGCCGGACACTTGTGGTTTATGTATCCTTTGATAAGCCTTTATTTGTTTATCCCAATTATATCCCCCTGGTTGAGAAAAGCCACGGCTAAAGAAGAACGTTTCTTTATAGGGCTGTTCGTGTTGTCAACCTGTATGCCTTATCTCAATCGTTGGTGTGGTGAAGTGTGGGGACAATGTTTCTGGAATGAATACCACATGTTGTGGTACTTCTCCGGTTATCTGGGCTATCTTGTTCTGGCACATTACATTCGTGTACACCTTACCTGGAACCGTTCCAAACGTTTCACTATAGGAACTATTTTAATGGTGATCGGTGCTGTATGGACTATTTATTCATTCTATGTGCAGGCTATACCCGGCGAACTCCATTCCACACCTGTAATAGAAATAGGATGGGCTTTCTGTACGATTAACTGTGTGCTTCTCACAACGGGTACATTCCTTATGTTTACATGTATCAAACGTCCGCAAGCTCCCAAGTTGGTGACGGAAACATCGAAACTTAGCTATGGTATGTATCTTATGCACATATTCTGGCTCGGACTGTGGGTGACTGTGTTCAAAGATACATTGGCGCTTCCCACTGTTGCCGCTATACCATGTATCGCAGTGGTTACGTTTATCTGTTGTTTTGTAACAACTAAGATAATCTCGTTTATACCGGGCAGTAAATGGATAGTAGGATAAATATCCGGAAACAATAAGATTTTGAATAGATAATCAAGTTTTTCCTGATTTTCTATTCAAAATCTTACTGTTTATAGCCTATTTCCCTCTTAATGTCCTCTTTCTCTTTTCACCTCTTTCACCCCTTTGTAAACAGCTATTTACCAGCTTCTTACGGGTGAACCCTCCCTCTGTTTGGAGCTTTATGCCGCTTTCATCGGTTTCACCAAATACACGTTCCCATATTTGGTATGTTTGCGGGTGACCCCTGCCGCAAGCAAAACTTGCGCGAACGTAGCCGGATTACTTCCACGCATGGCAGCGGGGTTATACATCTTCAGTCTCCTGAATATGTCCGAAGCCGAGAGCCGTTCGCTTCCCTCTTCATTATCTTTAGCTATCCGGAAGCAGGCATGAAAGACTTCCTCTGCCGGACACGGATGATAAAAAGCAGCATTGTGGCGTTGCAGTTCCCGTTCCTCTTCTTTTGTGAACCAATAGCGGATGCCGGAGAGTAGTTCAGCTTTCAGTTGGGCATAGATCTGATTGTGCATGATACCTTCGCAATCGATCAGATGTTCTGCTTCAATGCAGATGAATCGCCGGCTACCGGTGGGATCGGTGAGCAAGTCAAAACGGTTGCTTGTACCGATGAAAGAAGCGATGCGCGGCAGGTTGCGGAAATTCTTTTGATAAGCTTTGCAGATATTCAGGTTTGCCATTTGCATCAGATTCTTCAATAATGGCATTTGCTGCGTTCCGTATTTGTCAAATTCATCCATGTTCAGAAGTCCCATTTCGGCAAGTAACCTTTCCGGTTTTCCTTGTGCAGACAGTTTCAGGTTGTCCATGTAATAACGTGACAGTGCCGGCGGCATCAGTGCCTTGCAGAATGTGGATTTTTGTCGTCCTTGCTCGCTGCTGACAAGTATGGGGGCTACGCTGTTGGCATGTGTTCCCGTCATGCCTAACCATTGGGCGGTGAGTCCCAGCATCCAGGTATGGAAGCTTTTTATCCAGAGCTGATTGTCAGAGACACGCTGCGCCAAAGCCTCCAGTCTGTCTGTCCCATCCCAGCCGGGCAGTTCTTCCATGTAAAGCCGGAAAGGATGGTATTCAGGAATACAAGTGGAATAAATGTAACGGCTCAAGTCTTTATCCCAGCAGGATATGCCCTGGTCGTGTGCTTCCATGCAGAAAGTGTTCAGTTCCCTCTTACTTACAGGTTCGAAAGGAACGGCACGCTTGTTGGCAGGACGATATTCCGTTTCTTCCGTCAATAGGTTGTAACGAAAATCATACTGTTTTTGCAGGAATGTACGTACCTCCTGGGTTAATCGGACCGGTTGTTTTCGTTTTGCCTCTTTCTCTTTTTCTCTTCCAATAGGCAGTGCAGTGTCCGGCAGGGGAACGGCATATTTGTCTTCATGACATTTTAGCGTTTTCTGTAGCTCTTTGTCCGTTTTCTCACCTGCATCTTCTTTGTTCCCCTTCGTTTGAAACAATTTTAGTTCCTTCAATACCTGTTTCCATATCAATGTTATTGCATTCATCATTTTTTCTATTTTTAAGTGATTAAAATCGGTTTATTGTTCAGCGCTGATACTGCGAATGTACTATAGGATGATATCGGTTTGCAAGTATTTCTCCGGAAAAAAGATTAATTTCTACGTACCTGAAGAAGTCGGCTTCTTATCGTCCTTTTCTCTATTTTTTATCGTATCTTTGACGAAGAGTTATTGTTGATTCACTTTCGTGGTTCAATCAAATGACAAGAGTGATCTAATTGGATAACAATCGTGATTTAAATGAACCACAATAGTGGTTTGATGATAAACTTAAAGTTTTTACATGAAATATATTCACTATCAAAACGTTAACGACTAATGGCTATACTTTACGATTGGTATGAGAATCCCGGTGAGTCCGACGATTCGGAAGAGAAAGGTTTGCATCCCCGCATTTTTTTGAATGGTAAGGTGGGAACGGATAAACTGTGCCGGATGATTCACGGGCGCAGTTCGCTTTCCGTAGGTGATGTAAAAAATGCGTTCGAGATGCTTGCCCAAATTTGTGGTGAAGAACTGCGCGAGGGACGTGAGGTGCATATTGAGGGACTTGGCTATTTTGCTCCAATCTTGCGGAGTACACAAAAAGTGACTCGCAGCACTAAGAACAAATGGTCGAAAATGGAGTTGAAAACAATCGGTTTTCGTCCCGATGCCCGTTTGCGGGGGGAGTTGGTAGGTGCTAAAGTCAGCCGGAGCAAGTATGCACGCCATTCGGAATCCTTGTCGGAGGTAGAGATAGATATGCGGTTGAAGGAATATTTCGCCGATCATGACGTAATGCTTCGTTATGATTTTCAGGAGGTATGCTGCATGACACGGACTACGGCGAACCGTCACCTCCGGCGATTACTGGAAGAAGGCAAATTGAAAAATATCGGCAAACGTATGCAGCCGATTTATGTGGCTTCAGCAGGTTATTACGGGGTGTCTCGTGATGTGCTCCGGCGGTAAGCGGAACTATTTGAAGTGTGTAGGTGAAACCTTTGAAAGTAGGATGGAAGGGCTTTTCATGGTCGCTTTCACCCGCTTTCCTGCTTTGGGTGGAGGTTTCAGGAAGAAAGTGAAAGCGGTGAAGGATGTAGTCTTATAGATGATTTACTTTCATTGTTTGATTGAATAGTAAGGCTTTTTTAGTTATCTGTTAAATTGATAATATATCTGCTTAGAGGGGATTATTTAATAGCATCGAACTTCAGTGTCCCGTTTACGTCGATAATTTTCAAAGTACGGTTACCCTTTATTCCCATATCAATGAAATTGACCTTGTATAAACCATTTCCCAATGCAGTTACTGATGTTACTTTAGATATGTCGCTTGGTCCGTCTTGCATACCTGTTCGGAAGTTCCATATCGCATATCCTTCGCCGTCATACTCGTAGTTATCTTTCAGCTGCTTTTGCAATTTGGCTGTACAATGCTTTTTTACTGCCGGAACATAATTCTTTGCTCCAAAAACGTAGTTTGCGTAGAAATCTTTGATGAACTGAATGGTTTTGGTATTGTCCACTTTAGGTGATTGTAGAATAATGGCAGTCCCATTGGCGAGAACAGCCTCATTGTCGAGACAACAAGCTTGAATTTGTATGGGTTGTAGGGCAAATCCTAGATGAATGATATATAAAAATAAAATCTTTTTCATATTCGTATATTATGTATTTTAAAAGTCTTATGTAGATTTAGCGACCTATTGCAAAGATAGCGTTAATTACGAAAAATGAACGAAGTATGTGAGAAAAAGATAATAATATCATATCAAAAGATGAAATGAATTGTTCAAAGCCATTTTGATAAGAGAGGGGGATGAATGTTATAATTAGGGATGAATAGGGGATATTTCGTTTATCTATACATTGCAGGGCAGCCGGATAGTAGCCTCATTGATTGTACTATTCTATTAAATGATATAGATTTAATGTGTATCTTTGTAGGAAATGCAAAATAAAATATGGAATCAAAATAAATAAAATCAGATAATTATGAAAAACATTTTCCTTCCCAAAGTAATGATGTGCATAATTGCACTGTTTACTTTAATTTTACCAGCTTCTGCACAAAAAACAAATGCGACAGATGAGTACAAAGAAACGTTGAAAAAGATTATGGTACTTTCCGGTGCTTCGGCTACTACGGATGACTTTCTCCAGAGATTATCATCTATAATGAAATTGAATGCGCCGAAAAAGGATGAGGCTTATTGGAATGAGTTCTCTAAAAACTGGAAAGAGAAAGTAGAAAATAAGGTGTTTGAAATGTATATGCCTGTTTATGAGAAGCATTTAACATTGGAAGAATTAAAAGCTGTTGCTGCATTTTATGAATCTCCCGTAGGTAAAAAATATAAAGAGGCTTCATTGGTTGTTATGCGTGAGACAACGCCGTTGTTAGTGCAGCAACTCCATACAGAGATGTCCAAAGAGGTAATGCCGGAGAAAAGTGAACGAGTAAAAAGAGGTGAACAGCGGTTGAAAGAATATGAGCAAAAGCAGAAGCGTGATAAAGAATTATATGCACAAGCCTATATGCTTCCAAGCGATAGTCTAGTTATAGTTCCTGAAGAAGTGTATGAGAAAGCGTATGAGAATGGGAGGTCTACAACTCCTTCTTTATATTCGATTGAAAGGAGAAAGAATGATACTAAAGTGACATTCATACAACCTATTTATTGGGACTGGCAATGGTTGTATTATAGTCCGGGATTTAAGATTATCGATAAGAAAAGTGGCGATGAGTATAATGTACGAGGATATGATGGTGGAGCTCCGATGGGTAGGCTGTTGGCTGTCAAAGGATTTAATCATAAATATATTTATATCAGTCTTTTATTCCCGAAACTGAAGAAGAGTGTGAAAGAAATAGATATTCTTGAGTTGCCACACAAAAAAGATAAAGAACAGTTGCCTTCTAATGATGATGGAAAGTCTAAATCATATTTTAATATAAAGGTGAAAGATTATCAGACCATTTCCGATAAGAAAAATAAGAAGATCTATTATTAGTTTAAATGATTATCAGAATTTGAAATGATAATAGCAGGTATTGAACATGAGTGTTTACTGTTTTTGATATAAATTTATTCTATATGAGAAATCGAATTATGATTTTATGCACGTTTTGTGCTATTGCTATATTTTCTTCTGCCCAAGAGAAATTCTCTATCCAAGGAATTGCTAATGAGGAATTGAATAATCAATTGTTGTATTTATGTCTGATGGGAGATAGAGAGAAAGCCAAAGAAGTCGTTTTGGACAGTACAACAGTGGAAAAAGGTAAGTTCTCTTTTTCTGGTGTACATCAGATGCCGGATATTGCGATCATCAAGGATATGGATGGAGAAACCTATCCGTTGATTTTCGAAAAAGGAGAAATATCAGTAAATATTGCTGCGAATAAGAGAGGGGGAACGCCTTTAAATGATTCATTGAATATAGCTTTAAATCGTATGCAGCTAATAATGGATAATATGTTGAAAACATCGAATGATATTTATAAGTTAATGCTTGGGATGAAACCGGAAGTATTTTCGGATAAGATGAGGAATGATACTGCATTTAGAGCAAGATATGATAAAATAGAGAAGAAATTTCTTGCACAAATGGATTCAGTATCACATTGTATAAAGGATTATAAGAATAGTATAGTGGGTGTATATCTTTTCTCCGTTGGAGGTATGATGATGCCTTTTGATGATATGAAGATTCTGATGAAAGAAGCTTCGCCTCTGTTTTCACAAAATAATTTGGTGAGAAATATTGTGGAAAAGAAGAACCAAGCAGAGCTGCGAAGGAAGGCGGAACTTGAAAATAAAATGACTCCGGAACAGCGTGAAGAACGAAAGAAACGGCAGGAGATGGATGCCAAGATAAAGATTGGCGAACGTTTCCCGGATGCTAAAGTGAAAGACAATGCAGGTAACATGAAACTCTTGTCTGATTATGTGGGTAAGGGAAAATATGTCTTGATTGACTTTTGGGCTTCATGGTGCGGACCTTGCCGGCATGAAATGCCCAATGTGAAAGCTGCCTATGAAAAATATGCTTCTAAGGGATTTGAGGTGATTAGCATATCCACAGATCGGAAACTGAAACCTTGGAGGGCTGCTGTTGAAGAACTTGGAATGAATTGGGTACAATTGTTGGATGTGGATGCTTCTGATATATATGGTATCTATGCTATACCCAGAACTTTCCTTGTAGATCCTACGGGAATTGTTATAGGCAAAAATTTAAGGGGTGAAAAACTGGAGGAAGCTTTATCGAAGTTGTTTGAATAATCGTTGCTTTGTTTTTATTGTATGGGTGAATTGATAGTTGAGAACTATATAATAGGATAACCACTATCAATTCACCAATGACTTTTATTAAATCAGAAGTCCGTCCAATAGCTCTAAATAAAGTCCGATCGCTTCTTCTATTTCTTTTAACATGATATATTCTTCTGCCGTGTGTGAACGTGACGAACGTCCCGGACCTATTTTTACCGATGGGAAGGACATTAAGGCCTGGTCGGACAATGTTGGAGAACCAAAAGGAACGCGTCCTAACTTCATAGCTTTCTGTACAAATGGGTGCTTTTCGTCAATTCGTGAAGAATTGAGACGGAATGAACGGGCTTGGGCTTCACAGGAAATATGCTTTTTGATTTCAGCAAACAGTTCTTCATTTGAGTAAAGCTCGTTACTCCGGACATCGACGATGAAAGTACATTTGTCGGGAATCACATTGTGTTGTGTACCGGCATTGATGACAGTGACACTCATCTTTACGGGACCCAACAAGGGTGACTCTTTCTCAAAACGATAGTCACGGAACCAGGCAATATCATCTAATACTTTGTAAATAGCATTGTCTCCTTCATTACGCGCTGCGTGTCCCGCCTTACCTGTGGCAGTAACATCCAATACCATTAATCCCTTTTCGGCAATGGCGGGTTGCATCTCTGTCGGTTCGCCCACTATGGCAAATGAGACTGGAGGAAGTCCCGGCAATACGCTCTCAATTCCGTCTTTTCCAGAAACTTCTTCTTCACAAGAGGCCAGATAAATCAGATTATACTTCTGCGAAGTGCGACATAGTTGCAGGAACACCTGTAATAACGAAACAACGCTGGCACCGGCATCGTTACTTCCTAATCCATATAACTTACCGTTTTCTTCACGTGGAGTGAACGGATCTTTCCGCCAACCGTTAACAGGTTTCACTGTGTCTATGTGGGAGTTAAGTAAAATAGTCGGCTTCTTCAGATCAAACATAGGACTAAAGCACCACACATTATTTCCTTTACGTCCCGTCTGCATACCTGCCATTTCAATATAGTTTTGCAGGAAATCCGCAGCTTGGGTTTCTTCCCGGCTGATTGAAGGAATACTAATCAGTGATTTAAGCAGGCTTACAGCCTCTGTTGTCATATATGGAATATCATATTTCATAGTGCAAATCTTTTATCTATATCTTAATCTTTGCACAAAGATAGTCGTTTTGAGCAATAGTTTCAAATAAAACTAATACCTTTGTACCATATTTACTAATACAAAGAGTATGACTTATCATCATTTATCTGTCCTGGTCCATCGTCAGGCCGAAAAATATGGCGACAAGGTAGCCTTAAAATACCGTGACTATGAGACAGCTCAATGGATTCCTATTTCATGGAAGCAGTTCTCCGGAACAGTACGGCAAGCAGCTAATGCTTTCGTGGCATTGGGAGTGGAAGAACAAGAGAATATCGGTATATTTTCACAGAATAAACCCGAATGGTTCTATGTAGACTTTGGTGCATTTGCCAACCGGGCGGTTACCATTCCGTTTTATGCAACGAGTTCACCTGCGCAGGCGCAATATATCACTAATGATGCGCAGATTCGTTTTCTTTTTGTCGGTGAGCAATACCAGTATGATGCCGCTTTCAGTATCTTTGGTTTCTGTTCTTCTTTGCAACAACTGATAATCTTTGACCGTTCGGTGGTAAAAGACCCTCGTGACGTATCATCTATCTATTTTGATGAATTTATGGCGACGGGAGAGGGATTGCCTCATAATGATACGGTAGAAGAACGTACGGAGCGGGCTTCTTATGATGATTTGGCAAATATTCTCTATACTTCCGGCACAACGGGGGAACCGAAAGGGGTTATGCTTCATCATTCTTGTTATCTGGAACAGTTTCATACACATGATGACCGTTTGACGACGATGTCGGATAAGGATGTATCGATGAACTTCCTTCCATTAACACACGTGTTTGAGAAAGCATGGTGTTATCTCTGTATTCATAAAGGAGTGCAGATTTGTATCAATCTCCGTCCGGCAGATATACAAACAACCATTAAGGAAATTCGCCCGACACTGATGTGCAGTGTTCCCCGTTTTTGGGAGAAGGTGTATGCAGGGGTACAGGAAAAAATAAACGAAACTACAGGGTTGAAGAAGGCACTGATGCTGGATGCTATCCGGGTAGGTAGAATCCATAATCTGGATTATCTGCGTCTGGGAAAGACTCCTCCGGTGATGAATCAACTGAAATATAAGTTTTACGAAAAGACTATCTATTCTTTGCTAAAAAAAACAATCGGTATTGAGAATGGTAACTTTTTCCCGACTGCCGGTGCTGCCGTTCCCGATGAGATTAATGAATTCGTTCATTCGGTAGGAATCAATATGGTGGTAGGATATGGACTGACGGAATCTACGGCTACTGTATCTTGTACACTGCCGGTTGGCTATGATATCGGTTCGGTAGGTGTTGTACTGCCGGGGATTGAAGTGAAAATCGGTGAAGACAATGAAATCCTGCTTCGGGGTAAGACGATCACAAAAGGCTATTACAAAAAAGCGGAAGCCACAGCTGCCGCTATTGAGCCGGATGGCTGGTTCCATACAGGTGATGCCGGTTACTTTAAAAATGGACAGCTTTTCCTGACGGAACGTATTAAAGATTTATTCAAAACATCAAACGGCAAATACGTCGCTCCGCAAGCTTTGGAAACGAAGTTGGTCATTGACCGTTATATCGACCAGATTGCCATTATCGCCGATCAACGTAAGTTTGTCTCGGCTCTGATTGTTCCTGTATATGGATTTGTGAAAGAGTATGCCAAAGAAAAGGGTATTGAATATAAGGATATGACGGAACTGTTGCAGCATCCGAAGATTGTAGGATTGTTCCGTGCCCGGATCGATACACTTCAGCAACAATTTGCGCACTATGAACAAATCAAACGTTTCACTTTACTGCCTGAGCCATTCAGCATGGAACGTGGAGAATTGACTAATACACTGAAACTGAAACGGGCGGTGGTTGCCAAGAATTATAGTGAGCAGATAGAGAAGATGTACGAAGAAAGTGAGAAATAGGCGATAAGCGGTTTATCGTTAAAAATGAAACGATAAACCGTAAATGATAAATCGGAAACAATAAAGAGTGTATTGGAGCTCTCTTTAAAAGTATTACCCCTGTTACAGTTCAATTTGTAACAGGGGTAAACTTTGTGTTTAGGGGGGGCTTTGACACCTGCTAATTATTTATGGCCGGCTCGTTTCTTTTTAGTATCCGAAAATCTGTTCTTGGGTCAATTCTTCAATAGGACCTACAGCTTTCAATTTATCCAGCTCCAAATCTTTCTTATCTCCCAGGATGCAATAAACATACGTACGTCCTTTTACCCATTGCTTTTGGAAATCGACAATATCTTTTAGCGACATGTTCTGTATGTCGTTGTAGAGCTTGATGCGCGGGTCTACGTTTTGCCCTAAATCTTGTGCATTGATATAACTCCAGATAATGTCACCTTTGATGATACGTTCGGCGCGCAGACGGTTGGTTAATCCGTCTTTAGCCAGTTTGAAAGCAGCTTCGGATTCCGGCATATTATTGATGATGTCATTAAATGTAGTGACGGCATCAATCATTTTGTCGTTTTGCGTGGCAATCTGTGTACGTAGTACATAGGGATACTTCAAGTAGCTCGGCGGCATTATGCTAGCCCAGGCGGAATAAGCCAATCCACGTGTTTCACGCATTTCCTGGAAGACGATAGAGTTCATGCCCCCTCCGAAGTATTCATCATATAATGCGCGGATAGGTTCAATGGCAGGATCATACTTCTTATCGAGATTGGATATCTGTGCCATGTATATTTGCTTGGCGTCATAAGGAGCTACTAGAACTTTAGTAACGGGAGTTTCGAGATAAGCATACTCGTTTCCGGCAGGAATATCCTTCAGGACTGCCGGAACCTGATGATATTGGTTGATGGTAGCCAGTAAATCTTTGCTGCTGCTTGGGCCGTAGTATAAAATACGGTGCTTGTAGCTGTTCTGATTGTGAATCCGGTCTACCAGTTCCTGTGGATTCATATTTGTCAGTTCCGCCTCCGTCAGTAGATTGGTGGCAGGGGATTTGGGACCGTACATGGCAAAGCTCATCAAACGGGAGAAGTTCTGTCCCTGATTCAGTTTGGCGTCCGAACGGGCTTTCAGTATATCGCTGGTCATATTAGTATAGGCTTCCTTATTAACCTGCGCATCTGCCAGTAGCTTTTCGAATAATTGTACGGCAGCAGGCATATTCTCATTCAGTCCGGAAAGTACGACATACGTGCGTTCGTTACCCGGAGAAACATAGAAAGTACAAGCCAGGCGATAGAATTCACTTTTCAGTTCTTCCGGTGTCATGTCCGAAGTACCGAGATATTCGAGATAATCGAATGCTGTTCCAAAAGCTTTGTCATGGTTGTTTCCCATATCAAAGACATAAATCAATTGGAACAGGTCATTGGCTACATTCTGTTTGTAAAGAACCGGAATATCCGATTTTGCCTTTAATTGGCTCATATCCTTTTGATAATCGAGAAACACTGGTTCAATCGGTTTGACTGCGCTTTCCTGTACCTCCACAAGGAACGGACTGGCTACATCACGATTGGTTATGATAGGAGTAATCTCCGGTTTCGTCATCTTCTTTTCGTTCGGGTCTTTTCCTTGCTTTTTGTAGATAACGGCATAATTATCTTCTTTCAGGTATTTGTTGGCGAACGCTACGATGTCTTCTTTGGTCAGTTTGGCCATACGGTCGATGGCAGTAACTTCATTTTTCCAGTCTGTGCCGTTAATAAATGAGTTGACAAACATATCGGCACGTCCTTCGTTGCTTTCCATGTTTTGCAGTTCACCGAGTTTGAAATTGTTGATGTTCGCTTCCAGCATTTTCTCGTCGAACTCTCCGGCACGGAGCTTCTTGATTTCGCTGAGTAGCAAGTCTTTTACCTCTTCCAGTGTTTGTCCTTGTTTAGGAAGTCCTCCTAACAGCAATGCAGAGTAATCTGCCAGTCCCATCGGGTAACCGTAACTATTCAAGACCTTCTGTTGCTGGTTCAGATCAAGGTCGATAAGTCCTGCCTTTCCATTGTACAATACTTGCGAAACGACTTGCAGGATTTCAAAGTCTTTGTCGGATACACCGGGGAATCTCCAAGCCAATGCAACGCTTTCGGCATCCGGACCTAACACCTCTTTTACAACAGGTTGCGTGATTGGCGCCTCTTTCGGAAGGTCCAGTTTCGGGAGTTCCGGATTGGGTTTCAATCCACCAAAATATTTATCGATTAATGCAATTGTTGCATCCGGGTCTAAATCGCCAGACATACAGATTGCCATATTGTTGGGCACATACCATTGTTTATAGTAGTTCTTGATATTCGTGATAGAAGGATTCTTTAGGTTCTCCTGTGTACCTAACACAGTCTGCGTTCCATAAGGATGCTTGGGAAAAAGAGAAGAAAAAATAGCTTCCTGCACTTTGCTGTTGTCACGGGTGAGTGACATATTTTTCTCTTCATATACAGCTTCCAATTCAGTATGGAAACCACGAATTACATTGTTTTCAAAACGATCTGCCTGAATCTTCGCCCAGTTTTCTATCTGGTTGGAAGGAATGTCTTCCTGATAGACCGTCTGGTCATACCAGGTATAAGCATTGCTGCCGGTAGATCCGATGGCTGCCATTAATTTGTCATATTCATTAGGGATAGCATACTTGGAAGCTTCGTAAGAAAGGCTGTCGATGGTGTGGTAGATCGCCTTACGTTCCGCTTCATCCGTAGTCTTACGATAAATTTCGAACTGTTGTTCGATTGCATCCAGCAGAGGTTTTTCGGTCGCGTAGTCTTTTGTGCCAAACTTGTCGGTGCCTTTAAACATGAGATGTTCGAAATAATGGGCAAGTCCCGTCGTTTCTGCCGGGTCATTCTTCCCGCCCACTCTTACTGCGATAAATGTTTGTATGCGCGGAGTTTCCTTGTTTACGGTGAGGTAAACCTTTAGTCCGTTATCCAGTGTGTAAATGCGGGCTTTTAGCGGGTCATTGGGCACTGTTTCGTAGCTATACTTCTTTTGTGAGCTACAGCTGCAAATCACTAATGCCAGGAAGAGTGACAAGCAAGAAAGTTTCAATCGTTTGTTCATAATATGACAACATTTTAATAACAAAAACAAAGGTAGCAGAATTTTGCTTATCTTTGTCCCCGATATCTGAAATTTGTAAATAATAAATTTGTAAATCAAATGATTACTATTGAACAACTTAAAGACGTGAAAGAGCGCACTGATGCGCTGAGGAGGTATCTTTGACATCGACGGGAAGAAAATTCAAGTCGAAGAAGAGCAATTAAGAACACAAGCTCCGGGATTCTGGGATGACCAGAAGAGAGCCGAAGCTCAAATGAAACTGGTGAAAGACCTGCAAAAGTGGATTGAGGGTTACAACGAACTCAAAACGCTGGCAGACGAACTCGAACTGGCATTTGATTTCTATAAAGAAGAACTGGTGACTGAGGAAGATGTAGATGCTGCTTATGCAAAAGCCAGTGAGGCGGTAGAGGCACTCGAACTCAAAAATATGCTTCGTGATGAAGCCGACCAGATGGATTGTGTGCTGAAAATCAATTCAGGTGCCGGTGGTACGGAAAGTCAGGACTGGGCTTCCATGTTGATGCGTATGTATCTGCGTTATGCCGAGACGAATGGTTATAAAGCTACCATTGCCAACCTTCAGGAAGGGGATGAAGCCGGAATCAAGACCTGTACTATCAATATCGAAGGTGACTTTGCTTATGGTTATTTGAAAGGAGAGAACGGTGTGCACCGTTTGGTTCGTGTTTCTCCCTACAATGCGCAGGGTAAACGTATGACCTCTTTTGCTTCTGTGTTTGTTACTCCGTTGGTAGATGACAGTATTGAAGTTAATATTTTGCCTGCCAATATCTCTTGGGATACGTTCCGAAGCGGTGGTGCCGGTGGACAGAATGTGAATAAGGTGGAGTCCGGTGTCCGTTTGCGTTATCAGTATAAAGACCCTTATACCGGTGAGGAAGAAGAAATCCTGATCGAGAATACCGAAACCCGTGACCAACCGAAGAATCGTGAGAATGCAATGCGTCAGTTACGTTCTATCTTATATGATAAGGAATTGCAGCACCGTATGGCAGAACAGGCGAAGGTGGAAGCCGGTAAGAAGAAAATCGAATGGGGTTCTCAAATCCGAAGCTACGTATTTGATGACCGTCGTGTGAAAGACCACCGTACCAACTATCAAACCTCGGATGTGAACGGCGTGATGGATGGCAAAATAGATGGTTTTATCAAAGCTTATTTGATGGAGTTTTCTTCACAAGAATCATAAAAAATAAAATTAGCAAGAATTATTTTTGGAAAGTTAATAGATTTGTACTTACTTTGTTAGCGTTGAACTTTAAAGCTAACTATTATGGGTAAGGTGAAGAAAAAAGTAGCAATTAGTAAGAAAGAAGAAGAACAAGCCCAGAAGGTTGTCAAAATAGTGTTCGTCTCATTAATTATTTTGGCATTGATTATGCTGATCGCATTTTCCTTTTTCGGCTGATAAGTTCGCCACAAATTATACGGTTAACCCAGATTGTTTGGTTATTGATAGGATAAATATCAAATCCGATCTGTGTTAATCTGCGTAATTTGTGGCGAACTCTTTGTTTTGTAATGCATTTGTGTTCTCTGTAATATAAATGTAACTTTTCTGTCATTTTCCTGTATTCGATTTGTCATCTTCGTGTATCCTCACAGTTGTACTTTTGCCGTGAATTTAGTAGCAGACAACTGAAATGAGTAGAATCAGAACAACCGTCGTTATGCTTTTGCTGGCGACAATGGCCTTTGGACAGGCAAAAGAAGATGCAGGGGATGGTAAGATGCTGGATAAACAGACCATGGAGTTTAAGGATTATCTGCCGGAGATTCACGGAACAATCCGGGGAAAGTACGAATACCAGACAGAAACAAGTGAAAGCCGTTTTGAAGTACGTAATGCACGCTTCAGTGTTTCGGGAAATGTGCATCCGATAGTTGCTTATAAAGCGGAAATCGACCTTTCCGATGAAGGCTCTATCAAGATGCTCGATGCGTATGCACGTGTTTTTCCGGTGAAAGACCTGAATTTTACGATTGGTCAGATGCGCGTTCCTTTCACAATAGACGCTCACCGTTCACCACATCAACAGTATTTTGCAAATCGCTCATTCATAGCTAAACAAGTAGGAAATGTGCGTGACGTTGGTTTTACGGCTGGCTATACGAATAAAGGTGGCTTCCCTTTTATCCTTGAAGGAGGATTATTCAACGGCTCCGGTTTGACCAATCAGAAAGAATGGCATAAAACGCTGAATTACTCCATAAAAGCGCAGTTACTGCCTAATAAGAACTGGAATCTGACACTTAGCACCCAAATGATAAAACCGGAAAATGTGCGGATTAATATGTACGATGCCGGTGTCTATTATCAGAATGATCGTTTTCATATTGAGGCGGAATATTTATATAAAATGTACGGTCACGAAGCATTTAAAGATGTTCATGCGGTGAATAGTTTTATTAATTACGATTTACCATTAAAGAAAGTATTCAATAAAATCTCCTTCCTGGCTCGCTATGATATGATGACCGATCATAGTGATGGTAAGATGGATGAAACGACAAAAGCTTTGATTATAAATGATTATGCCCGACATCGTGTGACAGGCGGAATCACATTAAGTCTTTCCAAAGCTTTCATTGCCGACCTCCGACTGAACTTCGAGAAATATTTCTATAAGAACTCCGGCGTTCCAAAAGAATCGGAACGGGACAAAATCGTGATTGAGTTCATGACGAGATTCTGAAATAAATAGAGACTTGAAAATTGAGAATTGTAGTTTTCTGATACATGATGTGAGGTATCAAACTATCATTTTTTAATTCTCAATTTTCAATTTTTAATTTATCTTTGTGCCATGGCACAGGAAATAGAACGTAAATTTTTAGTTATCGGTGAATTCAAGTCTTCGGCTTTTGCGCAGAGTCATATTGTGCAGGGGTATATCAGTAGTGCTCGCGGGCGTACTGTCCGGGTTCGTATTCGGGATGAAAAAGGTTATCTGACAATAAAGGGAGCTTCTAATGCTTCCGGTACCAGTCGTTATGAATGGGAAAAGGAGCTGGCCTTATCAGAAGCAGAAGAATTGATGAGGCTTTGCGAACCGGGGATTATTGACAAGACCCGTTATTTGGTACGTAGTGGCAAACATGTATTTGAAGTCGACGAGTTTTATGGTGAGAATGAAGGACTTATTGTGGCAGAAGTAGAGTTGGAATCGGAAGATGAGGCTTTTGTAAAACCCGACTTTATTGGTGAGGAGGTAACGGGCGACATACGCTACTATAATTCACAGCTAATGAAAAAACCGTATAAAACGTGGTGAGCGTTAACAAATAAACCGTATATTTGTTCTTATATAAAAAAGAGAGCAGTGTATGGATATGGAACAGTTGTACAGCTATGTGCCGCGTGAATTGGTTACTTTTGTTTTAGTAACCTTGTTTTCTTTATTAATCGGACTTTCGCAACGTCGAATCAGTCTGAAGCGTGAGGGGGAAACTACTCTTTTCGGAACCGACCGCACCTTTACCTTTATTGGTATACTGGGTTACTTGCTTTATATCTTAGACCCTACGGATATGCGTCTGTTTATGGGAGGTGGAGCGGTATTGGGATTGCTGTTGGGATTAAACTATTATGTAAAGCAATCACAATTTCATGTTTTTGGTGTAACTACCATCATTATTGCCCTGATTACTTATTGTATGGCTCCTATCGTAGCTACCCAACCTTCCTGGTTTTATGTTATGGTAGTTGTGACTGTGCTCCTGCTGACAGAACTCAAACATACTTTTACAGAGTTTGCGCAACGGATGAAGAATGATGAAATGATTACGTTAGCCAAGTTCTTGGCTATCAGCGGTATCATATTACCGATGCTTCCGCATAAGAATCTGATTCCGGATATTAATCTTACTCCTTATTCTATCTGGTTGGCAACGGTAGTAGTATCCGGCATTTCCTATCTCTCTTATCTATTAAAGAGATATGTATTCCATGAATCCGGAACGTTAGTTTCCGGTATTATTGGTGGATTATACAGCAGTACGGCTACGATCTCGGTACTTGCCCGTAAAAGCCGGAAAGCCTCTGAACAGGAAGCTACTGATTATGTTGCTGCCATGTTGTTGGCTGTCAGCATGATGTTTCTGCGATTTATGATACTGATACTTATTTTCAGTAGAGAAATCTTCCTGTCTATTTATCCGTATCTGTTGACTATGGCGGTGGTGGCGGCTATTGTTGCTTGGTTTATCCATTCCCGACAAAAACGACCGGAAGACCAGCCTGCTGAAACAGAAGAGGATGATAGTAGCAACCCGTTGGAATTTAAAGTTGCTTTGATTTTTGCCGTACTCTTTGTGATATTTACTTTCTTAACTCACTATACGTTAGTGTATGCGGGCACAGGCGGATTAAATCTCTTGTCTTTTGTTTCCGGTTTTAGTGATATAACTCCTTTCATCTTAAACTTGTTGCAAAATACAGGTAGTGTGGTTGCATTGATAATTACTGCTTGTAGTATGCAGGCTATCATTAGTAATATAATGGTAAATATGTTCTATGCTCTATTCTTTGCAGGAAAGGGGAGTAAACTTCGTCCTTGGATTTTGGGAGGATTCGGTGTGGTAATTACTTGTAATCTCGTTTTGTTGCTGTTCTTTTATATTTAAGAAAAGCGAGCAATTGATCGTTTTTCATTAATCCAATTCAAGTAATTTACTATTTTGTCGAATATAATCGATAAAATAGAGGTGTTTTTATCGACTATACTCGATAAAGTGAAATGGATAAAAAATGAAGAGTAAATTTCATTAAAAAGGAAACTTACTCTTCATTTAAATTCAAAGTGAGATATTTGTTGAATATCTTTAAGTAGTGGTATGACTTGTTACCATTTCCAGTTGTCTTTACTCTTTTCTACCTCTTTTTCTATGTCTGAAGGAAGATTAGGGAAAAAATCAATATCCGTATTAGCTTCTAACTCGTCTATAGTAACCTCATATTTAGAAAAGGGTTCTTTACTATTATAAGATTTATGCTCAAACCAATACCCTATGGCAGAATATTTTCCATCTTTAAGGGATAACAGTGCCATAAAATAGTATTTGGGAACGGCTATATTATGAGAGCCATCAGATATATATTTTAGTATCTGGTCATCCCTAATTGTTCCCCCTTTTACTACATATAATGTATCTTTTGAATTAGTAATGCTATAGCCTTTACTTTGAACTTGTCTTTCTAAATTTAGCCAAATACCTCCGTTGAATCCATCTTGAATTTGTGGACTCATATTTGACATGTAGAATGTTTTTTTGTTGGCTGCTACTGAATATTGTCTGTCTTCGGAAGCTATTAAATGTCCTCTACTGTAGTTAGAACCAGAAAAAGCTTTTTCTCCAAGTCTGTATGCTGGAGGTAATGAAAGATCTTCTGTAAAGTTCTCATTTCTTCCTGCATCTTGGTCAGAAGTGGCGGTGCTAAAAGTGCATGCGACCCAACGAGAATGCATTTTGTTACAATCATACTCATAGCTATAAGTAATAATCTCTTTGTTATTCTCTTTAGTAGTGTGTGTGATGAACTTATACATATCTCCAGAACGCAAAGCTGGAATTTCAATCCTCCCTGCATATCCTGAAGGCTTTTCCGGGTCTGGATCTGGATCAGGATTAGAACCATTGCCTGCTAATTGTTTGAGTGTAAACTCTGCTTTTTCTTTCCCTGCTATGATTGTAATAATGACACTTCGTTCAGCTCCGGTATTTGCTTTCATATATCCACTGATAGAGCCATTTCCATTGCCGGATGTTCTACTCAATGTACACCAAGTCTCACTACTTGAAGCCTGCCATGTGCCATCAGCTTTTACACGAATGATAAATCCGCCTCCATTTGCATTGATTTGCGTTTGGTCAATAGAGGCAATTCCTTGATTGGTATTGCCCGGATTGTCCGGAAGTTCTGGAGAATCCTGTTCACTACATGAGATTACAGTGCTACAAGTTATGAACAGGATGAATAGTTTAAATAATGCTTTTGTCATTTCACTTCTTTAATTAGATAAATAATAGTAGGCAAGTGATCGCTATACCCATTTAGCCATACACCACCTGCTTGCGTCCGTTTAGGATAACCTTTGTATTTCCCTTCTTTTTGGAACATAAAATCACGGCGGAAGATTTCATGTTTATAGAATTTCAGTGTACTGCGATCAGTGCCCAATAAATTCCCGGTGAATACGATTTGATCGAACAAATTCCATTTGCCTTTGTACATCAGAGTTCCGTATCCTTTTTTCAAAGTATCCCACCAAGGATTGTACAAATCTGTAGGTCCTACATCAGCAGGCTTACGTTTAGCTCCAAGTGCTACGGCCATACTTTTATCCATCGGGTCGTCATTCATATCCCCCATGATAACAATTTTGGCTGCGGAGTCTTCCCTTAACAGTGAGTCTTTGATCGCTCTAACCTGCTCCCCTGCGCGTTCACGCGCCGGAGAAGCAGCTGCTCTCGAAGGCCAGTGATTGACGATAAAGTGCATTTTCTCACCTGCGATATTACCGCTGGCAATCAGGAAACCACGTGTCTTATGCACCGTATCATTGATATATACATAAGGTACGAGTTTACTATTTGTCAGTTCAAACAATTTGGGATTATAGAAGAAAGCACAGTCCACACCACGTTGGTCTGCTCCTTCGTAGTGAACATATTGGTACCCTCTGTCCGCTAAAGCAGGTTGTTTCAGTATGTCCTCCAATACTCTGTAATTTTCGATTTCAGAAACGCCGATAATGGCGGGACCCATTGGTAACTTGTCGGTACTTAACATACTTAATATTTCCGACATGTTTTTCAGCTTAGCCTTATACTTCATCGTATTCCACTGATTAGTACCGTTAGGAAGATACTCGTAGTCATTCTTACCTTCATCATGAATGGTGTCAAACAAATTCTCCATATTGTAGAACGCTACACTGTAGAGGGCAAATTTCTTTTCTTGTCCGTAGGCCATGAGGACAAAAAGAGCGAGTACACCTAAAGTCATTAAGCTTTTTTTCATCTTTAAAATTGATTTTAAAAGTGGGTAATTTGTCATTTGTATGACAAATATCTAAAAAGAAAACGGAAAAACCACCCTTGCTAGTTACTTTTTTTGCAAAAAACATTGTTATATATAAAATTCTTTGTTATTTTGCGTAACAACATATTTCTTTTATGTTGCAAAATGAAAGACCAATTAACATTAATATAAATTAAATTATGAAACAACGACTAGGGTTAGCGATCGTGCTATTTTGCTTAATGCCAGCACTTTTTGCGCAGCAAAAGGCAAAGCAAAACGCCCGTGAGGACAATGCTTCTTTCATGTTTACAGAATCACAATTGAATGAGGATGATGATGCAGCACAGAGCACATCTGCATTGGTCACTTCTAACAATGATGTTTATCTGTCAAATGTAGGTTATCTGTTTAGCCCAATGAGATTTCGTGTAAGGGGATATGATTCCCAGTACAGTGACATGTATATCAATGGGGTACAGTTTAATGATGCAGAAACAGGACGTTTCAGCTACGGATTAATAGGAGGATTGAACGATGCTACCCGTAATAAGGAAGGGATCGGTCCTTTTGAATTTAACAACTTTACTTTTGGCGCGATAGGAGGTGCCACCAATATCAATTTACGTGCCAGCCAATATGCGGCCGGCTCAAAACTAACACTGTCAGGTAGTAACCGCAACTACATTTTGCGTGGAATGTATACTTATTCTACAGGTCTGATGAACAATGGTTGGGCATTTACCGGATCATTGGGTTATCGCTGGGGTAATGAGGGAAATATTGAAGGAATCAAATATAATTCTTTTTCTTACTTTCTCGGTGCGGAGAAAGTATTCAACGAACGCCATAGTCTCTCTTTGGCAACTTGGGGAACACCGACAGAGAGAGGACAGCAAATGGCGGCAACCGAAGAAGCTTATTATTTAGCGAACAGTCATTATTATAATCCGAACTGGGGATATCAGAATGGAGAAAAACGAAATGCACGTATTGTACGTCAGTTCGAACCATCGGCTATTGCTTCATGGAATTTCACCATTGATGATAATAAGAAGTTAGTGACAAGTGCCGGATTCAAATATTCCAACTATGGGAAAAGTGCTCTAGGCTGGAATGGTAATGCGGCCGATCCACGCCCGGATTATTATAAAAAGTTGCCTAGCTCAATCTTTGATGTATGGGAATCTGTTCCTACTGCCGATGAATTGCAGCAGTTTAATGAAGTTACAGATAATTGGAAAAATAATAAAGCTTATCGTCAGTTAGATTGGGATGCTCTTTATTTTGCCAATAAACAGGCGAATGCATTAGGTAAAGAGACACTTTATTATGTAGAAGAACGTCATGATGATCAGTTGGCTTTCAACCTTAGTTCGGTATTCAATCATCAATGGAATGAACACAACAGCTACATTGCGGGAGTTGCCGTGAATACAACCAAAGGTATGCATTATAAAAAAATGAAGGATTTGCTGGGCGGACAGCTTTATACTGACGTCGACAAATTTGCAGTGCGCGATCATGGAGCTAGTTCCAGTATGGTGCAAAATGATCTTGATAATCCTAACCGCCGTATTGGTGAAGGTGATAAATTTGGTTATGATTATAACATCTATGTGAATAAGCAGAGTGCATGGGTGCGTTATCAGGGTAACAATGGCGGGTCATTAAACTATTTTGCTTCCGGTAAGATAGGATCTACACAGATGTTCCGCGATGGATTGATGAGAAACGGACGTGCTCCGTTGAAATCACTTGGTAGCAGCGGTACGGCTAAATTCCTTGAAGGAGGTATAAAAGCCGGTTTGAATTGGGCTATCAATGGTAACCATTCTTTCACGTTGAATGCCGGATATGAAGAACGTGCACCGTTGGCCTATAACTCTTTTATTGCTCCACGTATTAAGAATGACTTTGTGAGAGACTTGAAAACAGAGCGTATCATTGGTGGTGATTTGACTTATAACTTCAACACTCCATGGGTGATGGGACGTTTGACTGGTTATTACACTCGCTTCCAGAATCAGGTAGAAATGGATGCTTTTTATAATGATAGCGAAGCACGTTTCACTTATCTTTCTATGAATGGCATTGAAAAGGAACATTGGGGAATAGAAGCAGCGGCTACCTTTAAGTTGACAAGTGAACTTTCATTGACGGCTATCGGTACTTGGAGTGAAGCTAAATACACCAATAATCCGGATGCTGTATTGACATATGAAAGTGAGAATGAGTCAAACCTCGATCGTGTTTATGCTAAAGGTATGCGTGCTAATGGTACTCCGCTTTCTGCTTATAGCCTTGCTTTGGATTATAACGTAAAAGGTTGGTTCTTCAATTTGACCGGAAACTATTATGATCGTGTATATATCGATTTCTCAAGCTATCGTCGTCTTGGCAGCGTATTGGATAAAAATGGTGCCGGCGTAGATGCTAATGGAAATCCGGTTCTCCATGTACCAGGTCAGGAGAAACTGGATGGTGGATTTATGTTGGATGCTTCCATCGGAAAATACATTCGTTTACGTAATGGAAAGAGCATTAGCCTTAATTTGAGTTTGACTAATATCTTGAACAATACAGATTTGCGTACAGGCGGTTTCGAACAAAACCGTGATGATAATTACAAAGACGGTGACGCACGTGTTTACAAGTTTTCTAAGAACTCTAAGTATTTCTACGCATTCCCGTTCAACGCTTTCTTGAACATTGGTTATAGATTTTAAGAATGTGTAGTTATCAATCCAAAACAATAAGAAAGGAAGAAACAATTATGAAGAAATTACTATCTATATTATGTACCGGATTGCTGCTATGTGGCGCAGGTCTCACTTCCTGTGAGAACTATGATGATCCGGTGACGGGAAATGCTTATGGCAATAATTCAATCCCGGAAGGACGCACCATTTCAATAGCTGCGCTGAAAGAGAAATACAATGATTTCATCGATACGAGTACTGATACGTATACTACTATTGAGGATGAAACACGTATTGAAGGTGTAATAATTGGAGATGATGAAAGTGGGAACATCTACAAACAGCTTGTCGTTGGTGATGAAACAGGTGCTATTATTGTAGGAGTTAATAATTCCGGATTATATGCCTTTTGTCCGGTAGGTCAAAAAGTCGTAATTGACTGTAAGGGATTGCAAATCGGTAGTTACCGTAAGCTTGCACAAATCGGTTCAATTTATGAAGGTAAAGTGGGACGTATGCCCGAATATGTATGGAAACAGCATGTACGTTTGATTAATGAACCGAAGTTGTTTTATGATGAATTAAGACCTTTAGAAATCTCTACGGCTGCAGAATTGACCGCTGTGGATATGAAGCAGGCGCCATTGCTTGTTACATTAAAAAATGTAAGTTTTCCGGATGCAAATGGTACTACAACTTATGCAGCAGAGGAAGATGTAGCCAATCCAAATCTTTCTTTTGTAGAACGCAATATCAACTATGCTGATGGTACTAAGTCTGCGGCTGTGGCACATACCAGTATCTATGCTAACTTCTCAAAAGATGTTCTTCCGCAAGGTACTTTAAATGTGACAGGTATACTGACCCGATATAACAATGCTTGGCAATTGATTATTCGTACTGGCAGTGATGTAAAACGCAATAAATAATTCAAATAACAATATACAATTATGAAAAAGATTCTAAATGCTTTATTCTTGACACTGCTTGCAGTGTTCACATTTAGTTCATGTAGTGATGTACCGGCTCCTTATGATATATTGGGAGAGGGTGATGTTCCGGGGCTGACGGGTGATGGTTCTAAAGATAATCCATATACTGTATCAGATTTAAAGGCTAAGGCCGATGGTACTACTGTAGCTTGGGTACAAGCATATATTGTAGCAGGTATTAAGTCTTCTACCGATATGTCCATAAGTTCTGAAAATGATGTTGTTTTTGGAACACAACCCACAGGTGTGAAAGCTACTGCATTTCTGATTGCAGATGACCGTGGAGAAAGCGATTATAAGAATTGTTCAGCGGTTAATTTAAGTGGTAAAACTGCTGGCTGCTCTGAAGTTAAGGCAGCTTTAAATTTGGTTGATAATGCAACAACTCCTCTTCCTCGTTTAGTGACTTTGAAAGGAACCTTAGTGAAAAATACATGGGGATTACCGGGATTGAAAGAAGTTACAACTGCGATATTGGAAGATGGCACTATTATTGGTGAAGGGGGAGATGAGCCTACGCCTCCGGTTGGCGGAGTTACATTCTTTGAAGAATCATTTGCTTCAGATAAAGGTACATTTACTATTGAAGATAAAACACGTCCTACTAAAGTAAGCGAAATCTGGAAATGGGAGTCTTATACACCGGAGACTGGCGGAACTGCCAGCAAATATATGAAAGCTAGTGCTTATATCTCTGCAACAGAAAAAGAAGCATCAGAAAGCTGGTTGATATCTCCTGTTGTAAATCTGACAAAAGCGACCAAAGCTTCATTGACATTTGAACATGCTCATAAATTCTGTGGTGATCCTGCAAAAGAGTTGACTATATGGGTGAAGGAAAGTACTGCTTCTGATTGGACTCAAGCTACTATACCAACTTATGGAACTAATCAGGATTGGAAATTTGTTTCTTCTGGTAATATTGACCTTGCTAGCTATGTTGGTAAAAATATTCAATTTGCTTTCAAATATATAAGTACTACTTCTAATGTAGGTACATGGGAAGTGAAGAATGTGAAGATTGTTGGAGAAGGTGAAGGTGGTGAAACTCCTGAACCTCCTGTTGAGGGAACTGAAATATTTACAGAAAAGTTTGGTGCTAAGATTATAGGAAAAGATGAAGAAAGACCAGCTATAAGTGCTTATCAGGGTTGGGATAATTCGAATTTGACTTTTGCAGCAACGAGTGGAGATATACGTGCTATTGCTCATAAGACTCCTGAAGTTTCTTCAGATGCACCTATGGTGAATCATGCTTGGTTTCCTAAAAATAGTGAGGTGAATTTCTCAATTTCTAATATAAAAGCTTCTGGTTATAGTAAGTTCATTGTTGCTTATGAAGTAGCGTCTAATGTGTATAATGCAGGTGAAACTGCAGATTTGAGTGCTATCAAAGTTGTTTTGAATGACAAGGAAGTAGTGGCAGCAAGTAAGGTTGTGAGCGCAGCAAATAAAGAAGCTAATATTTTCTATTCTATGCAAGTGGAAGTGGAGGTTGCAGGTACTGATGCTTCTACGTTAAAGTTTGTTGCTGATGTAGCTGATAACACTGTAGGTTTCCGTCTTTATAACATTAGATTATATGGTGTGGAAGGAGGTACTGCCCCGGAACCATCAGGTGAATTATTGAAGAATGGTAGTTTTGAAGTTTGGAATGATACTAAGCCAGAAGGTTGGGGGAGAGAATCTGCAACTAATGCTACCTATAGTAAATATACAGAAAGCGCGCAAGATGGTACGATGTCGGTGTTAATATCTAATACCTCAACGAGTAATAAACGTTTAGGTAGTGATGATATAAAATTAAGTGTTGGAAATTACACACTTTCTGTATATGCAAAGAATGCTGTAGCAGGTGCTACTGCTAATATGAAAGTTGGTTATGTGCTAATAAAGGAAGACGGTACGGTGGATAGTGGCAAATATAATTATGTTAGTGGAACGACTGCAATTGCTTTAACTGATGAATGGACTAAATATGAATATTCAATTGAGTTGGAAGCAGAGCAAACTGTTTCTATTGTATTTATGAGTTCGGGTAGTAAGTCTGTTGCGGCTAAAGATATGTTGATTGATAATGCATCTTTGGTTGTAAAAAAATAATTGGTATTCCTCAAAAATAGAATCTAAAACTGGCTCAAATAATGTTTGGGTCAGTTTTAGTTCTTTTTTAATATTTGATATTGTATGAGATATAATACTTTGCTTTGGCTGGGCTTATTATGTATAAGCTTTTGCGCTTGTGATAAAGATGAAAATAACAACTCCAATAATTTCGCCACCGGCATCGTAGAACTCCCAGCCTTACGCAATGGTGCAAACGATGTGTTTGTAACACACTACACCACATTCAATGGGCAGAAAGTAACTTCTTTCAGTATGGAATACGATAAGAGTAAGAAACATTCCCGTTGGATTGCCTTTCGATTTGACAATCAAACAAAGCAACAAAATGTATCACGTAGTGATGAGCCTTTTGATGCAGATCCTGCTATCGGTTCACAATACCAACGTGTGCAAGCAGATTTTGGGAAACAAGGTTATGATAGAGGGCATCTTTGTGCTTCTGCCGACAGACTTTATTCGCGTGAGGTAAATGAACAGACTTTTTATTACACTAATATGAGTCCTCAACGAAATAAATTTAATACAGGTATTTGGTTGACTTTGGAGGGACAGGTGCAATCATGGGGACGTAGCTGCACATCTTCAGATACCTTATATGTGGTAAAAGGAGGAACGATTGATAAGGAAGATCAGATCAGAGGATATATTAGTAACGACCGTAGCAAGCCCATTCCTAGATATTATTATATGGCTTTGTTGTTTAAAAAAGGAGATTCATTCAAAGCGATCGCTTTTTGGATGGAGCATACCGACTCTCCGAAATCAACAAAGTTAGTTGACTATGCATTATCAATAGACGAACTGGAGGAAAAGACAGGAATCGATTTCTTCCCGAGTCTGAATGATAATTTAGAAAATGCGCTTGAGGCTACGTATTCAACAAAAGCGTGGCCGGGATTGGAATAAGATCACCACGTTAATAATAACAGACTCTTTGTCAAGGCGGGGTATACTTCAGGATTCTACTACCCATTTTTCGATATTACGGGTTTTCTCACTGAAGTTAATCCCTATCTTGAATAGTTTCCGTCCATCCGCTTCGAAAGGTAGCGCATAGCGTTTGTCATTAATTTGCTGCAAAGCCTCTTCTGCTGTTCCGTTTAGCTTGAATTCCATTATATAAATGAACTTCTCTGTCTGTAGCACGAGATCTATACGCCCGTCATTAGTGTGGTATTCCACCTTGGTATAGAAGCCAACCAGCTTGAAAACGATGAAAAGTACGTTCTCATAATGTAGTTCCTGCTCCCGGATTACTTCGTAAGTCGTATCGGCAAAGAAACTCTGCAGGCGGTGGAAGAAAGAATCATAATCTCCCGTTTCTACTTCACGGACGAATTTTTGAACTTCAAATGGGGATTCCACCTTATTCACATTCGCGTAAAAAGGAAGCAGAAAGCGAATGAATCCTTCTTCTACTTCACGGTTGGGGAAACCTAAACGGTATATGCCAAAACGTTCGTCATATCCTTTAATGGTGAGGTATCCGCTTTGGTAAATCACTGGAATCGGGTTGGTTGATTCGGAGTCGATGCTATTCAGTACTTGTGCATCAGTTTCTTCGTGTGCCATCCGTTCCAGATCATAATGATGCTTTTTTAGTAACTTAACCAGATAGGTAGGTGTCCCCGTCTCAAACCAATAACTGCCGAATTCTTTATATTTGAAAGCGTTGAGCAGACTAAACGGATTATATATACCGATAGAATTATGTGTAAAATGATAGCCATCATAATATTCTTTTAGTTTTGTACAGAGCTTGTCATACGACAAACCTTGCGTCTCTGCAAACTCATGAAGTTCGATATCTAAGTTTTCATGAAGCTCCTGATCGCTGACACCGCAGATTTCAACATAATCTTTTCGCATTGAGATGTCATCCAAATTATTCAAGTCGCTAAACACACTGACTTTGCCAAACTTTGTAACGCCGGTCAAGAACGCAAACTTTATATAGCCATCCATTGTTTTGAGTGCCCCATAGAAAGGTTTTAAAGTGTCCCGGAATTGTTTTTGCAATTTTTCGTTGCCGATGGCTTGCAACATGGGCTTATCATATTCATCTACCAAAATAACTACGCGCTGTCCTGCCTGCTTGCAGGCGCGTTCTATGATACCGGCAAAACGCAGGGAAAATGAGCGTTCGGATGGCTCGGCACCATAGAGCTTTTCCCATGCAGTCAACGATTTTTCGAGTATATTATCCAGACTTTCCGGCGTATCATATTTTTCGATATTAAGGTCCAGATGTAGTATCGGATATTTAATCCAATCCTTTTCCAACCTTTCTACAGCCAGTCCTGTAAACAGTTCTTTTTTTCCTTGAAAATAGGCTTCAAGAGTAGAGATGAGCAGACTCTTTCCGAAGCGGCGCGGGCGGCTTAAGAAATAGTAACTACCGGTTTTTACCATTTGATACATCAATGCCGTTTTATCAATATATAAATAGCCGTCATTACGAATCTTTTCGAAATTCTGTATGCCAATGGGATAAATTTTAGTGCTCATATACTCCGGTTTTATAAATCAATTACACAAAGGTAATAAATTTCCGGGTACTTCATTGCTTTTAAAAAGAGGAAAGTATAAGTATAGTTGCTTTTAACTGAATGAAGTGTAGAAAACAGTCATAC